>CACYCS010000033.1 GCA_902773005.1 uncultured Erysipelotrichaceae bacterium
AGTACCCAAGCGGCTGAAGGGGTCAGTTTCGAAAACTGATAGTGGGGCCACGCTCCAGCCGGGGTTCGAATCCCCGCTTCTCCGCCATCGAATCTATCGTTCCCGAAGCAGCCGCTCGGGAACGTTTTTCGTTGGCGGAGAAGAAAAACGGATGCATCCGCACCCGCCAATCCGTTCGATTTGATGTTTAAGCGCCAATCGCAAGCTGAATGATCTTGATTACGGCGACGGTGATTTCGTAAGCGAAGAGGACCTCGCCGATGATTGCGAGAACCCTAACCCAAAGTATCGTGCTCCTCACGTTGAACACTAGGCCCAATATGAAGAACGGGACCGCAACGATTCCAGCCGCAATCCCAAAGAAGATAAATACGACGAGGATCAAAGCCACAAAAGGCGCAGCAACAACCGCCCCAGCTTGATCAGTCGAGTTTTGCTGGAGGTCATCCATCGCTTGCTTGACGCTCACGGGCAAGATGACGCTTGAGATGATTGCAAACGCAATCGCGATGATGAGGAATATGACAGTCACCACAGCATAGTTTCTTTTCTTTCCGTCCATTTTTTGAATACCTTTCCGCCAATCGGCGCGATACGTGTATCGATTTTTAGCTTAGTAGCATCTCCAAGGCGATATCAGTTGCCATCTCGGTGCAATAGGGAATGTTCTTCTCGTATTCCCCTGCCGATTCCGCGTCGGAGATCATGCGAAGGCCGTTAAAAGGCTTGCCATAGGTATAGGCGACCTGGGCAAATGCCGCGGTCTCCATATCGCAGCTCACCGCATCGAACAAGGCTTTGATTCTTTTCCGTTCCTCCGCTTTGGAAACAAAGAGGTCACCGCTTGCGATCGTGCCGACATTATATGGCACGCCGAACTTCTCGCATGCCTTGATAAGCTTCTTCTGTCCTTCTTCTTCGGAAGGGAGATAAGTCAGATAGATGCCGGAGATAAGTCCAACGGGGTCGCCGATCGCCGAAGTATCGACATCGTGTTGGGCGTAGCGGGATCCAATGACGGCGGTGCGGCTAGGCGCACGAGCGGCATCGATCGATCCGCCAACGCCGATATTGAATACATGGGTCACGTCTTTTTGGCAAAGCGTTGCCGCAAGGGATGCCCCGGCAGCAACCTTTCCGATTCCGGCAGCGAGGATAAAGAAGTTCTTTCCTTCATAACGGCAATCGTATAGTTTTGCCTGCCCATATGATTCTTCGGACAGGGTTTCGACGCGGTCGAGAATCGGCTTGACTTCCGATGGCATCGCGTAGCAGAGAATTGGTTTGCCTTTGTTCATGTCGACTATTATAGTCCGGTGCGCGACCAATGCACCCTTTTATGAGGCTCGATGATGATTTGTTTCAGGCAGATCTATATTCCTTCCTGAGAAGGATAGGAAAAGCAACGGAGAATCCGCAAATGCCGTTTTCCGTTTCGGACGCGGTGTGGTAATCTTTATGCGAGGTACATCACCATGGAAGTCATCAAGAATATCGTGGGCGACACGCTCGAAGCGAAAGTCACTGGCAAACTCGACACCTCTTCCGCCGCCCAACTAGACGCTGATCTCAAAGAAGACATCGCCAAAGCCAAACTGCTCGAACTCGATTTCGCTGAGCTCGAATACATTTCCTCCGCTGGACTAAGGCTCCTCCTCCTTTTCGCAAAGCAATTAGGTGGGAAAGACAAAGTCCAGGTCAAAAACGCGAACGCGGTCGTCAAAGATATCTTCCGAATCTCGGGATTCGCAAAAATCGTGACGGTCCTTTAAGACAATCCAATCAAGAATTCGGGGCGGTTTCGTCCCGTTTTTCTTTCGTCTCGGCAAGCTCTTGCTTCTTGAATTTATGCCAGAAGACAAAGAATACCACTAAGGACACCGACATGGCGACGAAATCGGCGGCTGGGGTTGCCGCGGCGATGCCATACTCGCCAAAGCCATAGGCGAAGATCAGCGAGAATATCATGTTGAATATGCCTTTGCGGAAGAAGCTTAAGACAAAGGGCTGAACCTTCTTGCCGAGAGCTTGGAATATCGTGATGACGACAAAGCATGGGGTAGTCGTAAGGCAAGCGACGCATAGGATCCTCGTGAATGCCTCCGCGTAAGTGACGGTCACCTCATCGTCGATGAATAGCCCTGCCATATGACGCGATAAGCCAAATAGCAATCCAAATCCGAGTGCCGCGACGATCATCGAATCGATGAAGGACCACTTGATCGCTTGGTGCATCCTTTCCTTATTCCTCGCCGAGTAGCTATAGGCGATTAAGGGCAGCGCACCCTGGGTCATCCCTTGGCTGATCGCGAACGCCAATAGATCGATTTTCTTAGCGATCCCCCAACCCGCGACCACTTGATCTCCATAGGCGCTGAAAAGGTAATTGCTCAAGATATTCGACGAGAACGCCATGATGGATACCACCGCATTGGGAAGTCCCGCCACAATGATTTCCTTCGCGCTTGCTTTGCCGCAAAGGAAATTCCTAGGAATCGCGTTGATCGTCGTAACACGCCTTTTAATGAAGATGTAAACAATGAGGTAAATGCAGGCGGCGACATTGGACAAGAAGGTCGCTAACCCCGCTCCCGCAACGCCCATTCCGCAAGCGAAAATGAATAAGGGGTCCAACAAAATATTCAAAATGCCGCCCATTGCAAGGCCAATGGAACCCTGAAGCGAAGCGCCCTCGGAGCGGACCAAATGAGCGAGCAAGGGACTCATGATCGCAGGCACTGTCCCAAGGATCAGCGTGTAGAAGGTATAGTCCTTCATATAGGCAAGCGCTTCGCCGCTAGCGCCCATCGCAGGGAAGAGCAAATCCCTAAATATTCCAATGACCGCGGTATAGATCAAAGCGAGTCCCAAGGAACAATAAATGGAGAATGCGCTGCCTTTTCTACCCCGTTCAACATCTCCCCTACCAAGGCAATGGGAAATGAAAGCCGCGCCGCCAACGCCAAATAGGTTCGCAACCGCGTTGAATATGATGACAAGCGGCATCGAGAAGGTCACGCCCGCAACGGCGATGGGGTCATTGAGTCTTCCAATGAACAGGGTATCGGCGATGTTATAGATTACCCCAATCATCTGCGAGAGCATCGTGGGCAAAGAAAGCGCGATGACCGCCTTAAAGACGGGCGTCGACGCGAGCAATCGCAGATTCTTTTCCTTTTTCTGTTCCACGCTTAGCATTGCGAAAAGATTATATGCCGATGCGGCTATTATGAAAGCACGGGGTCGTTATTTGATGGGGCGAGTGAAGAAACGCCCATAAACCTGCTTAAGCTCGGTCACGCTTATGAAGGCTGAATCGTCGAGCGAGCGGATGAGGTTGACCGTCTTCTTGACTTCATAAGAAGAGATGACGATTCGAATGATCCACTTGTCGGACCCGGAATACACGCCTTTCGCCTGAATTTGGGTCGCCGCATGGGGGACCATCTCAATCAAGGTCCTGCCAAGGTCTTCGTGGGAAGTGACCGTCTCGATGAGCATCTTCTTGTTCCTCAGGTTGATGAGGTCCACCACAAGCATTGTCATGATGAGATAGAGAATCGCATAGAAGACGCTCGCGAAAACGCTAAGCGCCTGACCCGAGGTCCAGCCGACTTTGGTCATGGTGAGAATGACGAAGATCGTGATGGTGAAGCTATTGATGATCACGGAGTACTTGCCAACCATGGTCGATTTCTTGAGGCCGATGTAATAGGCGACGACGTCAATTCCGCCAGCCGAGGCATCGATCTTGTAAGCAAGCGCGCTAGATAGACCAGTGCAGACGCCAGCGAATAGGGCGCGAGAGAGCATCCCTCCGTTTGCCGAGCAGAATTCCGCGACCGCGGATACAAAGCCTTCCGCGTAATTGGAGAGGATGAACGAGAAAAGCGAAACCTCAGCGACGTTGATGATCGTGAAGATCGTGAAGCGCTTTCCGACTCCGAACCAGCTAAGGAACATCAAGGGGAGGTTCAGCGCGAAATAAAGGATGCCGTATACGAGGGACTCGCAATTATGCACTTCGATGAAATTCCCAGGGATCAGCGTTATCGCGATGATCACGTTCTGCGAGATGCCGGAAATTCCGCCAGAAATCAAGCGCAACGTGTCGGGTTCCGCCTCGATAAGCTTCGACGGAACGAGGAAGCAAGCATACCCGAAAGCGAAAATCAGAGCGGACACGGTGCAGACGATGAACGCCCAACCGTATTTGACTGAGAAGTAGAGAGCCTCGTGATCTAAGAGGAACTCTTTAGTCTTGTTCAAAAATGATTTCTTTTTGACCATGCGAAAGATTATATGCACTCCTGAGCCATTTTTGCATAAGCAAGTTGAATTTGCCCATTATTTGGGCTGACGATTGTCTCCTACCGCACTTTATGCGCCTATGCGTATGGGTGCGAACTCCGTTATTGCCTACGCGTGCCCATGATGATATTATTTACCCGCTGTTTAGTTATAAACAGGCGTTTTTCGGAGGCTAATCATGGTTATTCTCAAAGCAATTGGCGGCCTGTTCACGCGTATCTGGCGTTGGATCAAAGAGACCGCTTGGGTCCAGCCCTTGCTCATCGTCGGCGGTATCTTCGCCGTCATCTTCTCGATCCCTCGCATCACCGAGTGGGTCCAGAGCATGGGCATCGGCTCCGCTTCTGCATATTATTCCGGCTACAAGGTCAAACTCGAAGGTGAGACCAAAGGCGCGGACATCGTGTCCGATGCCGACAAGCTCACCATGGCTCTCTGGGAGAATTCCAATCTCGACAATGCTCCAAAGGATGCCGTCGACACTTGGGACAAATACCAGACCGTCCTAAGCGCCAGCGAAGTCACCAAAAAGTACGGCGAGAAGTTCTTCGTCTTCTACGTGAGCGATGACTGCTCCACCTGCGAGACCATCCAGCCCGCCGTCAAAGCGCTTCAGGAAGACTGGAACTACCGCTTCATCCCGAAGGATGGCGGATCGTTCAAGATGTACACCATCTTCACCGACGACACCTCTTCCAACGACGACGACTTCGACCTCGAATCCGAGCAGCACGCCTTCGTCCGTTACCTCGACAAGTTCAACGAAAACGGCTTCTGGTCCGAAATCGGCGGCAGGTTGCAGGATGAAACCCCCTACAAGACCAACGCTTCCATCGGCGATAGCGACTACACCCACCTCGCCGACGGCGATCACGACGGCTTCGCGACCCCGACCATCTTCTTGGTCGACTTCTCGAAGAAAGCCTTCGAACTCGGCAGGCCTGGCGTTTCCGAAGTCCTCTTCGGCGTCTCGGGCAGCGACAAGTTCGAGAAAGCGTCCCTTCTGATGAAGATGTGGAACCACACTGACAAAGACACTCAGAACCCCTTCAGCTCCTCTTACGCGAAGTAATTCGGAGCCAATCCATAATGAAAACGGGCCGCGGCCCGTTTTCTTATCGCCTATCCTTATTTTCCTTCGTAGGCCTTAAGAACCGCAGGAGGAACTAGAGGCGAGATATCCGCCCCATTCTTATGAAGCTCATTGATCATGCTTGAGGAGATGAATGAGGTCGTTTGGCCTGCCATGAGGAATACCATGTCGACCTCGGGATCCACGAACTTGTTCGCGGCGGCGAGCTGAAATTCGTATTCGAAGTCCGTAACCGCGCGAAGGCCTCTGATGATGTGGGCAGAGCCGGCTTTCTTTGCGTAATCGACCGTGAACCCATCGGTGAAGTCGACGCGGACATTCGGCATGTCCTTGGTGGCCTCCTTCATGATTTCAAGGCGTTCCTCAATCGTGAAATTGCTTTTCTTGGACGGATTCACCGCAAGAAGCAATATCACTTCATCGAACAACGACGCCGCGCGCCTAAGGATATCCATGTGCCCGTTGGTGATCGGATCGAATGACCCAGGGTAAATGCCAATTCTCATATCAGTTCCTCCGTAGTAGCAGCACCTTCGTTTTACCATATTTATACTCGCGCGCGAAGGCAAATGGGGTTCGATCGACTTCGATCTCCCCTTCGTATTCCAAAATGATTTGGGCGTCATCTGATAGCAAGCCCAATTCTAGAAGCATATTGATCGATTCCTGATAGGCCTGCTTCAACGCATAAGGCGGATCAAGGAAGACGATATCGAATACACGCCCCTCCTCTTTTAGCTTTTTTAGGGCAGCAAGGTAATCGAGATTCAGGACTTCGCGACTCTCTCCTAGCTTTGCTAAATTCGACTTTATGATGAGGGATGTGTTACGCACGGCATCAACGAAGACGGCATCGCTAGCGCCACGGGAAAGTGCTTCGATCCCCAAAGCGCCGCTACCGGCAAATAGATCTAGCGCCACTAGCCCCGAAACATCCCCTAAGCAAGAAAGCATCGCGCCACGTACCATGTTTTTGGTCGGGACGGTGCCGACTTCCGGAGTTTCGATGATGCGGGATCTATATTTTCCGCCGATGATCTTAAGCATGTTTACGCCTTGCACCTCTTCGAAGCGCGATAGGGACCAATGAGCCGCGAATCGATTTCGCCATAGAGCTTTCTCACTGCTGCGTAGTCAGAATTGTATTGGCGCGCCACGGGATTCTCGTCGAGCGCCTTCTTAGCTAGGAAAAGCTCGTGGAGCGAAGATTTGGTCGCTTCGCTTTCCTCGCCGAAATGGTTGAGATTGAACGAATACGCTTCTGACGCCTCATCGACTTTGGCCTTCAAAGCGCGGGCTTCCTCGGAATCGCCAAGTGCCTTTTCCGAGGCGGCCAACGCCAAAACGCGAGGGTCCTCATCGAGGGCGGATTTCAATTTCAATAGGGCCTGAAGAGTTTCGCTTTCCATATGGCAGGCAAATTTTACCCTATCCGCGCGGATAATGGTATAATCCGCTCGTATGGTAAAAATAGTCAAAGACAACGTCGCCTCGCTCAGGGCAAAATCCAAGCCGGTTGAAATGCCGCTTTCCGAAAAGGACAAGCATACTCTCGACGAGATGCTTGAATACCTTCACCTCAGCCAAGATGAGGAATATCGCAAAAAGCACCCCTCCTGCCGCGAGGGCGTCGGACTCGCCGCGCCGCAGATCGGCGTGAACAAAAGAATGCTCGTCATCAGCTATGACGTGTACGACGAAGATGGAAACTCCGAGAAAATCGAATACCAGCTCGTCAATCCCAAAATCGTTGTGAACTCGGTGCGGAAATGCTACCTCGCCTCAGGGGAAGGCTGCCTTTCCGTTGACGAAGAGCACCCAGGGCGCGCCTATCGCGATTTCAAGATCGTGGTTGAGGCATACGACGCCTTGGTCGGCGAGAATAGGCGGATCACCGCGAGGGGATTCGATGCCATCGTCCTTCAGCATGAAATCGACCATCTCGATGGCATTCTTTTCTACGATCGCATCGACCCGAAGAATCCGAACAAAGAAATACCAGGCGCAGTCGCAATCTGATTGCGCTTTTTATCATCATTGACCAGAAGAAAGCACTTTCATCTTTTTTGGTCCCAATTTTTTGTCACTTTATGTTATAGTATGGCCAATCAGGAAACGCCGTAGGCGAATGCTTATGGTGCCATACCTCGAACAAAGGAGATCCACGATGAGAGATTCGCCGGTCACTATTTATGCCTTAGGGGGTCTGGGGGAAGTTGGTAAGAACACATACTGCTTCGAAACTGAGAGGTCCATCATCATGGTGGACGCGGGTGTTCGCTTCCCCGAAGCCACGCTTCCAGGCGTCGATTACGTCATCCCCGACTACACCTATCTAAAAAACAACAGGTCCAAAATCAAAGCCCTTTTCATCACCCATGGGCATGAGGACCACATCGGAGGCATTCCCTTCCTTGTCAGGTCGGTATATGTCCCGGTGATTTACGCCCCGCGCCTCGCGGCGGCTTTGATTCGCCATAAGCTAGAGGACGCCCGCATCAGGGACGCCATCAAAATCGTCGAATACGATGCCGATTCCATCATCCACATCGGCGAGGATTTCGATGTCTCTTTCTTCCGCGTCACCCACTCCATCCCCGACTCCTTCGGCGTCTGCATCGACACGAAGCAAGGCAGGATCATCGAATCGGGCGACTTCAAGATCGACCTCACCCCTGTCGGCCCGAAATTCGAGCTCGACAAATTGGCGCGCTACGGCAGCGAAGGCGTCGACCTTTTGATGGCCGATTCGACCAACGCCGAAATCGAGGGCTACACCCCTAGCGAAACAAATGTCCGCGCAGGCGTCGAGGAAATCTTCGACAAAGCCCCCGGCCGCATCATCGTCTCGACCTTCTCGAGCAACATCAACCGTATCCAGCAGGTCGTCGAAGTCGCGGTCGCTCACGGCAGGAAGATCTGCATCCTCGGCCGTTCCATGAAAAACGTCATGGGCATCGCAAGGGAATATGGCTACATTAAAGTGCCTGACTCCTCCGTCATCGAAGAGACGATGCTTCGCAACTACAAGCTTTCCGAAGTCTGCATCCTCTGCACTGGCAGCCAAGGCGAGCCCGCTGCCGCGCTTTCTCGCATCGTTAGCGGCGATAACCGCAACACCTCCATCTATCCCGGCGATACCGTCGTCTTCTCCTCGAACCCGATTCCTGGCAACGGCGCCCTCGTCGATAGGCTCGTCAACAAACTCGTCAAAATGGGTGCGGACGTGAAGCAAAATTCCCTCGCCTTCTCTTTGCACTCCTCCGGCCACCCAAGCCGTCAGGAGCTCCGCCTCATGCAGCGACTCACCCAGCCAAAGAACTTCATGCCGGTCCATGGCGAATACCGCATGCTGAAGCTTCATGGCGAGATCGCGATGTCTCTAGGTCTTGCCCCAGAGCACGTCTTTGTCTGCGATAATGGCGACACCCTCGTCCTTGAAAACCACAAGATCACCCGCGGCGGTCGCGTCCCCGCAGCCGATATCTATATCGACGGCAATGACCTCGACGGGCTTTCCTCGTCGACCATCAACGATCGTGGCGTCCTCAAAAACGATGGGGTCATGACCGTTTTGCTTACGATCGACCAAGCCAAAAACAAACTCACGGTTCCCCCGATTGTCTACGCGAGGGGATTCTCCGCGGCAAGCAGCACCTCCCACATCATCCGCCACTCGCAGATGAACGCCCAAGACGCGGTCGAGGAGATGCTAAAGAAAAGAGCCGATGCGGCCCAGATCAAATCCACGGTCAAATCCGTCGTCTCCAAATACGTCGAGCGCAAAACAGGACGTTCCCCGATGATCGTTCCGATCGTCATGATCCAATAATCCAATGCTCATCCTTGCATCCGCCAGCCCAAGAAGGAAAGAGCTGCTCAAAAAGCTCTGGCCTGATTTTAAGATCGTCGTTCCTAACGTCGACGAGAAAGCGCTCCGACTTCCGTCAGAAGACCTCGCGAAAGAAGAAAGCAGGCTCAAGGCCTATGCCGTCGCCGCGAGTTATCCCGACGACGAGATTCTTTCCTGCGATACGATCGTCGTCCTAGATGGCAAAATCCTCGAAAAACCTATTGATGAAGAGGATGCCTTTCGGATGCTTCGGCTCGAATCCGGGAAGCGCCAAGTCGTGCTTTCAGGGTGGACGTACCTCGGAAAAGGAAAGGAAATCACGCGCACGGTTGCCACGGAAGTCTTTTTCAACGAACTCTCCGACGAGCAGATTCGCGACTACATCCAAACGAAAAAGCCCCTCGACAAAGCGGGGGCGTATGGGATACAGGACGAATGTGGCCTAGTGAAGGAGATCGTGGGCAGCTACGACAATGTCATGGGCCTCCCGACCGAGGACATCGCCAAACACGTTAAGCGTTAGGCCCAAAGAGCTTCTCGTAGACGACCTTCGCATCCCCTTTTATGACCAAGGTCAATTGATCCGACATCTTGATGAATCCGTCGACGCCTGCCTCGCGGATTTTTTCTTTGTCCAGGGCGTCGTAATCCTTGAGCTTCAGCTTGATGCGGCTGCCGGCAAGCTCGTGGGAGATGATGTTATCTGCCCCGCCGAGCGCGGCGTAATAGGCGGTTTCATCAACGTCTTTGGGTTTTAGTTTACCAGGCGTCTTGCCTTTCTTCTTGCGGCCCATAAGGAGCAAGATGCCCACCACGACGAGGATGAGCGTAGCGACGGCGACGGCGATGATCCAGCCGTAGTCCTTGAGGAATTGATTGAAGTCCCGACTTGCATCGAGAATGACGTAATTGCGCATAATGATTGCCTTCCAAGGATGTATAATACCACAAGAGGCAGCAAACTATGTCCAACGCAATAGAAATTGAAGCAAAATCACTCGTCAGCCAAGAAGATTACCGCAAATTGGCTAAACTCTTCGCCGAATACCCCCGCTACATGCAGACCAACTATTACATCGATTCCGAAGACCGCGTGCTCGCGAAAAGCGGAATCGCGCTCCGCATCAGGGAAAAAGGCGACCGTTATGAATTGACCTTGAAGACTCCTTTGTCCGAAGGCCTATTGGAGAAGAACGTCGCGATCTCGCTAGCCCAGTTTGAGGACTTCAAATCCAAGGGAATATTCCCGAAAGGCGATACCTCCAGGTTCCTTACGATGCTAGATTTCGATGTCGCGTCACTCAAGATTCTCACATCGCTCACAACCGACCGCATCGACGTCGAATATGAAGGCGGGCTCCTATCGATCGACCGCAACGTCTATTCGGGCACGACCGATTATGAGGTCGAATTCGAATACAATAACCTCGAAGGCGCGAAAGCCATCATGACTCGCCTCTTCCAGGAGAATCAGATCCCCGTCGCCTTCTCTAGCACCAGCAAAACGCGCCGCGCGATGCAGGCGTTAGAAAAAAGCCGCTGAGCGTTCACTCAACGACGATCACGTCTTTGTCTTCCTCTTCCCCATCGAGGTTGAGCCTTGGCTCTTCCTCTTTTTTCTTCTCCACGCGGGCTTGGGATAGGGCGAGGTTCCCAATGCCCACAAGGACGAGGGCAAGCGGATTCCCTAAGGACAGAGTCAAGCTCTTAACCAAAAGAACGACATCGCCACCAAAGGAAGCGAGATCGAATCCGATCAATACGTTCGAGGCCATAAAGGCGGCGGATGCAAATAGGAACACCATGCCGATAAGGGTGATTAGGCGCGTCGATTTCTTTTTCGCGAATCGCCTCGATAGGCCAACAAGATTCAAAACCAATCCGACCGCCGCCGCATAGGCAGAGAGCTGGGAGAGCGTGAACACCCGATCGGCATCGGAAGAAAAATCAAAATAGAAGGGATGGGAGAAATCGACGCCAGCAGCAATCGAGTACCATTGATAAATCGGGTAAATGGTCACTCCGACGATGACGAATAAGCTAGAGAGGAATGAGACGCTACGTTCTTTGGAGGCCGCGCCAACGATTCCTCCTAGCGCCCCCGCAAGCATCATGACCGCCCCAACAAGTCTAAGGATAAACCCTAGTTTTCCGACGGCCCCCATATCGTACCAAAGCTGTCTAAGCTCGATGAGCTGAATGGCGCCCGCTGCGCAGACAATTAACGCGGAAAGGATAGCAAAGGCAAGCCAAAGCGGCCTGCAGTATTCGTTTTTTCTCTCAGATGCTATCATCGGGAGACTCCACGTCATCTTCTTGACGGTTCAATTGGGATTTCGCGAATTCGCAGGTCCCATAGCCAGCGCATGTCTTCGGGTTGCAATAGGTCTCGGCAAGGCGTCTGGCGTGAGGGATGAAGGTTCGGATTTCCTCTTCGTTATAGCCAACCTGAAGGCGATGGTCATCGACGATGATCGGGCGTTTCAGGATGGAAGGGTTCTTCTGGATGAAAGCGATGAGCTCGGAGATGGTCATCGAATCGAAATCGATGTTCTGCTCCTGCACGATTTTCGAGCGGCGAGAGATGATGTCGTCGGTGCCGTTCTCGCTTTTGGAAATCACTTCCTTGATGTCCTCGGCCGAAAGAGTCGGTCCGAAAATGTTCTTTGCGACGTACGGGATTTTATTGTCGTCGAACCATTTCTTGACCTTGCGGCAAGAGGAGCATGATGGGGAGGTGTAGATCTTGATCATACGAGGCGATTATACCACACGCGCCAAGCGTGCGATACAGGCGCGAATTGCAATGCCCGCCATTCGGAATATAATTACCCCCGAGGCATAGAACTATGGAACGTATCTTATCGGGAATCAAGCCGACTGGGAATCTGACCCTCGGCAACTACATCGGGGCTTTGAAGCACTTCAAGGACTTTCAAGACAGCGGAGAGGTCTTCATCTTCATCGCGGACCTTCACGCATTGACCCTGCCGATCGACCCAAAGGCGATCAACGACAATACCCGCGACCTCGCGGCCTTCTATCTCGCGTCGGGGCTCGATCCCAAAAAGGCGACGATCTTCGTCCAATCGAGCGTCTCCGCGCACGCTGAACTCAACGCCATCATGCAGAATTACCTCTACATGGGTGAGCTGAGCCGCATGACCCAATTCAAAGAAAAGTCCGCAAAAATGAACGATTCCGCCATTGGACTTGGCTTATTTGCCTATCCTGTCCTCATGGCTTGTGACATCTTGCTTTACGATGCCGACATCGTCCCCGTCGGCGAAGATCAGATCCAGCACGTCGAGATCACCCGCGATTTGGCTAACCGCATCAACAAGCGCTATGGCAAGGATACGGTCGTCGTGCCGAACTATCGCGTGAACAAAGTCGGAGCGCGCATCATGTCCTTAAGCGACCCAACCGTCAAGATGAGCAAATCCGATCCCAAAGGCGATATTTTCCTCAAAGATCCGATGAACGTGGTCCGCAAGAAGATCATGTCCGCCGTGACCGACCTCGGCAGCGAAGTCAAATTCGATAAGGAGAACAAGCCCGGCATCTCCAACCTTCTCACCATCTACGCCTCGATCAAAGAAATCTCGATTGAGGACGCGGAAGCGCATTTCGTTGGCTACCGCTATGGCGATTTCAAGCGCGAAGTCGCCGATGCCGTCATCGCTGAGCTCGAACCCTTCCAGCAGCGCTACCAGCAGATCATCAACGACAAGTCCTACCTCGCCGTCTTGCGCGAAGGCGCAGAGCGTGCGTCGAAGATCGCTAATGTCACTCTAAACCGCGTCAAGAAGGCCGTGGGCCTACTCGACGTGTATGGCGAATAAGAAGCTCATCGCCGTCGACATCGACGGCACGATCGCAACCGATGGCAACATGCCATCCGCTTTCACAATCGAAACGCTAAGGAAAATCAATTCGCTTGGCCACACGGTCGTTCTTTCTAGCGGCCGCCCCTACCGCAACTTGGAGCCGATTTACCGCGAAATCGGATGCACGGGTCCCGTAATTTGCTTTAACGGAGCGCTCGTCTTTCATCCTATCGACCCCACATTCCCGAAACTTGAATTCGTCTTTTCTGGCAAGGACGTGCGTGAGATTTTCTTCGCTTCCGAATCCTTCTTGCAATCGTTTTCCTGCGAGACGGAAAGCGTCCTATACGATTACTTCGACGATGGTTACATCGGTTCGTTCTTCCCGCGCGAAGGCATTGAATTGCGTCTATTCGAGCTTCCGAAAGAAGGCGAAAAGCTATACACGTGCCTCATGAAATGCGATCGGAGCCATAACAAAGAGCTAGGTGCGATCTGCGAATCCCACCCCGGAATCAAGTGGCGCGATTGGGGAAATGTCCCTTATAGCGAGCTATATCGCGAAGGCGCCAACAAGGGCGCGGCGCTTCGTCACATCATGAAGTATTTGGGCTTTGCAAAAGAAGACGTGATTGCCCTTGGCGATTCTAGCAACGACATCGAAATGCTTCGCGAAGCAGGAACCTCTTTCGCGATGCAAAACGCAAGCGACAAGACGTTGCGTAGCGAATTCAAGCTAACCAAAAAGGCCGCCTCAGAGAACGGGGCAGCCCTTGAACTAATCGATTTATTAGGCCTCTAAGCCAATGATCTTCATGAAGTCGCGGTAGATCGCTTCGCCTTTTGCTTTGGTCGCTTCTTCGCCTTCGCCGATGATTTCGATGTAGAACTTCATCTTCGGCTCGGTTCCGGAAGGACGGATGCAGAGGGTCGATTTATCCTCGAACACGAACTTCAATACGTCAGAAGGAGGCAATCCCTCGATGGCTTTCTTGCTGCCATCGGCAAAGGTGATGACGTCATTGAGGTAATCCTCAACGGCAGCGACCTTGAGACCCGCGATTTCCTTGAGCGGATTCGCGTGAAGGTCCTTCATGAGCTTAGCCATGGTGGAAGCGCCTTCCATGCCAGCGAAATATGCATCTTTGAGGAATGCGTAATGGTATCCAAACCTCGCATAGAGGTCTTCCATCGCCTTGTCGAGAGCGATGCCCTTGTTGTGATAATAGAGGGCCATCTCGCTATAGAGGAGGATCGCCTGGACGCCGTCTTTGTCGCGGACGAAGGGTTGGATCAAGCAGCCATAGGACTCTTCGTATCCGAAGACGAACGTCGGGCCATGGCCGATCTTCTCATAATGATGGATCCTCTCGCCGATGAACTTGAAGCCAGTGAGGAAGGATTCGGTTTTGACGCCATAATGGGCCGCGACTTCGCGTCCGAGCGAAGAGGTGACGATGGTGTCATACATGACGGGATCCGCTGGCATCTCGCCCCTGGCTTTGCGGCTAGAGAAGAGATAATCGATAAGCAGTGCGCCGGATTGGTTGCCGGTAAGCCTTTCATAGGTGCCTTTGCTGGAGAGATAAGCGAGTCCGCAGCGGTCGCCATCGGGGTCAGTCATGACGACGAGGTCAGCGTGTTCGCGCTTCGCGTATTCAAGGGCAAGCTCCCAAGCGGATTCAACCTCGGGGTTCGGGGATTTGGTCGCGCCGAAATTCGGATCGTGGACGCACTGTTCCTTGACTGGGATGATGTTATATCCGCAATCCTGGAACACGCGCATTGCGGATTCGTAAGAAGTTCCGTGCTGCGGGGTATAGATGACTTTGAAGTTGGACTTATCGAGATCCGGATTGATTTGGCACTTCTCGACGAGGGCGACGTATTCGTCATCGACCTCAGGTCCGAGGACGATGGTCTCGGCCTTCTTCTCGAAGAGAGGGATTTCCACTTCGAGCTCGTTCGGAAGTCCTTTGAGGATCTCCAGCATCGGGGCGATGGCGTCGGGGACGAGCTGGCAGCCGGTGTGGTCATAGACTTTGTAGCCGTTATATTCCTTGGGGTTATGGCTAGCGGTGATCATGATGCCGCCGCAAGCGCCGCAATGGCGGACCGCGAAGGAGAGCTCAGGGGTTGGGCGAAGCGCATCGAAGATGTAGGCCTTGATGCCCATCTTGTTGAAGATCTCCGCGGCTTGGAGGGTGAATTCCCTGGAGCAATGGCGATTGTCATGGCTGATCGCGACGCCCATCTCACGGGCGTTCGGATAGGTCTTGAGCAAGAATTCGCCGAAAGCGACGGTCACTTTCCCGATGGTCCAGGAATTGAGCCTATTGGTGCCGGGGCCAAGGATTCCCCTCATTCCGCCGGTGCCGAATTCGGCATCCTTGAAGAAGGCGTCTTGCTTCTGTTTTTCGGTCATGGCGCGCAGGACTTTCTTGTCCTCTTCGCTGACCTTCGGGCTATTGAGCCAACGATCGTAATTCGCTTGATAATCCATCAAAATCTCTCCTTATTGTTGTATGGGTTTCTGCATTTGTTATTTTCGCGCAGGCGGGCAAAGCAAATCAATGACTTGTCGCAAATTCTCGGGCAAAGGAGTCTCAAATCCTTTTCCCTTTAGGTTCTTTAGCGCGCCGCCCACGTTACCAAATTCCATTTTGCATGCGTGGAGGAATTGGTTATCGAGGCCGCAAAGGGATTTGACCTTGCGGCAATCGGCGAAGTCGCCGTATTTTTCATCGCCGACGATCGGATGGCCGATTGAGGCGAGGTGGACGCGAATCTGGTGGGTCCTTCCGGTCACAAGCTCGAGTTCAAGAAGGGTATACCCGGGGAAGCGTTCCACCACTTTGTATTTGGTAAGCGCGGTCTTGCCGCCTTTTTCGATTGGGCAAACCGATACGCGCCCAGAGAAAGCGTCTTTGCGCAGGGGCTTATTGATTTCCCCGCGGTCGCGCTCCATCTCCCCTACCACCAAGGCCAGGTAATATTTGGAGATCTCGGAGCGATCTTTGAATAGCTCGGTCAAGGCTTTTAGCGCAGCATCGGTCTTGCCATAGACCACTAATCCAGAGGTATTTCTATCAAGCCTATGAGCAGGAGAAGGAACAAAGGAAGAGGTAGCAGGCTCATATTCCCCTTTGAGGTAAAGGTAATCAAGCACCGCATTCCCTAGCGTTTCTCTGACGCCGGTTTTATCGCCATAGACGAGTAGGCCCTTTGGTTTATCGACGATGAGCACCGATTCATCTTCGTAGACAATCGGATAAGGGAATGGCTTTTTCTCAGCCGGACGAGGCTTTTGAAAATCCTCTAGCTGCTGGTCGGTCACGTAAATCCTAAGCGTATCTCCTTCATGGAGCACCGCTTCTTTGGTTACCCAATGGCCGTTGACCTTGATGTCTTTTTTTCGGAAAGCTTTGTAAATGAAGCCAAGCGGCGCCATCGAGAGGTATTTGCGGACGAACTTCTCGGCTTTTTGGCCGTCATTGGCTTTTGTGATGACGATTTCTTTCATAGACTTTATCAATTATACATACGCGCGCGTCAATTCGCGATTGCCATTCGTTTCGAGTTTCACTATAATCTTCGTTGCCGCAAGGCAAAAAAGCGGAGGAATACCCAAGCGGTCGAAGGGGCGGGCTTGGAAAGCTCGTAGGCTTTTAACAGGGCGCTAGGGTTCGAATCCCTATTCCTCCGCCATCTCCGATTGTCGAGACACGTACAAAATGTATGTGTCTTTTCTTATTCTTAAGCATTATTTGCTATATTTAATAGAGTTAATAAATCAAAAGCACACTAATAACAGGCTACATAAAAACCCCATAAAAAACTGGAGGGACACGAGGTTTAAACTCAAACCAACAAAAAGAGTCTATATTTCGTATTTTTGCAGCGAAATCGGCATTGGAATTTCGGTATAGCGTTGGATCAGGCCCTCACGCTAGGTTAAATCTTTAAATCCATATTGATGGTATTACTATCAAAAAAATTGCTCCACTAGCAATGTTATGTCAACAAGAAAATGAAAGGACTTTCACTTTCATGTATGCGCTTGCTATAGAAAAAAGGATAAAGAAAAGGAGCGGTAGTCGACGCTATCGCCCCGATGTGTATATGGAAATTTTTGAATTAGAGTGGGAGGTCTTTCTTGGTGAATTTGTAGAAGCCGACCGCATAGGTGGCTAAGGCAATGCCAAGGGTGATTAAGATCTTCCACCAATAGGTGGTCATATCGCCGTGCATGACCGAGACCGCATCGAAGCAAGAGGTGACGGTGATGTAGTTGAAGAAGGACATGCCGGAGATGCGAACGGTGGCTGGGATGGCTTCGGTGCCGAATAAGCCAAGAATCGCGCAGATGAAGAAGAAGATGGTGATGCCTCCGCCAACGCCGATGGAATTGTTGGTCTTGTTGGCCCAAGAAGAAGTAAGGAAATTGATGCCGCTGATCGCGATGGTGATTAAGAAATTACCGAGGGCGTAGTAGCAAATATCCTTGATTGGGAGCGAATCCGCTAAGTCAGCAGAGCCGCAGGCAATACCGATTACCTGAGTCAAAATGGCAGCGAGAAGCAAGCTCGCACCCATCACAAACTCCGTGAATAAGAGGTAGGTCATTTCGGTGAAGATGAAGGACTTGCGTGGGGTAGGCGTGGAGAGGGTGAAGGCAAGCGAACCGGATTCGACCTTAGAGGCAACGAGGTCGGTCGCGGTGAGAATGGTATAAACCATTGGGATGAGGAGGCAGGCAATGCCGAAGCCGACGGAGCCAACGATGATGCCATAGGTATTCATGTTGCCCATTTCGCTAAGGGAGTCGCCAACTAAGGTTGGGAGCTGGTCGATGATGCCGAGTCCACCTTTTGTGATGGCAATCATCTCTTGCTGGATGAGGGTGTAGTCTGGGTGACTAGAGGCCGCGGAGGCGAGGTAGGAGTTATAGGAGGCGATGCCGCTATAGGCGTAGGCTCTGACGGTATCCATCATCTCCTTGCCCGACATCGATTCATCTTTACCGGAGATATCGTAAGCGGAGACGATCTGTCTCTTATGGGATTCGTTATAGGAATCGACGACCTGCTGTTCGGCCGCTTTGCTTACGAGGTCGACAGCCTTTTCTTCAATGGCGGCGCTGAGGACATTGCTGCCATCGTAGTAGGTGTTTTGATTGTTTTCGTCACGAGCGATGAACTCATCCGCGAAGGAATGTAGTTCTTTTTCGATGACTTTGACGGCATCCGCGGCTTCTTCTTTGGCTTTGGAGACCGTTTCTTCGTCATAGTCTTCGCCGGTCAAGACGTCCTTATGCATCTTTTGCGCCATATTGGCGTCGGTACCCATCTTGGCGTCGACTTTGACGTAGACGTCTGGGTTATAGACTTTGATTTCCTTGGCGGTGTAGATGGCCTCGCCATCCTCGCCATATTCGCCCGTTGCGACATAGGTGATTGGGTAGCCTAGATCGCTGGTCTTATATTCGACGGTGAAGGATGGGAGGAACTGATAGTAAGCAAGTTCGCTCACCGTCTCCATCGCGTAGGTGACGGCGGTATTGGCAAGGGTTTTGTCGTGAAGCGTATGGTCGACAATGTAGGCGGTTTTGGAGGCTTCTTCGTCATCTTTGACGTTGGTTGTGTAGACCTTTTGGAGAGCGTCCACGGTCATCGCGACGAAGGCAGCGCTATTCTCGTCGTTCTGAGAAAGAAGCTTGATGAGGGTGAAGGCAGTTTCGATTTCGGCCTGGGCTTTGACCTCATCGGTTGGGGCGGTTGTGCCTTCTCCGAACGCCTTGGTGAAAGCGTTCTGGAAGGAAGCGAGGACATCCGCCTCTTCCTTTTCGTCTAAGGTGTAAAGAGAGGCAAGTCCTTTGGACATGCCGGTCGGAATGGCTTTCTTTAAAACGACAGCGTTGCTTTCTTCGGTGCCACTAGCTTTGTTCTGACCATAGACATCATAGAAGGCGTCGAGGACAGCGATCGCGATTTCTTTCTCCTCTTCGGATTTGGAGGTATCGCCATTTAAGTCCGCTTTGGCTGCGGTAATAATCGCGTTTTTCGCGGTCTGCGCTTTGGTGGCGTCATCGCCATTGGTTAAGCGGTAGGTGACGTTATATAGGAGGCTAAGGGTATTAATCTGGCTGTTAAGCGTCGCGTCATTGACATGGTCAATCGCTTGACCGACAACGGCTTGGAGTTTCTCTTCGTTCGCGCTGAACTGGGTATCCGCATCGGCGAAACCTTTGAAGGCGCTGTAGTAGGAGATGGCGCCACTCTTGATGGTGGTTTCGGTATCTGCGTTGTTGAAGAGGTTTCTTAAGGCGTTTGCGGTGGAATTGACGTTTAGGGTGGAAAGAATACCAATCAAGATGACCATGATGGCGACATTACCGGCCGAAGCGATGATCAAGCTTCTCTTTCTTGATTTGAGGGATTCCTTGAAGAGCGCCCAGGAAAAGAGGGGAGAATGTTTCTTTTTCTTCTTTTCCGCTTTCTTGACGGACTCTGGCATGACCAGAGGCTTGGCCTCTTTGCTTTCCATGGTGAGGACCTCCTCAGGGACAATGAGTGGAGCCTCCTCTTTCTTCGGTTCTTCTTTGACTTCTGGGGCGACCTTTTTCGCAGGAGCTTTTTTGACAGAAGCGGCGAGGGGGGTTGCTACTTTCTTTTTGGTAGCAGCCTTTTTCTTGGCCGACTCCACGACCTTTACTTCTTCTTTTGGCATCGCGATGGTGCTTTTCTTTTTGGCGACTTTCTTTTCCGTAGCCTTTTTGGTAGCGGTTGTCTTTTTGATTTCTTTATTCGGCATGTTGGTTGATCTCCTTTGCTTTACGGTTTTCCGTGAAATAGGTGGCGAGGGTATATGGCACTTCCGTCATGAACTTGAACTTCTTATTGCTGAGTTCATCGAGGAGCGCGGGAATGTTGTCTTTATGGACGCGGATGGTCGCTTGGTGATATTGCGGCTGGATCCTGATGATGTTGGTGTGTTTCTTGGTGAAGGCTTCATATTCGTTTTCGTCCAAGAACTCGACTTTGTAATCTCGGTAAGGGCGATTTTTGATTTCTTCCATGTTGGCCGTATCTAAGATTTGTCCATGGCTCATAAGGAGGACGGTATCGCATACCCTTTCGAGCTCTTCAATCGCATTGCTGGTGACGATGATGGAGGCTCCTCGTTTCTTTTGCTCCAAGATGAGTTCGAGGAGCTCCTCTCGCATCAGCGGGTCAAGGCCCGTAGATGGCTCGTCGAGCAAAAGGATTGGCGACTTCAACATGAAGGCCGCGACGATGGATGTCTTTTGCTTCATGCCTTTGGACATGCGGCGTGGGTAAGCGCGAATGTCTAGCTGCATGCGCTTGATGATTTCGTCGGCATAGGCGAAGTCCTCTGACTTCATACCAAGCGACGCCCCATATTGATGAAGGAAGTCGATGCCGGTCGGTACGTCTGGGAAGTTGATTTCGCCAGGGATGTAACCGATGAACTGCTTCGCATCCGCGGCATCGTTCCAGGCGTTGCGGCCATAGATTTCGATGTTGCCGGAGTCGCTTCTAAGGAACCCCATAATCTGACGGAGCAACGTGGTTTTTCCTGCCCCGTTCTCGCCGACGATACCGATGGTTTCGCCTCTATGTAGGTCGATATTAATGTCGAAGTTGCCACGGCCTTGGCCGTAGTTCTTCGTTACGTTCTCAATCGTGATTACTTTTTCGTCATTCATTTGCTGACACCTCCATAGGTGAGGTCTTCTTTGTAGAAGCTCATGAAGTAGTCCTCTAAGGTCTCTTTCTTTTCGCTTAGGTCGACGAGGCCGTCGTGTGGAATGACGCCGAAGAAGGAGGCTAACTTATCTTCGTTGCAGGTGCAGTGGAGGAGAGATGGATTCGAAGAACTGTTTCTAGCATCGAAGCCTTTCGCGAGGATCGCTTTTTTCGCCTCTTCTGCATAAGCAGGCGTTTTATAGAGGACTCTATATCGCTTTTCTGCTTTGTGTTTGAGCTCATCTGCCACGAAGAGGGAAACGATTTTGCCGTCCTTGATGACGGCGATGCGGTCGCAGACGGCGTCGACCTCCGAGAAGATGTGGGAGGAGAGGAGGATGGTTTTTCCGCGCCTTTTCTCTAACTTGATGAGTTCGACGAACTTGGCTTGCATCTCGGGGTCAAGGCCACTGGAAGGCTCGTCCATGATGATGAGATCTGGGTCGTTCATGAAGGCGCAGACGATCGCCATTTTTCGCTTCATGCCAAGCGACATGCTTTTGCAGCGGAGAGATGGGTCCAACTCAAACTCTTGGATGAGCCAGTTGAGCATCGTGTCATCGGTGACATTCTTGAGTTTCTTCTGTTCCTCGATGACTTCTTTTCCCGTGAGTTCTAAGGGAAGGGCGACTTCGCCCGGGATATAACTCACGCCTTGCATGATGATGTCGCGTTCCTTGAGTGAGGAGACACCATTGATGAGCGTTTCGCCAGAATCGGGAATCGAGAAGCCCATTAAGTGGCGGATGGTGGTTGATTTGCCAGCGCCGTTCGGACCTAAGAAGCCGAATACCTCGCCTTCATTGACATAGAAGTTGACGTCGAAGACGCCACGTCCCTGGCCATAGTTTTTTGTCAGGTGATTGATTTCGATTACATGTTTCATGTTCTTGAACTCCTATAAAGTTATTGGATACTAGTACAATAACTTAA
>CACYCS010000034.1 GCA_902773005.1 uncultured Erysipelotrichaceae bacterium
AAATATGATTCTAAGTCCATCAAGGGGTTTTCGAAAATCGAGAGCACCAATTATGACTTTGGCGGATCATGCATCCTCTGTCTCTGCGACGAGCCTTATCGCTTGGCGCCCAATGTGTTCGCATATCCGATAAGGGTTATATAGTCGGCAATGACGCCGAAACAGGAAAACTACATGGAAGCATTCGGACTCTCGAGTGGCGACGCGGCTGTCCCGAAAAGTCTGTGCGTTCGACCATCGATGGTCGCATGCCTTTCTTTTTCGGACCAACTAAGATATAAACATCAGCGAAAAATATCCATTTGGAGGAAAATCGCTTATGTCATTCATCGCGAACGTTACGTCAACGATCTCATTGCTAGGCGAAACGACGGCTTGATCAAGGTCGTGACCGGAATCCGTAGGTGCGGCAAGTCCTTTCTTTTGTTTCGTCTCTTCCGAGATTATTTGCTTAGCGTTGACGTAAAGGCCTCGCAAATCATCCCTTTCGCCTTCGATAACGATGAGGACCTCGATTTGATCGCGGCCTATTACCCAGACGAGCCCCCTCGTCCCGATGATCAGTTGTTCGACAGAAAGGGCAAAAAATGAGCAAACAATATTCTATCTTCACATCCATCTACGCTGCTCTCGACAGCTATTGCGACGACCACCCGGAACGCGCAGAGGAGTTTGTTGATTATCTTTCCGACGCCAACCCCCATATATGGGCCGGCGAAGCAAGTGGCGATCCTGCGATCTATGAGGATTTCTTGGAATTCCTATCGAAAGTGGATTACGAGAATCTTTCCGTTTACCAAATCGCCAAGCTTTATTTTGCGCAATTGGACGAGTATTATTCCGCAACCATTCGGTTTGTGGCTTCGCTCTCCGAAGAGGAATTCAATTCCCTTTTGGATAAATCCGCGAAGTGATTGCCTTGTTCGCCGCGAAACACTAAGCCCCCGATTTATCGATGTCAGGGGCTTTTTCATTGATGAAAAGGCCCGCTGCCAAATGGCTTAGAGCCTTCAACATCAATCGTCGTATGTTTCGTCGAGGAAGTTTGCGATCTGGTCTTTTTCGTCGGGGACTAGATGGGAATAGGTCTCAAGGACGACGCTGTTCTCCTTCGCCCTACGTTCTTTAATAAACCTCAGCAGTTCGTTGAGATGCGCCGTGCCTTCCTCGATGTGCTTACTTCCGGTTTTGCATTCGAATAGCCCGTAACGGCCATCGGGTAGATGTGCGACGAAATCGCATTCCAACCCATAACGGTCGCGGTAATAGGAAAGGGAGCCGCCTAACACCGACGCATATACGGCCAAATCTCTTCCCGCCATCGATTCGAAGAAATGGTTATTCCATTGCTAAAAACAACATATCTCCGAGTGATTTGTGGCATTTGCTCCGAGTGATTTGGGCTATCTTCTCGCATCGTGCTCCAAGGGTCTGGCGCACGATATGAATCGCGAAATAAAGCAAGAAAACAAGCATGCGACATTGTCTATATTCTGCTCCAACGCTTGAATACACAGCAATTAGTACACGATATAGCCAAAGTGGATATCTCCTAGTTAACAAAAACGCCTGGTCCGACGTATGGGCCTGGCGTATTTTTTAGCTCCGAGCTATTCTGACTCAATCAAGGCTTTGAGCCTAGGCGTCTCCCTATCCTCGACGACGTAGGTCCCGTCGTTGATTTGCTCGAGCCTGGCGATGAGTTTCTCGATTATGGAGAGCAACTCGGGGGCGATTTGCTTCTCGCGTTCGCTGTCAAACACGAACCCGCTAGGGTTGTCCTCTGTGTATTCCGCGGGGGCGAATAGCGTCAGCCAAAGGGCGTTTGCCTCCTTGTTCAGGCGTTGGGTCTCCTCGTCTGAATCGATGACGGGGATTCTGGTGATCTGCCTTCCTTCCTCGTCGGTCCAGTCAAACTGGATTGGGCCGAAGTAGTAGTCGAGCAAGATCAATACTGTTTCTTTTTCCGTTGTTGTAACTCCTTACATGAAATGTGACTTTTAAGAGCCCGCGTCTAGAGCGCGATGGAATCATATTCTTTTTTCGATCGAGGAAGGAGATAAGGGACGATTTGGGGGGACCTTTTATCGCCTTTGATGGCTTCGAGAAGCCCAACTACGATGACGTTACAAGCGTATTCGTCGGCCTGATTCAGGATGGCTTCCGCGAAGCTGAAAACCCGTTTGGTCAGTTCGGTATCCCCGTTCTCGACTGAACGCCAAAGCAGCTTGTTGAATACGTCTTCGACGACAAGGAAGGACCCGGTGTCGATGCCGTCCTGCCAGTTGACGTAGTTTTCGAAATCTTCCTTGATCTCAGGGAAGCGTTTGAGAAGCAGTGAGTTGAATTCGCGTGATGTCATTATTTATTTCCTCCATTTAATGCGTCGATTAAATCAATGTATAACTCCTGAAGAAGGGTTTTGTCGGGGTGATTTGGACTTTTATTTTACCATGGGACTCTAACATAGTTAGGGGTTTCTATATAATCCGGTTAATAAATCGAATTCTTTCGATTAAATCTAGAGAAATAAAGTGCGCTTGGAACTCCCCGCATCGTGCTCTATTGTTCCCAAAAAAACGTCGACTAGTTCGGCGTTTTCTTGCATTACGGTCGAAACCACCGTACGATTACCGAACGAATTTCCGAAGGTTTTCTTTGGAGCACTATGCAAATCTTTCGCAGGGATGAATTGTTTTATCAATGGTCTTAAAGGCAATGAAAGCAATTAAAAAAGACCACCTATAAAACAAGTGATGCGCGCGTT
>CACYCS010000035.1 GCA_902773005.1 uncultured Erysipelotrichaceae bacterium
CAGCCACCGAGCCACACCACAGCCGACAACCAAGCGGGTGGCGGAAGGAAGATTAGGCTAAGCACCATCTAGCGGCAAACAGCCTGCGTCTACAAGCCCTGTGGCTAGTGGAAGGGCGGAAGGAAGATTAGGCTGGGCATCAAAAAGGCCCTCAGGGATATCCTTGAAGGCCAATTGGACGAACCCCTTATTCTTTTTCGGGGTTTTTGTCGCCTGTAATGCGGTGGGTTTTGCCGTCTTCGCCTAGGTAGGTGTTATCGACTTGGATTGGCTTAAGCTTTCCACTTTCGATCATCTCAACGACGACTTTGGCGATTTTGGGATCGAACTGCGTTCCTGCGCAGCGCTTGAATTCACTGACGATGGTATCGAGGGAGAAGGATGGCTTATAGACCCTCTTCGAAGCCATGGCGTCGAAGCAGTCCGCGCAGCAGATGATGCGAGCGACAAAGGGAATATCTTCGCCTTTTAATCCATCGGGGTAGCCGGTTCCATCGTATTTCTCATGGTGGGATTTTGCGCCTTCGACGATGTGAGGGATCGTGGAGATGCCCTGAAGGATCTTCGCACCGCGAGTGGTGTGGCTCTTCATGACGGCGAATTCTTCATCGGTCAATTTGCCGGGTTTATTCAAGATTTTGTCCGGGATTGCGATTTTGCCGATGTCATGGAGAAGGGCGATGTAATAGATGTTATCAATTTCGTCTTGGCTCATACCGAGGTTTTCGGCGATAAGCTTGGAATAATAGCCGACGCGGGTGGAATGGCCGTTCGTGTATTCGTCCTTCGCGTCGATCGTGCGGGCGATAGCCTGAATCGATTCAACCGTGATGTTTTTATATTCGAGTTGCTTCTTAAGGGCTTGGCTGGTCTTCAGTCGGATGATGAAGAACGTGCCTCCGACGACCACGGACAAGGCCAAGAGGCCGATAAGGACCCAGAACCAAGCGGTCTCATAGATCTTCATCTCCTTGATGAGGCGGATTTCGATTTGATTGGACTTTTGACCATATTCGTCGATGGCATAGGCGCGGAAGGTGTATTCGCCGCCGGGGAGGTTCGTGTAGTTGATATTTCTTTCTTCGCCGGAAATCATGTGGTAATCATTATCGACCCCGTCCATCTTGTAATAGACTTGATGGCCTTTGCTTGGCCTGAAGCCAAGGACCGAGATATCGATGGTGATACGGTAGACGTCTTTGGCGATGTTGATGGTGTTGCCATAGAAGCTTTCGCCATCTAGCTCAACGGAAGAGACGGCAACCTTAACCGGGGTGACGTTATCCATATTCTCGTTGAAGTCATACACGAATACCCCTTGGGCGGATTGGAAATAATACTTTTGGCTTTCGGGGTCGTAATAGCCCGAAGTGTTGGAACTGATCGTCGGAAGCCCGTTGGTCGAATCGTAGAATTCAAAATCGACGATTTGATCGACGTCTAGGCTATCCGTGATGAAAATCTGGGTCTGGCTGGCGATGACGTATTTGTGTTTGATTTGGCCAGCTTTATCAACGTATTCGATTTTGGAGAGTTCAACTAGAGACCCTTTGACGTGGGGGACGACAACCTCGGAGGAAACGTATTTCCCATCGACTTCCTTCAAACGGAAGAGCCTGCTATTCAAGGTGAAGTATATGGAATCGCCATCGATCAAGAATTTCAGCCTATTGCCGCTTGCGTCGACGTCAGTGGGGATTTCCGTGGTTTTAGAGAAGTCGTCATCGACGACGAAGATGCCTTGGGAGACACAGTAAACCATCTTCCCGTCATTGGTTTTGCTGAGATATAGGACGCTTGTGCGTCCGGTAAACATGACCGAGAAATCGGTTCCATCGAATCTTATGACGCCTCTAGCGTAGGCGATGCCGAGGTAGCCGTCGTAAGCGCGGAGCGCCCTCATGGAGGTGACGGCAGCCAGATCAGGGTCATTGACCGTTTTCTTCACATGGGAGGCGATATAGGCCTGGTTATAGAACACGGTGGTCTCGCTTGAGGGGTCGAATTCGATGAGGCCGATGCCGTTGGCGGCAAAATAGAGTTTGCCGTTAAATATTTCCACGTCCCTGATGGTGATGTTCTCACTCACGCCATTATCGGTGCAATACTGTTCGATGGCATCCATCAATGGGTTGTCGGATAGAATCGCGCCTTTGGTTAAGTCGTAGGGGTAGATGCGCAGGCCGCTAACGATATAGAGGATGTCGCCATAGCGTTCGACAGCGTAGATGTTTCGCGCCGTGTCGGGAAGCGTTTCGTCTTCCCAAATCGCGTCGCCATAAAGGAGTTGGACGAGCGCGTTTTTCGCGATGATCGAGACGCTTGAAGCGCCGCTATAGTGGGAGGCGATCCACAAGTTGCCCTCATAGTCGAACATGAGGTCAACCAATTGGCTGTTATTTTTTAAGCCATTCGCCACAGAAACCAGGGGCTCATCAAAAGAAAGATCGACGCAGTGGAGGCCGCCGGTATCGCAAGCAACGTAAAGCATATCCTCGGTCGGGGAGTGGAGGATTCTGTTCACCTGCTTCTTGACATCGATCTGGCTCAAGAAGGATTTCTCGGCCATGTTGTAGCGAAGAATGACTCCGTCGTCTTGGCCGATATAGAGGATGTCGCCAAAAGAATAGAGCTCGTAAATTCTTTCGTATTGGTAAATCTCGTTGCCGTCTTTGTCATAGACGCCTTTGTCTGTTTGGTAGTAGTAGGTGTTGCGGGCAACGTCGAGGGCGATATCGTTCACGTTCGAGTTTTCCGTGCCGGGGATCTTTTCGTATGATTTCTTGTTGATGTCATAAATCGTGCCGCCCTTATCGGCGTAAGAAACGTAGAGTAGGTCGTTCTTTTCGTCGAGGGCGATATCCTTCACGACGCCTGGTTCGATGTCGATATGCGAGAATTTGTACTCGCTATAGACGAAAACGTTCTCGGAAGTGGCGATATAGAGGGTGTTGCCTTTGGAGGCAAGGGCTTTAACGTTGATGATCGAATACTCTTTTCCGTTTTCCCCGAAGCTCTTATAGGCCACGTATTCCCTAGAATCGTATCTAGTAAGGCCCGAATACTGGGCAATCCAAATATACCCATCATCGGTTTGGCATAGCGCCTCTGCGCCGGATACATCTAGATCGACGGAAATCTCCGTCTTGTCGCTCATAAAGGGCTGAGTTGAGCCAGAACCGCTAGCGGCAGCGCCTAGCATGGAGGGCAAAAGAGTTAGGGTTAGTAAAAGAGTTTTCATCATTGTGCACTAAGTAATTTATTCATCGAATAATTACTTCGCCTTTGATTCTACTCGTAATCGGCGCGTTTTACACCACAAAGCGTATCGGCTGAATCCCATTATTGCGGCCTTAGCGAACGGTGGTGCCAAAAACAGCTAAGCACGTTGGTCAAAATGAAACAGATATACGTTGGGATTATTCGAAATCCCACACCTGTGTCCCCTGAATTTGTCCGGGCTTCGCCTTGATGACGCCACCCAGGACGGGACGGATTTCGATTTCTGCGGTGATCAGGACACGAAGGGCAAGCAGATGTCCTCCGATGAGCTTATTTTGGCCGTCTTCCTCAAAAGAAAGGCAGGCGTGTGCGTGAATTTGAGGACCTTGGTCGGTTTCTTTGATGTCGCCATTAAGGCTAACTAGCTCAAGCATGCCTTCTTTTTCAAAGTTATTGTAGGTTCCCTTTTCGATCACGAACGTGCCGATTTTGGCGTAGTCGCATCCTCCAATTCCTGAGAAAACGCAGCTACGTACCCCTTCCTTTTTGCAAACGCCAAGGATCGACGAAAGAACTTCGTCTCCTTTGTCTAGTCGCAGATAGATGACGTTATTGTA
>CACYCS010000036.1 GCA_902773005.1 uncultured Erysipelotrichaceae bacterium
GCCTTGTCGATCAACCTCGGCAGCGGGCGCTTTGATTTCTCCCTCGGCTCCATCGCCACCCTTTCATCCGTTTTAGCGGCAAAAGCTACCTACGCAATGCTATCTGGCGCTACTGGAAGCGGCACTATGACGCTATTCCTCTCGCTTCTATTCGGAGCGATCCTTGGCCTAGCTTCCGGCGGGCTTTACGTTTTGCTCCGCCTTCCCCCAATCATCACTTCCTTAGGGGTTACCTTGATCTATGAAGGCATCACCTTTGCGATCACAGGCGGTTCCAACGTCAAAGCCGAAATCGATAACGCCTCCATGACTTTCTTCCGCACCAATTGGTGGATTCACCTGATCATCGTCTTGGTGGTGCTCCTAGTCATCTACATCGTCTTCGACCGCAGCAAATTCGGATATAGCTACCGCTCGCTTCGCGCTGGGCAGCGCATCTCCGTCAATACCGGAATCCGCGAAGTCCCTAACGCCATCATCTGCTATGGCATCTGCGGCGCGCTTATGGGCGTGGTCGGATTCCTTCAGGCCTTGCCTGGCAATTACATCTCCACTTCCGTCCTCAATTTCGGGTCAATCGGAATCATGTTCAGCGCCTTCTTGCCCATGTTCATCGGCGGGTTCATCGGGCGCTACTCCAATGACAAGATCGGCTATCTTATCGCCGCGATCTGCATGAGCCTTATCTCCTCGATGTTCTCTCTTTATAGCGATAACACCATCATGGCCTCGGTCCAATCGATCGTGATCGCCGCCTTGCTAGTCCTCTTCCTGATCTTCCTTAATAACGAAGAGACCTGCAGGTCATTAGTGAACGGAACCTTCATCAAGACGGTCCGCCGCCACATCGCAGAGCGGAAAGAAGCGGCCAAAAAGGAGCAAAGCAATGGACAAACTCAGGAATAAGCCGTTTTGCCTTGATGATGAGGCCATTGCCTGGGTCAACAATACCCTGGCTTCGTTAACCATCGACGAGAAGATCGCCCAGTTATTCTGCCTCATCGCCTATTCCAGCGAAGAAGGCTATCTCTCCTATCTTTCGGAAGGGCTTAAGGTCGGCGGGATTATGTGCAGGGTCATGCCGAACGAGGAGATTGAGAAGACGGTCAGTTACGTTCAGACTCGTAGCAAGGTGCCAATGCTAATTAGCGCTAACCTTGAAGCTGGTGGAAATGGCGTTTCCACCTCGGGCAGCAAAGTCGGCTGCGAGATGGCAATCGCCGCTACCAAAAACGTCGAATATGCGACAACCCTTGGCCGGATTTGCGGAAAAGAGGGTAGGGCAGCAGGCGTGAATTGGTCGTTTGCCCCGATTGCCGACATCGATATGAACTTCCGTAACCCCATTACCAATACGCGTACTTTCGGAGGGGATCCTGAGTTAGTCGCTTCCTTCGCCTCAGCCTACATCAAGGCGGTCCAAGAAGAAGGCTTAGCGGCCACGGCGAAGCATTTCCCTGGCGATGGGGTGGACGAAAGGGATCAGCACTTAGTTACTTCCATCAATAGCCTCTCCGCTGAGGAATGGGATAAGACCTATGGCAGGATCTATCGCGAATGCATTGAAGCGGGAACCAAAACCATCATGGTTGGCCATATCATGCAGCCTGCTTGGAGCAAGAAGATCAATCCAAGCCTGAAGAACGAGAATATTCTCCCGGCCACGTTGTCGAAGGAAATCATCACTGGCCTATTAAGAGAGCACCTAGGATTCGAGGGTCTTGTCATCACTGACGCGACCACCATGGCAGGCATGAACATCGCCATGGAAAGAAGGAAAGCAGTGCCACAGGCGATTGCCTGCGGATGCGATATGTTCCTATTCACCAAAAACCTCGAAGAGGATTTCGCCTACATGAAGGCGGGCTATGAGGAGGGCATTATCACACCCAAAAGGCTCGATGAGGCCGTTACGAGGATTTTGGCCCTCAAAGCATCGTTAGGCCTGCATAAGGACCGCATGATTCCTAACCGTGAGACGATGGAAAGCTTAATTGGCTGCGAGGAGCACAAAAAGCTAGCTTCCTTAGTGGCGGACGAATCCATCACTTTGGTGAAAAACAAGCAGGACGTGCTTCCGATTTCGGCTGAGAAATACCATCGCGTCCTCTTCTATCCGATCGATTCCGGAGAGGGACAGATGGGAAGCGGGGTCGATTTGTCCGCGAACCATCGCTTCATGGAGAAACTCCGTAAGCAGGGGTTCGACGTAACCGAATTCAAGCCTAAGCCCGGATTCGAGGGGATGATGGCTTCTAGCGAAGAGGTCAAGAACAATTACGACCTCATTATCTATTCCGCGAATATGGCGACGAAGAGCAATCAGACCATTGTTCGAATCGAATGGGCCCAGCCGATGGGCGCGAATGTACCGATCTATGTTGAAAGCGTCCCCACGATCTTCGTTTCCCTTGAAAACCCATACCATCTCTTGGATGTTCCTAGGGTGAAGACCTATATCAATACCTATGGGAGCACGGACATCATATTGGATTCCTTAATCGATAAGCTCATGGGCCGTTCGCCTTTCAAAGGCCAAAGCCCAGTGGATGCTTTCTGCGGGAAGTGGGATACGAGACTATGAACAAGATATTCCTCAATACGGCCAAGCAACTCCTGCCCACGCTTCATAAGACGAAGATCAAGCTTGATTTAGCGGCCGACCTAACCCCCGGGAAACCATTAATCGCCGACTTCGGGAACCACTATACCGGCTACTTCTCGTTATCGCTTTCTTTCCGCGGTTCCCCGGCAGATGCCCCGGCTTTGATCCGCTTAAAATTCTGCGAGCATATATCCGAAATAGATGAAGACACCAGCAATTACCAGGGCTGGGTCAGCAAAAGCTGGATACAAGAGGAAATCGTTCATGTCGATTACTTGCCTCAGGTCCTTCGCTTGGAGAGGCGTTACGCATTTCGTTACGTCGTGATCGAATCGCTCGCCGCTTCAGGAAAATATCAGGTTATCGCCGATTCCTGCGAAGTCGTTGCATCGACCTCAGCAGGAAAAGAGGTGACCCCTGTCGGGAATTCCGAGCTGGAGAAGCGAATCGATGCGATTGCGTTACGAACCTTAAGCGAATGCATGCAAAGCGAATTCGAGGATGGCCCGAAAAGGGACCGCAGGCTTTGGCTAGGCGATTTGAGATTGCAAGCCTTAACCAATTACAGCACATTCCAAAATAACGATTTAGTGAAGCGTTGCCTTTATCTATTCGCCGGAACGGCAAATGGAGAAGGCACCGTGAGCGCATGCGTTTTCACAAAACCCAAAGTCGTTGCAGACGACACCTACATGTTCGACTATTCGCTTTTCTTTGTGTCGGTCCTACATGATTATTATTTCCATACCAAAGACAGGAAAACGCTTGAAGAGCTCCTTCCTACAGCTGAACAGCAGATCAAGCTTGCCGCGAAGCGATTCAAGGATGACGTGATCGAGGATAGCGATGTCCTAGGCTGGTGCTTCTTGGATTGGAATCTTGCATTGAATAAGCAATGCGGGGCCCAGGCGGTCTATATCTATGCTTTGCGGCAACTCATCGCTTTGCGGCAGGAACTAGGCCTCAAAAGCGAGAGCTATGAAGCTGAACTAAAAGCCAAAATCGAAGCAGGGGTTAACTATTTTTACGATGAAGCAGCCGGCGTATTCGTTTCAGGCGCGTCAAAGCAAATCTCCTATGCCTCCAATGTTTGGATGGTCTTAGCCAAGGTATTCGACAAGAAGAAGAACAGAGAGATATTGCTTCGTCTAAAGGAATTGGGCGCCGTGGAAATCGTGACGCCTTATATGTACCACCATTATGTGCTTGCCCTAATCGAAAGCGGCTTAGTCGAAGAGGCCCGCCAAACGATGGATGGCTATTGGGGCGCAATGGCTAACGATGGGGCGGATACTTTCTATGAGCTATTCAATCCATCAAATCCAAATGAAAGCCCATATGGAGGGAAAGCGGTGCTTAGCTATTGCCACGCATGGAGCTGCACGCCTTCATTCTTGCTGCGCGAATATTTCAAGGAGTGAACAATGATCAAAGGCATCATTTTCGATTTGGATGGGGTGATCCTATCCACGGATGACTTCCATTACAAAGCCTGGAAGGCCCTTGCCGATAGGCTAGGGGTTCCTTTCGATAGGGAAAAGAACAACCGCCTTCGCGGAGTAAGTCGTATGGCAAGCCTCGAGATTGTGCTCGAAGGCTACGATTTCTCCGAGGAGGATAAGAAGCGTTTTGCCGAGGAGAAAAACGAGGCTTACCGTGAGTCACTTAAAGGCTTGACACCCAAAGACGTGACCGAGGAAGTTAGGAATACGCTTGAGGCATTACATCAAAAAGGCTTCAAAATCGCGATTGGAAGTTCGAGTAAGAACACCAAACTCATCTTGACTCAAGTGGGGCTTCTTAATGCGTTTGATGCAATTGCAGACGGCACTGACATCACCCATAGCAAGCCCAACCCTGAGGTATTCCTTGTCGCGTCCAAGCGGATTTGTCTAGACCCAAGCGAATGCATCGTGGTCGAAGACGCGTTTGCGGGAATCGATGCGGCGATAGCTGGAGGGTTCCTTCCTGTGGCCATTGGAGACGCAAGAAACCATAAAGGCGCAGCCCATCGCATCGATTCGCTAGGACAATTGCTGAGCCTTCCGGAAATCAGATAATCGGAATTCGGGTTTCACCACGAATATCGATGCACGCCCCCCTTGTTTTTATACAATCAATGCCAACATCGCTACCTCGGTGACCGCTTGTGTAACCAAAAGGGTTTTGGTCAGGGGAAGCATTGTGTCCCTGTCGCGTTTTTA
>CACYCS010000037.1 GCA_902773005.1 uncultured Erysipelotrichaceae bacterium
TGTATGCTTATTCGGCATCGGTAGGAGGGCCTAGGCCCTCGGTTTTTTGGACGCAGGCATGCGTCTGAGAAACGCGGAACACCACGTCCCCCTTCAGCTCTGAAGGAGGCGAAACCTCCCGAGGCATAGGAAAAGGGCTGTCAATCAACCCATAGGTTTTTCAACTGCCCCTTTGAGTGATATTAGTCTTGGCGTTATTGTCTATAATGCCGCAATCCAAAACCTTTGAATTTTAAAACTATTTGCAACTATTGGACCGAATATTTACTCATATATAACGTATGACCAACGCAAAGAAGCCCAAAAACGAAAACTACTACCGGTCGATATACGATGATTACAAACCTTTGGTAGTTTTCATCGCCTCCATTTACCTGACCAACAAAGACTATATCGATGACGTTGTGCAGGAAGTCTTCCTGGAGACCTATTCGCATGACGGCACGATCAAGGATCTGAAGAACTATATCGGTGCCTTGGCGAAGAATAAAGCCATCGCAATCAATAAAGCCAACGGTGTCGCAAGCAGCGAGAGCAGCATGGATGATTTTCTCGTCTCGAACCTTAGCGGAAAGGAATCCTTCGCCTCAATCGTCGACGAATTGCTTGCAGTGTTGAGTTCGACGGAAGCCAACATCCTTCTCCTCCATCTTTATGGCGGGTATACCTTCAAGGAAATTGCGGGGAAGACGCAAACGAAAGAAAGCACGGTCAAAGCCAAGTACTTCCGCGCCCTAAAAAAATGCAGAAAGGAGTTTCTTCGATGAATAAGACCGAGAAAAAACTAACCGCATTCTTTTCCGCTTCGCTACCTAGTGGCCACGACTATGAACGGCTTGAAGGCGCGGAGCATAAACTCCCCGCGCGGAACAATCATAAACTGAAGATCGGCCTCGCCATCGCCATTCCTTCTATCGCCATGATATCTGTCGTCGCGATTACGGTCTCTTTGGGCGTCATCACCGCCTTAAACAGGAAGCCCTTCGAAACGGGAAGATTAAAGGATTTCTCTTCCATGCAAGGGTTTGGCATCCGCATGCAAGGGAGCACGGATCATCAATCGGCGAAGGGACGACTAGGCCCAAAACGCCTCAGGTCTTACCACGACACCATCGGAACACCGGTGAAGTTCTGCCAATATAACCTTCAGGGGAACTATGAGGAAGCCATTCTATTTAACGAAAATGATGGCGAAGTGCGTGACTATCACATTTCCACGTATCGCGAAACGCATAACTTCGTGAGCGTTTTGCTATGTAGCGAAGAGGCGGGGAAATACATCGGCTATGAACCATATCCTAGTTCCTATTATTACTCCAACGAGGCCAATAGTATCTCCCTTTACGGGGATCCGTGGGTCGAAGGACATAGAGGGAGGATGTATCCCTACATCATTTCCAAAAGGACCGGCAAAATCTATAGCGGGACCATTCCCGAAACAAGCTATAGGGCGTATCGCGATTACAGCTTTGTTTCGTCCGAGTCAACGCCGTGTTATGATGACAATTTCTACGGTTATGAGGATGGCTATATTTTCTTCGGCGCAGACTCGGGCGCGGCTGATAACTCCGCCTTATTCCTCGTGAAAGAAACGGAAGAAGGATTGAAGTATCAGCAAATGCTCGCTGGGACGCAGTTCAAAGCCATGGAAGAGCTTGGGCGTGGAGCGGGGAATTTCTTCGTCGATCGTTATGGGAACGTCTTCCATGAAGGGACCGGAGCCTTTATCCATGGGGAGATTATCAAAAACACCTGTCTCGACCCCTATAACAATACGATTTACAAAGTGGAATTTGGGGAAGAAGATGAATTTGGAAAAGAACATGCAACATTCTCCTATCTTGATGAGAAGGGGGAATTCGTTATCGACCCAAACAAGGAAGGCGACTTCGTTTTCGGCGATGTCGACCTTCCCGAGAAGGAGATTGAGAATACTTTCAATCTTGGCCACGTCTATTATCGCGGCGACGATTATGTCATCACGGATGCGCCCTACAACACGGGCGCGTCCTACAAGCTGACCTTCTTAACGGAAGAAGGAAGCCCCGAATATCGGAACTACACGATTGAGAAGTTACCGGTTGAAATTGATTTCGACGGAGCAATCATCCAAGAAAACACCATCTATACCTTTGATTCGGAGCAGCAACAGCTCTACCAGTTGGACTGCAAAACCCTTGTGTATCAAGCGTTTGACCTTGGCAGCGAAGACTGGAAGATCAAGGAGTTCGGCTTAGAACCCAATGGAGACATCTGGGTGAAGGGTTATTCCAAAGACCTCCAAGAAGTGGTCGGCTATATCGTCGATGGCAAATTCACCTACGAAAAACGCGCCGAAGACGCGGAAGGGTTCGTCTATTACGTTCGGCCGCTGAACTAATTGCTCGGAATCCCCGAGGCAAAGAAGGGCTGCCAATTAATCCGCAGGTTTTTCAACAGCCCCTTTTAAAATGGCCAACGGGGATTTTGCTTTTGAGTTAGCCGAAGAATTTCATTGATCAAGCTTACCTCAGCTGATTGCGAGGGCCATCTTGAGATTTTAGTGCGTAATTTTCTCGCCCAACCGTCCTGAGCCCTTCTTTTCGAACAGTCGAAATCGCATGCACGGGGTGCTCGGATTTTATCGCTAGGCCAATTAGAACGCTCCGTTACGATAATAAACGGTGTAGCGGAATCCTTCAGGTGGCACAAGCGAAGCAGTGGCCTCTGGCGAATCCTTCGTGAAATTCGCCGCCACATAGGATTTTATTTCTTGTTGCATGACGCCATGCTTATACGAGCGGAGAACTATCACATCCGCTTCGTGGAGATCCTCCATGAATTCCTTCACGAAAAAGGTGTCTTCGGAATAAAAATTGTTGGGGTCCTGCGCAAAACAGGGTCCTAGCGGCAGGTGCTTGGTGTAGCAATATAGTCGCGAGTCCCCGTTGAAGCCGATATAGAGGTAATTGCTTTCGTTCAGGGCATCAAGAATATCGTCCACGTACTTGGCTTCCTTTTTGGCAAGGGCAGTAATCGCAATCATGGAATCTTCTTTCAATGAGTAGCTATGAGTGGCTAATCCATGTCCTGCGATGATGGAAAACGTCATGGTAAATGCCATCGCCAATAGAGGCAAAGGCTTTCCGAAGCTTTTTGCAATCTCGCTTCCATTCCCTTTTTTGAATTCTATATGCTCCAATTGATTTGCAAGTTCGCCGACGAGGATCGCGGAATCGATGAGAACCAGATAATAGAATGGCAAGGCAAACGCGTAGTGGTGCCAGAAATACTGGCCCCCTAAGCCGACGCACAAAGACGCGATGTAAAGATAGATGATCGGGAGCACCGCACGAACGAGTTTCAACGGTATTTTGAACGCTGGCTTGCTGCAACCGAAGTCAAAGAATAGGCCACGTACCGCAGAAAGCGAAAGGAATCCAATGACCATTGCCTTTAATTCCCAGCAATAGGAGTTCAAATTCGTGAACAGCTTATCGACCCTCACCATTCTGTCCCACAAAGAGCCATAGGTCTCAATGTGGTGCCCGAGCATATTGGATAGGTATATCGTGAAGTAGCCTGGAACGGCGCGGGAGATAAGGAGAATCAAGAAGATGGTTCCAACGCAATAGAACAACGGATAGACCAATTTTGATAGCACGTCCCCCTTCTTTTCCAAGAAAAACAGAAGAGCGACGACCCCTAGAAGACCAAACGGCTCTTTGAACATGACCGCGATTCCAAGGAACACCCCCGCCAAAATAACGCGGGCATCAAATATGGTGATTTTGCCTTCTTTCGGGAGCAGCAGGAGGCAGACGAACATATCCATTAGCGCGGATACGCCAAAGATTTCGGTCATGATCTCGCCTGATTTTGCCTCGGCATACGTCATGAATAAGATGCCTGCGCTGCCAATTAGGCAGGTCGCTAGCGCGGTTGGAAGTGCCTTCCAGCCTCTTCTCCAGCCGATGATTGGACCAATCGCGAAAGCGCATAGGAGCAAGTTCAGGCAGCAAAGGAA
>CACYCS010000038.1 GCA_902773005.1 uncultured Erysipelotrichaceae bacterium
GCAGTTTTGCAATCGGTAAATCAGTAAAACATCAACCCTAGATTTTATCGAAACTTTTTCATTGCAATGTCATTGCGCTCCATTGCAATGTCATTGCGCAGTTTTGCATGGGACTCCATTTTGGCTGTGGTTATTCACCGCTCAACAATCGAAAGTCCTTCATCCGCTTCTTGGCAACGCGTGTCCTTTTGAGGGAGGTCTCAACATTTAATGAGGTTCGTTTCTTGAGCGCCTTAAACAAGGTCTTCCATCTAGCGGAGGCCATCCAATTCTTCGTTTTGTGTGGTTTTTTACATTTTACGAAGGTTTATGTTGGAAATTGAAGTGTCGATTTTATTCCTTTTTTGGAAAAACCAAGTGTCGATTTTATTCCTTTTTCGCGAAAATAAAGTGTCGATTTTATTCCATATATATTGAAAAGATTAGATTTTGTCGTCATAATTAACGCATGGCTGAAATTGAATTGAAAAGAAAACAATACGAAAAGCTTCTAGGGTGGAAAAAAATCGTCAAGAAAACTGATGCCCTTATGGTTCTTGGGGCAAGGCAGGTCGGAAAGACGTATTTGATTCGCGCCTTCGGCAAAAGGGAATACAAAAGTTTTATTCAGATCAACTTCATTAAACAAGGGAGCCTCAAGAGCATCTTCGAGGCAGATCTTGAGCCAGATGAGATATATAAAAGGATGACCGCCAATATCGACGGCATCCAAATCATCCCTCACCAAACTCTTGTTTTCCTTGATGAGATCCAAGTATGCGGAGGCGCGAGGACAGCGCTGAAGTTTTTGGCGGAAGACGGCAGATGCGACATCATCGCCTCTGGCTCTTTGCTTGGCCTCGCCTATGGAGAAGATGATGATCCCGAGGTTGAGGTGCCGCCGTCCAACCCGACTGGATACGAAGATTTTCTCACGCTCTATCCCTTGGATTTTGAGGAGTTCCTATGGGCGAACGGAATAAGCGAGGAGCAGATCACGTTGCTAAAAGAACATCTTCAATCCCTCGCGCCAATCCCGATGGAAGCGCGAGAAAAATATGAGGAGCTATTTCGGGAATACATGGTGATAGGGGGCATGCCAGAAGTTGTTGCCAATTACGTGGAGAACAAGAATTTCTCCGAAGTAGATCGGATTCAGAGACGAATCAATACCGACTATCGTTTTGACATCGCCAAACACGCGAAAGGCGCCGAAAAGACCAAAGTTCGAAGCTGCTATGACGCAATCCCAAGGCAGCTTGCGAAGGAACTCAAGAAATTCCAATATTCCACCGTCGAAAAGAACCAGACTTCCAAAAAGTATGGCGGATCTGCGAAATGGTTAATCGACTCGTGCTTGATTAATCCTTGCTATCGGGTAAGCGATCCGAGTCTTCCTCTGCTTGGTCATTCCGACGACTCCCAATTTAAACTCTATTTTCACGATACCGGCCTCTTGATGGCGGAATACGGCTTTGAAACGAAACGAGCCTTGCTCAGCAAGAAGCTTTCCGGCGACGTCAAAGGCGGCATATACGAGAACGCGGTCGCCCAAATCCTTATGGCCAAAGGGCATAAGCTCTATTACTATCGCCCAAGCGAGACCCAAGAGATAGAGTTTCTCATTGAAGCCGATGGGGAAGTCGTTCCAATTGAGGTAAAATCAAGCAATTCCTCCACTACCTCGCTCAATGCCTATATCCAAGACAAGAAACCCTCAATCGCCTATAAATTCATTGATGGAGGAATTGGGAAGGTCGATTGCAAACTCACGTTGCCGCATTTCCTTGCAGCCCTTCTATAGCCGACCCATAATTCATCGCCGGCAAAACGCACTTCGGGCCAAGATCTAAATTTTCAAAATCATGCTAACGCATAGTTATTTTTGCGATCTGCTTGTTATAGCCTAGCTTCTCGGCAAGGGAGGATTGAGAGATGCCGGGCGCGTTCCTTCTATATTAAAGGAAGTTTGCCAAATTCGCTGGTTTTTGCATTGTACATCAATGAAACAACATATAGCATCTTCTTGCAAAGTTATAAGGACATCGCGCCCAACCGTATCGCTTTTTCTATAGCAGTGATGGACGCGGGGTCTTCGAACAGTGACGCACTCTTCCAAATGGTGAAAACAGCTGTATAATAATGCTGACAAATATGTCACTGACAAAAATGTCAGTATTATTCGGAGGGCATTATGTTCTATTCGCGCCAATCGGAAATCAAACAGCTCCAAGGTCTATTTAAGGGGGAGGCGCTATGCCTTTATGGATTAAGGCGAGTCGGCAAAACATCGCTTATCCAAGAGGTATTCAACGGGCATCGGTGCCTCTATTATGAATGCACAAAGGACAGTTTGGACAGCAACCTGAAGCAATTCACGGAAGAGGCCCGGAGGTCTGGGATTGCGATTCCTAGCTACGTGGATTTTAAGTCCTTCTCCGATGCGTTTCTCTTTTTGGCTGACACCAAGATGGTCGAGGCGATCGCGATTGACGAATACCCTTACCTTAAGACGTTCGAAAGCGCGGAAAAGGTCGACTCCCTATTCCAAGGCATCATCGAACGGGTCCATGGAAAAATGGGCATCATCCTATCGGGATCGGAAATCTCTTCCATGAAGAATCTCCTTTTGCCTGGAAATCCATTGTTTGGACGATTCAATCAAACCATCCGGCTTCCCGAATTCAATTATCTAGAAGCCTCGCAATTCTATCCGGGCAAAAGCGTCTATGACAAAGTGGCACTCTATTCCGTGTTCGGCGGTTCGCCATATGTAAACCGGAGCATCGACCCGAGCAAGGACCTTAAAGACAACATCGTCGCCACGTTTCTCCGTCAAGGCAGTGAAGCATATAACTATGCCGACAGCGTTTTGCTTATGGGGCTAACTAACGCCGCTCACGCAGAACGCATCCTAGGGGTTTTGGGGAATTCCAAGAAGCGCCATGGCGAAATTGTCGCTTTGCTAGACCAAAACAAAACCGGCGTCCTTTCCCGTTCGCTTGCATCCTTAGTCCAAAGCAACGTCATTAAAGTCGCTTTCCCCATCAACCGACCTGACGATAAGAAGAAATCGTTCTACGAGATTGCCGACCCCGCGCTGCGCTTCTTCTACGCTTATGTTCGTCCCAATAAAAGCAGGCTCGCGACGCTTGGGCCAGAAGAGTTCTATAACCAGTATGTGAAGCCTAGCATCACTACTTTCGTCTCCCATCGGTTCGAGGAGATTACGAGGGATTATTTCTCGATCCTCACTCAACGCGGACTATTGCCTGGAACCAAAGACATCGGCGTCTACTACTATGACGACAGCGAGAACCATAAAAAAGGGGAATTCGATGTCGCGATATCCAAAGTGGACGGCTACGAGGTCTATGAGGTCAAATACCTTCAGAATGTCATGAGCGAGGCGCTCGTCAAAGAAGAAGCCGATAAGATTCGGGCGATTAAGGAACTAAACGTCGCTAGGATCGGATTCGTGTCCGTGAACGGATTCGAATCGGATGAAGGAAAATACAAATTCATTACGGGCGAAGACCTCTATGCATTAAGTTTATGAAGAGTGAGGCTCTAACAGCAAACATCGCTTCGGGCGACTTTGGCAATGCAAATATCTCCCTTCGAATCGCAAACGCAATAGACCGCACATTTCCTTAGCCTACCCTTCTTACACTTCACTAGCACTTTCTCCTTCGACTTCGACAATTTTAATGATTGGTTCAATAAAACTAGGCGAAGGCACTTCTACGAAATCACCATGATTATATCTCTTTATTAGATCCGTGCCCTCCCTTGGGCCTCCGGAGGCTACCGTTGCTTCCTTTAAGCAAAAAAGGCTGGCGCACTTTTTGTCCCTTTGGGTGAAATAGATTTGGTCTTTTCTCATGAGATAATTGCAATCGATCAGCAGCAAATCGTGAGCCGTAAAAACGAGTTGTCCTTTTTTGTTCAGCAGGTTGTTAAAAAGCGAAACAATGGCCCTTGTTAGCTTGTAATGAAGCCCGTTATCCAATTCATCGATCACAAGGATTTTGCCCTCCTTGATGGCTTCATAAATATACGCTGCAACGGCCTCGATCTTCTTCGTTCCCGAAGAGTCGAAAAACAATGACGGAACATCAACGTTTCCATATCTTGTTTTTAGATGGATACTATCAACTAAATCCTCAAAACCTTCTAATGCCTTTTCATCAATTTTTTCGCCATCAACGTCATATTTCATATCCGCCTTATCATATTTGAAGTCGCAAACCGACAAATCCGCATGCTTGACAAACGAAAGAATAAAATCCTTTTTTTCTTGATGGTCGCGCTTCAGCAAATCAATCGTCTTAGAAATCGGGATGTTGTACATGTTTACGACTTCAATGGAACTCGCTAATTGCTGGAACGATTCCTTATACTCCTTCAGCGTTGAGAAAATCCCGCTTTCAAGTTCCACAACATAAAATAAAGGAAGATTGCCTCGAATAATACCCAGGTATTCCACTTTGGACGATCCAAAGACTTCGAAAATCTTATTCTGGAAATCTTTCTCGAACAGCGTCTTTTCAAACGGCTTTCCATTGGGGTAATAAGTCAGGCTAGATAGCTTTTCGCGAACGAAACGCTTTTCCGTATAATCATAGGTGAAGTCGTATTTAAGCCAGCCTTTGCCATCAAGATTATTATAGGTAATTGAAATCGATGTGAGCGGCTGATCGCAGAAGATCGCTCTATTGATAACGAAGTTTTCGGACCCCGATAAGACGGCTTTCAAAATGGAAAAAAGCTTTATGAGATTGGACTTCCCCGAATTGTTTGAGCCATAGATGCCGACGCATTTGTTTACGTATTTTCCATCAACGAAAACGGCGTTTGACAACAATCTTTTCGTCCTTGCGTCAGCAGAGAACGATAGCATCGTATCCTTTTTGAAAAACCGAAACCCATCAATATAAATCTCTAAAATCATATTGGAAACTCTCCATGGCCTATACTAAAGCATATTATTCAATTTTATGCAATATTTTATCATGTTTCTGAAGTTTAGTTCCTTTCTTGATTCGTGTGCTTAGCACCTTCGAATCATTCAGCCTATCGAGCACCGCTCCTTACTCTTTCTGCAAAATTCGGATAAACGGGGCGCCTAATTCGGGCCATCGGGGCGCTGAGTTTGGACCTTAGGGGCAAGGGGGAGGCCTGCCATTATGTCGAGAAAATCCGACGCATCGAGCGCCCATTGGCAAGCTTGCGGCTGCCGCGGCGGTCGCGTTAGAGCGACTGGCGACGCTGCCGTCGGGGATCCAAGGGGGCGGAGGCTCGATGCGTCGAAGGAATAGAAATAAATGCGCGGGCCGATTGCTCGCCCTTGGGCTGCCCCGATTTCCCGAGATAAGCGTCCCGATTGTCCGAGAATCGCGCCCCGGTCAAAGCGAAAAACGTGCCCCAAAAAGACGAAATTTGCACTTTAAACAAGGTCTTCCATCTAGCGGAGGCCATCCAATTCTTCGTTTTGTGTAGTTTTTGGCTCTGTTAGACATATCTACTGATGGGCATCATCTGTGAAGATCCAGCAATGCCATTCGCCGCACGTTTGACATAAGCCGACGGGCACGGCTTTTCTCAGCGCCTCACGGCAGAGGATGACGGGTTTCTCCCTCGGGACCGCGGACAGCTCTGCCTCCGGCCTGTCGAGGCACTCCTTCGCATACGATAGTTTTTTCGCCCCCCTAGGTCAACGGGAGGGCTGAGGGTTTACACAATCTTTTGGACAATCCCAAGCTATTTGACGCAGAACAACATGTAATAAGGAAGATATGTCAAATTATCGCCGTGTTTCAAATTCAAGATATCGACAATGTATTTTTCACCGATTTTCTTCTTGAATTTTTCTCTGAATCGCTCCAGCGACACTTTGTTCGAA
>CACYCS010000039.1 GCA_902773005.1 uncultured Erysipelotrichaceae bacterium
CGGCGACCCTCTTGATGAGGTCGCCGTTTTCGAGGATGAAGCGCCGCATCGAGACGAAGACGCGGGAAATCTCCACCGCCATTTTGTTCGCTAGGCCGGAGCGCAATACCCCGGCAAGGGCGATGATCCCCTGCTCGGTAAAAACGTAAGGGAGATAGGATCTACCACCTTTGATTCCTTTCGTTTGCATCGTGATCGCAAATTGCGACCTCGATAGGCTCATAACTTCCTCTTGCGTCAGCTGAAAACAAAAATCCTCGGGAAAACGATCGGGGTTCCGCTTCATCTGCTCGTTGATTCGCCGAACGGGTAGCTCAAAAAGGGCCGCGATGTCGCTGTCGAGCATCACTTGGACGCCGCGGACCGTGAAGATGCGATCCGCGATGCCTTCCTCGGTTTCAGCTAAGGGAGGAAGCATGTTTTCAGGCTTTAATTCATCCATATATAAATTATATCATTTAAATTATATTAATTCAATTTGCTGCAAGATGAGAAGCACCCCGGCAAGGGCGATGATCCCCTGCTCGGTATAGACGTAGGGCAAGCGTCGACGGCCGCCCCACGAACTTGAGGTAGCAAATTGCGACCTCAAGATTTCCTCTTTGGTAATCCGGAAGCGGAAGTCTACGGGGAAACGACCCCGGTTCCTTTTTCTTTGCTCGTTAAGCCTTTTAACATCCACCTGAAAAAGCGCGGCGATGTCGCTGTCGAACATCACCTGAACGCCGCGGATCGTGATTTTGGAACATGCGCATCATAATGCCGGAAGACAACCACAAATCACTCGGAGCAAATACCACAAATCACTCGGAGCAAATACCCCAAATCGCTCGGAGATATGTATCGATAAATGATTCCCCTGTATAGAAGGCATCGGATGTTTTTGCCTGCCATTTCGGCCACGGTGGACGAAATGACCCCAAAATTGGTTACTTGCCCAGCGCCTTGCAGGAGGCCGGCACGTCGTCGGAACACGGCATGAGGCGCTCAACCGGAAGCTTTGCGGGGTTCTCGAAAAGCCACGCGAGGTAGCGCTCGGGTATCAATCCGTTCCTGAGCGCGGTCCGTATCACCGTCATCATCGTCGCGGGCACCTCGGCGCCCGTCTCGGCCTTGGAGAAGAGGAAGTTCTTCCTGCCTATGACGAGCGGCTCGCCAAACCCATGGCCCTCGCCAGGCGGAATTTCCTCATGGTCTCATCGAAAAGGGGCGGAGAGACGGTCTGCGTCGCGATGACGCTCATCGAGACCGCCGTCGCCAACGGGGTGGAGCCTCTGGGCTACCTGAACTGGGTCCTGAGCAACCGCCGCGACGTGGAAAGGCGCCCGGAACACTACCTCCCGTGGTCCGAGAACGTGCCCGACGAGATCATGATCTGAACGCAATCGAAAAAGTGCAACTGCGAACAAACGCGTTTGCAATTGCACTTTTTCTTTTCGCCCAGGACAAAAAACCTCGATGGAATCTTATGGTGTCAAAACATTTCTAGATACATTTCTTTTGATTTCCATAATAGATACTTCCGTGGAATTCCACGTAACTTTCCATCAAATAATACTTTATTGCTTTGCAAATAGGAATAGATGCCCACAAAGAAAACTAGACGTTTAACGCATATCAATGGAGCACTTCACTTGCAGTTTATTCTAATTCTCATCCGCCAAATCAGTTTTTTCCTGAAAAGGTGGTATGAGGGTGGTACGGCAAAACTTCAAAACCCTTCGAAAAAGCCGACATGGTCGGCACTTTTCGTAAAATGCGGAGCACTATGCGGGGAGTGCGAATCCTCTTTTTTCCCGGTCATGTTCATGGTCACGGCAACCATGATTTCCTTTTCCTCCGGCTTGCTCTCGGCGATGAGGATCGTAAGGGCGGCTAAGCCGTCGCTGGCGATCGACATTTGCAAAGTGCGTTTTCCGCACATTGCCTTCGAAGCGAACTACCGAGGATTCCTCGTAAGTTGAGGTTTCGAGTTCTTCTTCCCGGCAGATGTTGCGTAGATGGAGACCGATGGTATCGACATTTACGCCGAAAAACTCGGCCATCTCGGCTTGGGTGAGCCAGACGGTCTCTTTTTCCGTCGCAGACCCGGATCGCAAGATTGGGTTATAGCAACAAAGAAGTTTTGGAAAAGAAACGCGATAGCGATCGCGTTGGCCCCGTTTGGTTCGGAATCCTTAAATGAACGGATGGATGACTTAATCCACGACGTCCTCGAGGAAGGCCTCGGGGTCTTCGTAGACGGACAATCCACCCCTACTTCTTCGCATTTCTCACTCGATGGATAAAAGGAATTCGGGAATGCCAATTATCTCATATCCGTTTGCGGTTTTGCTCCTCGGAAGCGGATCCTTCGTAACGATAACCTTCCGCAAGGAATTGCGTAGCAAGTCGTAGGGTCGCGTCTCCCGCGATAACGTCTCGGCATCGAAAAGCGAATAGCAGGCCTGCACGTAAATAGACTCCCCTCCTTTCACGGCGAGGAAATCGACTTCGTATGTTTTGCGGACGCTGTTGCCGCCCCCATCCTTCTCAATCGAATCGAAACTGCCGACGTTTACGCTATAACCGTGGTAGCGGAGTTCATTGAAGATGATGTTCTCCATGATCTGCCCTTGATCAGGGAAAGCAAAGGACAAGCGCGCGTTTCTTAGCCCCACATCGGCGAGATAGTATTTCCGTGATCCGCCGATGAGAGAACCCCCTTTCAAGTCATAGCGGTCCGCTATGGCGATCAGGAAAGCATCCTTGAATGCGTCAAGATAATCCGAGATGGTCTCTTTCGTAGCTTGGATGCGATGGACGCTCCGAATCCGGTTTGCGATGCGCTCGGCATTCTGAAGCTGGCCGATGGTTTGGCATACGACGTTGCAGGTTTCTTCGAGAACGTCGCTTCGCCGAAAATGATGATGTTCCAAAACATCTTTGAAATAGGTGGTCTGGAAAAGCCCCTTCAGATACTCCTCCTTGTCCAGCCGACTCTTGAGGACCGCTAGAGGCATCCCGCCGTGAAGCGCGTATTCGGCATAGTCCTTTTCTTCCGACCCGCCGGAATAAAGATGGAACTCGGAAAAACTGAGGGGCGCCATCGAGATGTTTGTGGCTTTGTCACGGAATTGCGTCACGATGTCATTTGAGAGCATCCTGGAATTGCTGCCGGTCACGTAGACGTCTATATTTCTTCTTCTCGATAAGGCGAGGATGACGTCGACGAACGAGATGATGTCTTCATCGCCATCCATGGCTTTTCGATGTATTCCGCCCGTAAGCTCCGGGTTTACGATGGAATAAACCTCTTGAATCTCGTCAAGAATGACATAATGCGTCGCCTCGTCTTCGGTACGGGCGATCACATAATCCAGCAAATTGAGCGGATCGCGGTATTTGGCGTTCAAGGCA
>CACYCS010000040.1 GCA_902773005.1 uncultured Erysipelotrichaceae bacterium
GAATCTTAGTTTTAGCATTTAGTATTGTGTATTTCGTGAGACTCCATAAAGCAATTAAAATGGCTAACGACCATGCATTTGATGCGTGCTATGAATTTAACGACGATTACTTTTTTAGAAAAACAAAAATGAAAGAAGAGCAAATATCTGAGTCAAAAATAAATTATTCGGATATTGTTTATTATAAAATTAGCAAAAACTATATTTATCTCGTTCTGTTTAATAAGAGTTATTACCCTGTCGACAGAGATAATTCCTTAGAGGAATTTTTGGCTTCGAAGAATATTGCAAGAAAATAGTTTTGCAATTTGTGAATGCTAATTTGTATATACTTCAAATTATTTATGGGTATACACCATTTAGTTTATTGATGATTGGTTTTTCGCTTTTAAATTTTTCCCCCGCTTTCTTTTACAATAAAAATTGAATGGATTTCTTAGGCATATATAGAAAGGTTGCTCCGTGTTGCGCTTTCGTGGCAGGGCGGTGCTATCATTAGGCCATCGATAGAAAACGGAGGATAAAACCATGCCGCTAACCTTGACCCAACAAGAGCTCAACGAAATCAAATACGTCTCGATGGCAGATTATGTAAGACGCGTTGATAGGCTACGGAGCTTCGAAGACAAAATTGCTTTTACAACCCATTACCTGGCAAGGCACGGCGGAGACGGCAATCACCGCGACTATTCTTTTGCCGAAGCCATCCATATCGCGAAGATGAAAATCGCCGAGGCCTCCGCCAAGGCGCGAGAAGAATTCGTTCACGTTCCCGATGACGTGGTTAATCCGGAAATCTATGACCTTCATCATCAAGATGAGGCCCTGAATGATAGGCCCAACCAGCTTTTCATGGCTGATCCGACGGAGTATCTCTATAACGAATCCATTCGCCTCGCCCAAGAGATGCAAGGGGTGGAGAATAGCGAAGAGAACCAGCAACGCTTGATGGACTATCAAATGACGATCACTTCTCTCTTCGGCAACGCGGGCAGCGAAGTGGAACATAAAGCCGGCGAACTCGAAGTGAGTGAAGGCCGCACGACGCGCGATATAGAATTCCGCCTTGAATGCAAAATGGGCGGTCCCCTTGGATTCGAAAAGGCCATAGAAGCGACCAAGCCCGGCGTCTTATCCAGCATGTTCGGGACTAGATCCGTCGCCTCCAGGAATCTCGATGAGGCTTGGAAAGCGTTCAACAACCCAGACCATGTTTACCATGGCAACATGGATACTCTCGATAAAGCGGCGATCCAATACCTTCAGCATCGCTTCCCGCGTTGGAATCCCAGTGAGGGCATGATCAGTCTAAACATGATCAATCGCCTTAGCGGCACCGCCAAATCTCGCGCGTTGCTTAGCTACAACATCCTCCAGGCTACCGCCGAGCAGCGGAAGATGGAAGGCGTCTACGATAAGATCACGGAGGCCACCAGGCAGAAGTTTGCCGACGAAAGAGCCGCTGCAGCGGGCGCTCTGAACGAAGAAAACGAGCAGTTCCAGCAGGACCTTAACGATCAACTCGGTAAGGACGACGAAGCAGCCGAATTCGACCAAGAGCAGGCCAACCGCGACTACGCCAAAAACTTCGAGGCCGTGGAAGACGAGCCCGAAGAACAAGCCGAAGTCGAACCCTAATCCTATTTACGAAGCCTCGTCCATTATCGAGTGGGCGAGGTTTTTTCATTCTAGGCGCACAGCCAATTCACGGGGGACGTGCATCTATTTTCGAGCCGTGAACCAACCGTTATCGAGTTTCAATTTTCCCCGTTTTCACCTAAACCGGGTGGCTCGTTCACGCTCGCGTTGCGCGAAACAATTTGCCATATCGCCGGAATGTTGCACGTTTGTTGCGTCGACTAGTGCATAATGATGCCATCCTAAAACAAGGAGGACCCGGTTATGCCGAAACTTACGAGAGAACAGCTAGCGCACGCCAAATACATCTCGATGGCTGATTACGCGGCTAAGGTCGACCAGATCAAAGGCTTCAAAGCGAAATTGGAATTCACTGCCATGTACCTTCTCTCCCACGGGATGAACGGAGCACAGACCGACTATACCTTCGAGGAAGCCGTCCACCTCGCTAGGGTCAAGCTCGCCGACGAATCCAAAAAGCTCAGGGAAGAGCTCTCCAAAGGCGGCGAAAACGCGCCAGATCCCTCCAAGCTTTACCTCCATTCGAATCCCAATGCCGTCGACCCCTATGCCCAAAGTGAGAAAGACGACATCGAAAACCAGTTCTTCATGGGTAACCCCGCCGTCTTCCTCAAGGAAAAGGCAAAGCAATACGCCCGGGAAATCAAGCCTATGGGCGTGGAACTCCCTGAGTTCAGGTCCTTTAGGGAGAACTGCGAGCGCCTTTCCCCATCCCTTAACGGGGCTAAATCGCGGGATATCATCCTCGCCGAGAATAAGGATACGTCGCGCCTAGACATCATAGCCCGCATGGAGCAGAAATACCGCGGCAGAGAAAACTTCCTCAAAGGAGAGGCGAGCATGCGTCCTAGTTTCTTCACCAGGGCATTCGGAACGCGCTCGACGGCAGGCAAGAATTTGGATGAAGTCTACGCCGCTTACAATAATCCTAAGCACGCTCTCTATGGCAATAAGGAAGCCTTGAAGATCGCTGCGACCCAATATCTCGACTACAAAGCCTCGAAGAGATCGGCGCTAGAAAACGCCGCAGGCCTCCGCGTGAAAGAACCCAAGGAAGGCTTCGCCGAGAGGCTCCTCGACGCAATCAACGAGCAAGAGAAGACCGACGAGATTTTTAAGCCCATGGCCAATGCAAGCTATCAGAAGAACCTGACCAAAGACGACGTCGACCGCATCAAAGGACCCGAGCTTGAAGAGAGCAAAACCAGGGAACCCCTCATCCTCGATCTCGACGACGACAAAGAGGAAGAACTCATCGATGAGGCGGAGGAAAGCAAGGACCTCATCGAAGAGAAGGAAGTGGAAGCGGAAGAGCCCGCGATGGAAGCCCAGGCCTAGTCCACCATCCACACTTGAAATGCATCAAAAAGGGTTGTAACAAAACCTCCCGTTATAGGGGGCAGGTTACGCCCTTTTTCTATCCGCGTATTTGTATTCTGTTGAAGCGCCACCTATTCTGCTAACTGAAACGCCAAATTGGGTTTTCTTGAAAAAAAGGAGGTTTATATTATAATATACTCGAAAGTTAGTAACTTTAAAGTATACAAAGGAGGTTTTATTAATGTTTGTTGGCAGAGAAAAAGAATTGAAGCAATTAAATAATGCTTTTAAATCCAATAATAAGGAATTGGGTGTTATTTATGGCAGACGTAGAATTGGCAAAACAAAGCTCATTGACCATTTCATTAAAGATAAACCGCATCTATTTTTCCAAGCAAAAGAAGACAGCTCATATGGCAACCTACGCTCATTTTCTTACGAATTAAATAAATTGATGTCCTTGCCTCTAGATTTCGTATATTCAAGTTGGCAAGCTGCATTAGATGCTTTATCCGGATATTTCATGAATACAAGGTTTGTTTTATGCATTGATGAATATCCATTTATTACTAAGCAAGATAAATCGTTTTCTTCTGTTGTCGAAGAATATTTTGATCACTCGGATGAAAATTTAATGTTGCTAATTTCTGGTTCCGATGTTTCCTTTCTAAAAAATGAAATAAGAAATAAGAAATCCCCTTTATATAAAAGAAAGACGTTTGAAATGAATGTTCAAAAGCTTCCACTAGAGGAGGCATTACTATTCTTCAAAGGCGTAGATAAGGAAACCACATGTTCTTTTCTTTCGTTAATGTCCACCTTCCCATATTATTTATCTGCAATCAACACAAATAACACATTTGAAAACGAAATAAAGCGACTAGTAATAAACGAATATGGGCCATTTTTCAATCTTCCGGAAAACGTTTTATCAAAATCGAGTAAACCTGACATTTATAATGCAATTTTATTTGCCATAGCAAATAGAAGAACAAACATATCGGATATCGCCTCCTTCATCAAAGAAGAAACAGGGAAGGTTTCTAAATATTTGACGACACTTTTGGAATCAGAAGTCGTTGGAAAAAGAACTACATTCAATGGCAACAAAAAGAACAATTACTATGTAATAACAGACCCTCTCCTTAAATTTTGGTATAAAGCAGTTTACCCAAATCAAAGCAGGATTATTATCAATTCTGACATGATTTTCGATGAAATAAGACTCGACTTAAAACAAGCGATTGAATTCGGATTCGAAGATGTATCTTTACTTTATCTAAATAAACTAAATAGAACCGGAAAACTTGGTCGCGTTTATCCAGAAATACAAACATTCATAGCAGACAATACGCGATTGGGCAGATCTGTAGAAATTGATGGTCTAGCAGAACAAGATGGCCATTTGCTAGTGGTTGAATGCAAATATAGAAAAAATAGATTTACGTTAGAAATGTTTGAACATCTCAAAGAAAGCGATTCTATATTCAATAAGAATCTAATAAGGGAATACTATCTATTTTCCAAATCAGGTTTTGATGAAAGAATTAAAGAAACAAGTAACGTTAAGTTAATTGATTTAAATACCATGCTCTCATAATTCATTGTTTTACAAGCTGAATTAAAACGCATTCATGCATGATGGTTTATTTATTAGAGGATGAAATATTCCTCTTTTTCATGATATAGGGTCCGTGTTGTGACAATTGAAGACACCGTTAATTCGCTGAGCACGTGCTTCGAAATGCGTGTTCTTTTTTGCTTTTGTACCCGTGTCGCTTGCTAGTTAGCGATCAAATATCTTCATCGGGCTGCTGGCCATCATGAGGAAGCCACTTGCAGTCGGTCAATTCCATTTCCGAGAATCTTGCCTTAAAGGAAGATTCCTCAGGGCTACAGGCAAAGATGCCGAAAGAGATTCTATCCTTTGCCTCGAACATATGGCAGATTCTCATCTGCTTGAAAATCTTTCCGTCCTCTGAGCATTCGATGCAGAAATCGTCTTCCCTGCGGCTCAGTCTGAACCACATGGTCTTGATGGAGGAATCGATATCGGTTGAGGCCCAATCGGAATAGCCGTGGTTCGTGACGACGCTTCCAAGTCGCGCGATCTTCTCGTTCTCATATTCCGCGGATGCCTTGATCCAATTCTCGCTATCGAGATATACGACGATCCCCGCCTGATCAAAACGCACCTTGGAGTCGAACTCGGCTTTGACGACGAACGAGAAGAACTTCTCTTCCGTCTCAATTTGGAGCAACGGGGCGTTGTCGTTTCTAAAATGGTAATAGGTCCTTTGCCATAGGTCAGTTCTTGGCTCCGTCATGATTTCGACATAGCCTCCATCGAAGCCCCACTCCTTTGGCTCTCGCGTCCAAACCATATTCCTTGGATCGATTTTCATATTGGATGCCTTCCTTGCCTGAATTGTAAATCACTCCTGCGCCTAACGCATCCACAAGGAAACAATCCTATTGCAAATTATCAAATTCTATTTTAAAATCCGAATTAGGATTTCAAAAGGAAATCGATTATGGATTGCAGGAAAAGCTTCTACGAATTCGGCCGCGCGCTCTACAAAATCGACGGCTTTTACGCGGAATACGCAAAAACAAGCGGGGTCAAAGAGAACCTCCTTTGGGTTCTTTACGCATTGAACGACGGCAACAAGCATAGCCAAAAGGAAATCTGCGAATCCTGGGATCTCCCGCGCACCACGGTCAACACGATCGTCAAAGAACTCGAAGAAGAAGGTTATGTGGTGCTCAGCCAAATCAAAGGCGAGAAGCGCGAACTAGAACTCGCTTTGAC
>CACYCS010000041.1 GCA_902773005.1 uncultured Erysipelotrichaceae bacterium
GCCACAGAGACGAGCTTGATGGCGACATCAAGATGAAACGCGGTAAACCCCACAAGCGAGAAACCCAAATTTGGTAGGGGAAGCGCCAACGGCGAATTGAAGCCTGCGGAGCCGGGAGCAATCCCGAGATAAATTGTCGCCCCAGACAAAACATGGCTTATCGGGCCGGATACTCATTCGACTTTCAAGGAGGATCACTCTATGAACATACCAACCAAGATCACGACGGCGCGCATCGTTCTCGTCGTCGCAATGCTCATCGGACTTTTCATCTGCAGCGTGATCCCCGATTTCCAAGCTCCCTTGCTTGGCGATTCTGGCATAAACCTCGTCTACCTCATCGCCTGCATCGTCTTCATCGTGGCGAGCACGACCGACTGGCTCGACGGCTATTTGGCCCGCAAATGGCATCAGGTGACCGACCTTGGCAAATTCCTTGACCCCATCGCCGATAAGCTTCTAGTGAACAGCACCCTCATCTTCCTTGCGATTCCGTTTGGATTCGCATCCTCCCAGAATACCTTCATTCCCGCCTTCTGCGTGATCATCATGATCGCTCGCGACCTCGTCGTGGATGCGCTTCGCCTAGTGGCTGCTAAGAAAAACGAAGTCATCGCCGCAAATATCTTCGGCAAGCTCAAGACCGTCTTCCAGATGGTTGCCATCCCATTCGTCTTCCTAAACGATTGGCCATTCCGCCTATTCTCATCGAATTGGCCGAGCCAACTCCATATCTCGATGATTCTTATCTACCTCGCGACCGCGATGTCGCTCATCTCTGGCGTGATCTACGTCATTCAGAACGCTCACGTTCTCAAGGAGAAACAGGATGCCTGAAACCAAGGAGATGCTTGATCTCCTCGCGAAAGAGGGCCTGACCTTAGGGTGCGTCGAATCCCTTACGGCTGGGCTTTTCGCTGCGACTGTCTGCGATGTGCCTGGCGCTAGCGCGGTCTTCGCGGGCGGCCTAGTGACTTATGACCCAAGGCTTAAAGTGAAACTTGCCGACGTTTCGCAGAAGTCGATTGACCTCGCCGGCGTCGTTTCGGCGGAAGTCGCGTCCCAAATGGCGATTGGCGGAGCGAAAACCCTTGGCGTCGATGTCTGCGTCTCCTGTACCGGAAATGCAGGCCCAACCGTACAAAAAGGCGGAGAGCCAGTGGGAAAAGTCTTCCTTGGACTCTATTACAACGGATACACCTGGAGCCTGCCTTTGCAACTCGATGGTGACCGCAGGAAGATTCGCGAACAGACCGTTGAGAACATGGTGGAATTCGTGATCTCATTGTTCACCGTGCACAAAGATTCATAAAAATTGAAAAATCTAGGAGCGCTTTTTGCATTTCGACAGCAATTAATAAGTGGAGGAAAAAATAATGGCAGACTTAGAACCACAAAAACTCAAAGCCCTCGAAGATGCTATCAAGAGCATCGAAAAGTCCTTCGGCAAAGGCAGCGTCATGCGCTTAGGCGAACGCCCTCGCGTTGACGTGGACGTCATCCCCACTGGGTCCATCCTCTTGGACCAAGCTCTCGGAGTAGGCGGCTATCCCAAAGGCAGGATCATCGAGATCTATGGTCCCGAATCATCAGGTAAGACCACCCTCGCCCTTGAAGCGATAGCGCAGGCGCAACGCAAAGGCGGACGCGCCGCGTTCATCGACGCGGAGCACGCGATCGATCCAGAATACGCCGCAAAGCTCGGCGTCGACATCGATGAGCTCATCCTCTCGCAACCCGATAACGGCGAGCAGGCCCTTGAAATCACTGAGCGCCTTGCCGAATCCGGCGCGATCGACCTCATCGTGGTTGACTCTGTCGCGGCCCTTGTCCCGCAGGCGGAAATCGACGGATCGATGACCGACAATCAGGTTGGCTTGCAGGCTAGGCTCATGTCCAAAGGCCTTCGCAAGATCGCCGGCATGCTGAATCGCACTGGTACCGTCGTCATCTTCATCAACCAGCTTCGCGAGAAGGTCGGCGTGATCTATGGCAACCCCGAAACCACGACCGGCGGACGTGCACTCAAGTTCTATGCTTCGATCCGCATCGACATCCGCCGCGCGGAAGCGATCAAGAACGGCTCCGACATCGTCGGCAACTCCGTCAAGATCAAGATCGTCAAGAACAAAGTCTCGCCGCCGTTCAAATCCTGCACCATCGACCTGATCTACGGCGAAGGCATCTCCCGTTACGCGGAGATCCTCGACCTCGGCGAGCAGATGAAACTGCTCAGCAAAACCGGATCCTGGTACGTCTACGAAGGCGATAAGATCGGTAACGGCAGGGAGGCCGCGAAAACATATCTCCGCGAGCATCCTGAATTCGCCGACGGCCTCGAAGCCAAAATCAGAACCTTCTTCAAGCCCACGGCGAACTCCGACGGCGTCATTGAGGAATAAGACAAATGGCATCTCTTCGTCGAGGTGCCTTTTTCATTCGTGGAAACCAAATTCACGAGGAAAACGCATACACGTCCCCCACGGATTCCGTTTTTGGCCGATGAGCGCTAATAAAATTGTGTCAATCAAAAGTGTTTATTGGTACAATAACACCGTGCCGAAAGGTACTTGCTATATAGAACCGCTCGGGTTCCGTTACTTGCCTGAAAAGGCTTGAGATAAAAATAGGTTCTGAATCGTTCTTCAGTAGGTCCCCTTTTGGTGAGCCAAGGAGTTTTTTACGATGTACACCTTTTTAGAGGCTGGCGCATGGATTGGAATCCTCGCCGGCGCGGTGGTCGTCGCCGTTGGCGCGACGATTGCCATCATCATGCTGATTAGCAAAAACAAAGCCAACGCAGCCACCAAGTCTGCGGATTCCATCATCAAGGAAGCCAAGGTCAAGGCGGAGCACACCATCAAAAACGCAGAGATCGATGCTAAGCAGGCGGCCTTCGAGGCAAAGCAGCAGGCCGAGAACGAAATTCGTTCCCGCCGCGGCGAGCTTGCCGCTGAGGAGCAAAAGCTCTCCCTCCGCGTCCAGGCGATCGATCAACGCGACGCCGCTCTCGCCGAACGCGAGAATGCCCTCGAGAAGAAGAACGATCAATTGAACGCCTCGATCGCGAACTACCAGAAGAGGCAAGCCGAACTTGACGAGAAGATCGACGCGATCATCACCGAGCTCGAGAAAGTCGCTGGCATGTCGACCCAGGAAGCCCATGACGAGATCATGGCGAGGGTCGAATCCAAAATGGCGATGGAAATCGCTGCCTACATGAAAAACGCCGAAGAGGAAGCCCGCGCCTCCGTTCAGGAGAAAGCGGTCGACCTCCTAAGCCTCGCCTGCCAGAAATACGCGCAGGACGTCGTCACCGAGAGGACCGTCTCCGTCGTCGCGCTTCCCTCTGACGAAATGAAAGGACGCATCATCGGACGCGAAGGTCGCAACATCCGCGTCCTCGAACAGGAACTTGGAGTCGATCTCGTCATCGACGACACCCCCGAGGTCATCACCGTCTCTTGCTTCGATCCGATCCGCCGCGAAATCGCAAGGCGCACCCTTGAGATCCTCGTTAAGGATGGCCGCATCCAGCCAACCAGGATCGAAGAAGTCGCCGCGAAGTGCAAAAAGGAAGTCGAGGAGATCACCATCAAATACGGCGAAGAAGCTTGCTTCAAGCTTGGACTGCCTCGCATCAGCCGCGAACTCATTCCTTATATCGGCCGACTCCACTTCCGTACTTCCTATGGACAGAACGCCCTCGAGCACTCGATGGAGGTCGCTTACCTCTCTGGCATCATGGCCGGCGAGCTTGGCCTAGACGTCAACCTCGCAAGGCGTGCTGGCTTGCTTCACGATATCGGCAAGTCCATCGACTTTGAGAAGGAAGGCAGCCACGTTGAACTCGGCGCTCAGCTTGCGAAGAAGGCTGGCGAGAACGATGTCGTCATCAATTCGATCGAGAGTCACCACGGAGACGTGGAAGCCCGTTACGTCATCGCTCACCTCGTCGCCGCGGCCGACACCTTGTCCGCCGCCCGTCCTGGCGCAAGAAGCGAGACCGTGGAAACATATGTCAAGCGCATCGAGCAGCTCGAGAACCTCGCGAAGAGCTTCGACGGCGTCCAGCAGGCGTTCGCCATGCAGTCCGGCCGCGAAATCCGCGTCATGGTCATCCCCGAGAAGGTCTCCGACCTAGAGGCCGTCAAGATGGCTCAGGACATGCGTGCTCGCATCGAGAACGAGCTCACTTACCCCGGACAGATCAAGGTGTCCGTCATCCGCGAGTATCGCGCAATCGAGACCGCGAAATAATAGATGAAAATCGTTTTCCTTGGAGATATCGTCGGGCGCATCGGAATTCTCGGTGCGTCCGACGTTTTGGATTATTTGAAGCGTAAAGTCGCCCCCGATTTCATCATCGTAAACGGCGAGAATGCATCGAAGGGCAAGGGCATCACCGAGCACGACCTCAAAAGCTTGCTCGCTAGCGGCGCCGATTGCGTGACCTTAGGGAATCACTATCGGAGCAAGCAGGAGATCGACGACTTCATCGGAGATTACCCTAACCTCATTCGCCCAATGAATCTAGTTGGCTACGATAAAGGGGTTGGAAGCGCGATATTCGATGTGAATGGAATCGAAGTCCAAGTGACAAATGTCCTCGGGCAGGCGTTCATGAAGGATGAGGTCATAAAGCCTATTGAGGCCTTTGAGAACTTGCTGGACGAGCATCATGCCTCGATCCATATCGTGGACTTCCATGGGGAAGCGTCGAGTGAGAAAGCGATCTTCGCGCATTACTTCGATGGCATCGTCACCGCGGTTCTAGGAACCCATACCCATGTTCAGACCGCCGATGCGCAGATATTGCCGCAGGGCACAGCGTTCATGACCGATGTCGGATATTGTGGGGCATATCCATCCATCATCGGGTTTGACCCCGGCTCGGTGATCGATAAGATCGTGAACGATTACGGAAGGTTTGGGATCGATGATTCCGCTTCCTGCATGGTGAACGGGGCGTTATTAGAAATCGATGAAGAGACAGGCTTAGCGAATAGCATCAAGCCGCTACGTTATTTAGACGGAAAGGAATGGGACTATGGGAAGGGTGGTCGTTAAATCGCTGCCGGACATGAAGCAGGCCAGGAATAGAACCCTGCGCCCATCTTTAATCCGGGAAGAGGTGGTGGTTCCGCCTCTAACCAAGGCATTTGCCGAAGGGAAGACATACCATATCAAGACATTTGGCTGCCAAGCGAACGTCCGCGATGAGGAAATCATGTCGGGCTATCTTGAGGTGGCTGGGTTCAAGCGCGCTTCTAGCGAAGAGGCTGCGGATTTGGTCATCATCAATACCTGCGCGGTCAGGGAGAACGCCGAAGAGAAAGTCTATGGCGAGATTGGGAAATTCAAGGCGCACAGCCTAAAAGACCCGGAGTTCACCCTCGCCGTCTGCGGATGCATGATGCAAGAGGAAGGCGCGGCGAAGAAGATCATGTCTTCCTATCCTTACGTGAATCTAGTTTTCGGTACCCACAACATGCCGAATCTCTTAAACCTTTTGGAAGAACATCTGGCACGGAAAAAAGACCTGATCGACGTCATCTCCTTCCCGGGGGACATCGTCGAGAATCTGCCAAGCTCAAGGCTAGATGATTGCAAAGCCTATGTGAACATCACCTATGGCTGCGATAAGTTCTGCACCTATTGCATCGTCCCCTATACCCGCGGCAGGGAAAGAAGCCGCGCGAAGGAGGATATCCTCAAAGAGTGCGAAGAGCTTGTGAAGCAAGGATACAAAGAAATCACATTGCTAGGCCAAAACGTCAATAGCTATGGCAAGGATTTCAAAGACGGAACCTCTTTCGCCACGATCCTTGAAGACGTGGCGAAACTAGGAATCCCGCGCCTTCGTTTCATGACATCTCACCCCTGGGACTTCTCGGATGAGATGCTTGAGGTGATCGCCAAATATCCGAACATCATGAAATGCATCCACCTTCCCGTTCAAAGCGGAAACACCGAGATGCTTCGCCTCATGGGGAGAAGGTATAGCAGGGAAGATTATTTGGATTTGGTCCGTCGCATCCGCGAGAAGATTCCAGGCTGCGCGCTTACAACCGATATCATCGTGGGCTTCCCTAACGAGACCGAAGAGCAATTCCTCGATACGCTTACTCTCTGCGAGCAAGTCAAATACGACGCGGCATTCACCTTTATCTATTCGCCGCGCAAAGGGACTCCGGCAGCAGCAATTAACGACAACGTCTCGGACAAAGATAAGCATGATAGGTTCGACCGCTTGCTCAAAGTGGTGGAAGCTGGTGTCATGTCGCACTCAAAAGAGATGGTTGGGAAAACCTATGACGTCTTGGCGGATGGCGTATCCAAGAAAGATGCGGGTCGCCTATCGGGTTACACTGAAAGTGGCAAACTTGTGAATTTCCCTGGACCAAGCTATCTCAAAGGACATATCGTTCCGGTCAAGATCGTCGAGGACCATGCGTTCTCCATGATTGGCGAATTGCAGGTCGATCCCATCATTGTTCTCTTGGATGACGCTGCGCAAAAGCTTAGCCGCGAAGAAGCCTCAATTCGTTTCAAAGAGGCGATGAAGGCGTATCGCGAAGACGAAAGCGTCGCAAAAATCCGCGACGATATGGAAGATGCGCAAAAGAGGATGATGGAATGCGCGTCCAAGTCAGATGACGAAGGCTATCAAAAAGCCAAAAACGAATACATGTCCCTCGCGGATTTGTACAAGAAGCATCCTGTTGTGGCGAATCTTGCCGCAGCGGAAAGCGAGCTTGAGCCGCTTCTAAAAGAAGTCGCGGAGATTCTTGAATGATCATTGTTTTGACGGGGCCGACTGGGACCGGAAAAAGCAAGATGGCGATTTCCTTAGCGAAAAAGCTAGGGGCCGCCATCATCAACGCGGATGCCTTTCAGGTTTACCGCGAACTTTCGATCGCCACCGCAAAGCCGACCGATGACATGATGATGGAGGCACCGCATTTCCTGTATGATTTCGTTCCCCTGACGGAAGACTACAACGTCGCCGAGTATCAGAAGGACCTTCGCGCAAACATCGCGATGCTTCAGCAAACGGAAACGCCGATCATCATCGCAGGAGGCACCGGGCTCTATATTCGCGCAGGGCTTTATGATTACGAATTCAAAGACACGCCTCCCGTCGATTTGTCCAAATACGAAGGACTAACTAACGATCAGCTTCATGAGGTTCTGAAGGCTATCGACCCAAAATCAGCGGAGGAGATTCATCCCAATAATAGGATCCGCGTCATGAGGGCCATTTCGATTCACGAATCCCTCGGGGTTCGCAAAAGCGATATCGTTGATGCCCAAAAGCATCAGCCGATATACGATGATTTATTCTTCTTTGGCCTTACGAAGAACCGAGCGGAAATCTATGCGGACGTCGAGAAGCGCGTGGACGAGATGTTCGATCAGGGGTTAGTCGAAGAGAATCGTGCCCTTGTTGATAAATATGGCCGCGAGCCCCATGCCTTCCGGGCAATCGGGGTTAAGGAGCTATTCCCTTATTTCGATGGACTTATCACCCTGGAAGATGCAAAAAACCAGATAAAGCAGAACACCAGGAATTACGTGAAGCGTCAGCTGACTTTCTTCAATCATCAATTCCCTATTACTTTTATTGAGAAAGAAGAAGAAATACTTAATTTAATCAATCATTGATTGATTTCATTTGTATCCCTATTACACTTAAACGGAAATACGGAGGTCATACTATGAATCTGTTACCTATTCAGCAGATTGCTGAAAAAGCCGGCATCGACGATAAGTACGTCGAGCCCTATGGAAAATACAAAGCCAAAATCGATCTTTCCCTCGTAGAAGAGTTGAAGGATCAGCCCGAAGGCAAACTTGTTTTGGTCACTGCGATCACGCCGACGAAAGCGGGAGAAGGGAAAACGACTACTAGCGTCGCCCTTGCCGATGGTTTCGCCAAAATCAATCAAAAGGCCATGCTTTGCCTTCGCGAACCCTCCCTTGGTCCGGTCTTCGGATTGAAGGGTGGCGCGACTGGAGGCGGCAAGGTCACTGTTGAGCCGCAGGAGGACATCAACTTGCATTTCACGGGGGATATGCATGCGTTAACCTCCTCAATTAATCTCATCGCCGCAGTGCTCGACAATTCGATCTATCAGGGCAATCCCCTCGGTATCGATCCTGAGAAAGTCGCCTGGAAGCGTTCGCTTGATATGAATGATCGCGCGCTCAGGCATATCACAATCAGCGAAGGCGATCCAAAGGCCACCCCACGCAAAGACGAATTCCAAATCACCGTCGCTTCAGAACTTATGGCGATTCTTTGCCTTGCCCGCTCGCCTGAGGATTTCTTGGAGAGGTTAGGCAAAATCATAGTCGCCTACACTTTCGACGATAAGCCCGTTACCGTGAAAGACCTTCAGGTCACCCACGCGGTAATGCGCCTTATGAGGGATGCCTTCAAGCCTAACCTCGTTCAGACTGCCGAGAATAACCCTGCCTTCATCCATGGCGGCCCATTTGCAAACATCGCCCATGGCTGCTCTTCTATCATTGCCACAAAACTTGCTTTGAAGCTTGCGCCGATCGTTGTGACCGAGGCAGGCTTCGGCGCTGACCTAGGCGCCGAGAAATTCTTGGACATCAAGTGCCAAGAGGCTGGTGTTAAACCCGCCGCTGTGGTCGTTGTCGCCACGATCCGCGCCTTGAAGCTTCATGGCGGCATCGCGTATGAAGATCTCAAGAAAGAGAATGTCGATGCCTTGAAGAATGGCATTTGCAATCTCGAGGCGCATATCGAAAACGTCAAGAAGTATGGCTTGCCCTATGTTGTGGCCATCAACCATTTTGCCGATGACTCTGAGGCAGAGGTCGCTTGGCTCCGCAAGTGGTGCGAGGAGAACCATCATCGTGTCGCCTTCTTGGATGGCTTCGAGAAAGGCGGCGAGGGTGCCATTGAACTCGCGAAAGAGGTCCTCAATGTCTTGAATACCGAGACCTCCAACTATCATCCTCTCGTTACCAAAGAAATGCCGTTAAAAGAAAAAATATCCAAGATTTGCAAAGAAATCTACGGAGCGGATGGCGTGGAATACACCGAGGATGCCGAAGCTCAGCTTCGTCGTTACGAAGAACTTGGATTTGGCCACGCCTATATCTGCATGGCGAAAACGCCAGCCTCCTTATCTGATGATCCGACTGTCGTTGGACGTCCGAAAGGCTTCAAGATCAAGGTGCGCGAAGTCCGTCTTTCCGCAGGCGCGAATTTCGTTGTTCCTCTCACCGGGTCCATCCTTACGATGCCTGGGCTTCCTAAGGTTCCAGCCGCGGTCAAGATGGAGGCCATGCCGTGGTAGTGATCGACTACGCCTTATATGACGAAGTCGAGATGAAGCGCCCACACCCTTGCTCATCTAGAAGCAAACGGTTCCAAATCGTTCGCGTGGGCGCGGACATCAAGATTCTTTGTTTGGGTTGTGGGAACGTCATGATGATAGACCGCGATAAATTTAATTCGCGAATCAAAAAGGTGATTTCTCACCATCCCGCGCCACTTAATCAGGACCGTTAAAAAATTTTTTGAAAATTTTAGTGTCGGATTTGCCTTCTCACCAGCAATTAGTAAGTGAGGAGGCTTTTCTTGTGGCTTATTTATTACGATGCGAAAAGCTTACGAAGGACTATGGGGCGATGGGGTCCTTTGTGCGAGCGGTGAACTGCGCTAACATCGCCTTCCCCAATAAAGGGCTTGTTGCGATATCTGGCAAAAGCGGGTGCGGAAAAAGCACTTTGCTTTCCCTACTGGCTTCCCTGGAAAAGCCATCGAAAGGAAGGGTGCTATATCAAGGGCAAGACATTTCGTCGCTGCCCCCGGAGAAGCTAGCCAAATATAGAGGCCAATGCACTGGGATGATCTTTCAGCACTACAACCTGTTCGAGGAAGATACGGCGATCGAGAATGTTGAGCTTCCATTGCTGATCAATGGTTACGGGAAGAAAGAAGCGCGAAAAATCGCTTCAAAGACGCTGAACGACTTCATGATGCAAGGCTTTGCGAATAGGACAGTCTCGACGCTTTCTGGCGGCGAAAAGCAAAGGATAGCGATTTGCAGAGCGATGGCGATGTCGCCGAAGATTCTATTTGCCGATGAGCCGACCGGCGCGCTTGATGAGCATAATTCGAAAATCGTGATGGATGCGCTGAAGCGACTATCGAAATCCGTTTTGGTGATTCTTGTCTCACATAATGCCCAATTGATTGATGAATATGCGGATTTGATCATCCATATGGAGCACGGAAAAGTGCTTGACCGCCCAGAAGTTGATCAAGGAAAGGGGCAATCGAAAAAGATGCGAGGACATTCGCGTTCCTATGCATCCCATTTCGTGAAGAAGAATCTGAAATCAAACCGAGGCAACGGAATGCTTTGCGCTTTCGCTAGCTGCGTGGGGTTCCTGTCGCTTTGCCTGAGCCTAGGCTATTTCTCGGGCAGCAAAGCGGTGGTGGAAGATCTTCCGATGCGGAATCTTGATTCAAGCGTAGCGAGCATATTCGTTGAGGAAAAGATTGAGACGGATAGCAGAATTGCTTTGGTGCAGCAAGCGCGCCCCGACATCCATGCTGCGGCTGCGTTTATGGGATCTGACTTCGTCGTGGATTACGACTTGTCCTATTTCTTTCCAAAAGCATATGGTTTCTCGTTAGACGGAGAACCGCATGATGCCGTATCGCTTTCTCCGATTTACGATATTTCCCCTGACTATGGTTTTGATTCCCTTCTAGTGAAAGGGAGCGGGTACCGATCCGAAGAACTCGACGTATGCCTGATCAATGAATTGCTTTATCAAAAACTTGGCGCGGATTGCGTTGGCAAATCCCTTTCCATGGAATTCACGAACGACATTTCGTCCTTGGGCCTAGCCGATGAAGTGAAGATATCGGCAAGAATGGAGATTGTCGGAGTGGTGCGCGAGTTCAGCTTCCTCAATGAACCGAAGATCTATTATTCCTACCTTTCAGCAAAGAATGTTTTGGCGAGGTACGAGTTAGATAACCTCACTAGAGAATTCGCGACGGAGATGACTGCACTCGACGTGATTAGGATGGCTTCCGGCAATTCGACAGTCTCTGGATTTGCCTTGAATGTGTTCGCAAAGCGATTTGATCGCTCGAAGGAACTTATCAATCGAATTAAGCAAAACGATGGAGACATGTATTCGTTTTCATCCCGTTCATACTCCGCCGTATCCTCGTTTGAGTCATTGACATCGGCTTTTGAAACGTGCCTCTTCCTTTTCGTTGGCGTATCAGGTGCGATGCTTATCATCATGCTTTCGATGAGTGCGTACGCTGCCTTTGCCAAACGAAAGAAAGATGCATCGATCCTTTATTGCCTTGGCGGGCGGCAGAGCGACTTAATGACGATTTTCTCATTGGAGTCTACTCTCCATTCCACCGCCGGATGCCTCATCGGCCTTATCCTTTCGCCACTTGCCGCGATTGGAATCGATTTCTTGATGAGATCCTCTTTCGATGTGTCGGGAATTGTGAGAATCCCGTTTTTGACTTTCCTAGGGGTTCCGTTCCTTTTGCCAATTGGCTGCATCCTGATAGCTGCGCTTGTGTCGCTTCTATCTACGGCGCTTGTTCTTGCGGTTGCCGGCAGGTTTTCGATAGTGGAGGAACTACGCGATGAGTAAGGTGAGTGTTAGAGACGTGACGAAGCGATATGGTTCCGATTACGCGTTGAAGAACTTTTCATTTGATTTTCCTGACCTTGGCATCGTTGCGATATTAGGGCGAAGCGGCTCGGGCAAATCGACACTTCTAAACATTATTTCCGGTATGGATAAGAAGTTCGATGGCAATGTCCTGGTTTTGAATAAGCCAATCAAGACAATGGACGAAGCTGAGGCAACGGAATTTCGAATGAGAAACATCGGCTATGTCTTTCAATCGTTCAACTTGATCGAACTAGAGACGGCCTTCGATAACGTCTATTTTCCAATCGATGCCCTCTATGGGGATGAACCCACGAATAAGAAAGCTAGGGCGAATGATTTGTTGAAATTCGTGGGGATGGCAAGCAAAGCAAACCAACTTGTGAATACTTTGTCAGGCGGCGAGAAGCAGCGCATCGCTTTTGCTAGGGCGCTTGCCGCTGATCCGCAGATCCTGCTATGCGATGAGCCGACGGCTAGTCTAGATAAGACGAATGCCGAAAAGGTATTCGACGTAATTTCCGAGATCTCCAAGAAGAGGCTCGTCATCGTCGTGACTCACGATGAAGAACTTGCGTATTCTTTCGCAGACAAAGTGATTCGAATTTCCGGTGGCGAACTGCAAAACATTGAGGACGTGCATCGAGATTCGAGCAAGAATCTGCTGCTGCCGACCATGCGAATGAAGCACGCGAAGGAAATCCCTTCACTCTCTTCTTCCTTTATCTGGCGCCACTCAAAGCACCTCATCAAAAACCGAAGGATCCGCTCGTTGATCTCTCGCGCCTCGATCTCTGCTGGACTCGTTGGCCTTGGCTTATCAATCTATGTGGCGACATCGATTTCCGATGAGATAGGACATGCGTTTGAGGCGATTGTCCCGGAAAACCAGGTTGTGGTTGAGAAGAGAATGAAGCCCGACCAACTGGTGACGAACATCTATTCCGCTACAAGAGCGCAGATTGAATACCTATGCGAAAAATATCCTGACGAGATCACCGATTGGGGCACAAGCGTGATGCTGGATTACGAGTCAGTGTTCAAAGACGATGACTCATTCGCCCTAATTTCGGGTGGCAAAACGATTACCCTTGCTGGATTTTACTCTAGGCTTATCAACGATTTTCTGTGGCTTGATGATTCGCAAGACCTTCAAGTTTATCCGAGTTGCCCTGCGACCATGGATAATGACGATGTAGTGCTAGGCCTCCCTTATTCGAACATGGCGAGTCTTTGCTATTCCTTAGGGATACTTCGCACCTACGATGACCTTGGGAAGCACATTTCGAAGCATGGACTCCAAATGCTTTTATTCCTCGCGAATGAGGACATTGGCTTCTATAACGAGGACCTCTTTTCGATACGAGGGGTTGTGGCGAGCCCGGTTCCGTGCCTTTACCATTTGAACCATCGCTGGAACCACGAGTATTTCATTAGCCACCTGAACTTCAGGAGTTCCTTGACGGAAGAAACACCCAACATCCAAACGGTCCTTGAGATTCCTTATCTCCGCTTTGATGGGGACATGTCATCGCTACTTGAAAAGACGAGGTCCGATTCTCATCTGGAAACCCTAATCTTCGAGAAAGCTTCCGAAGAGTATCTCCCTTCTGTTTGCGGGCTGATCTCGCCCTGTGATTTGCCGCGCTATTACGCCTTCTCCTGCGATCGAAATGGCCTTGGCGGAAAGTTAATGGATTCCCTTGCGAATCACCCTTTGAACAAAGGGTCGATGATTTGTTCGCAAACAGGGTTCTTCGCCACAACCGATTCGTTTTTGCAGGGTTTTGCAATGAAATTCTATATTTCGAATGACCGTGAATCCCTGTTTGAGGTCAAAGAAAGCGCGGCCTCGGTGGCGAAGGAATTGGCCTCCCGCCCGATTGATCTCCCTAGCTCAGTTGTGGATGGCTGCTTCGCCTCTGGGGCGGGAGCGTTCCGCGTATCGGCAAACCTCACGGATCTAGTAGCAGGTCGCGCACCGCAAGGAGTGGATGAGGTAGTGCTTTCGAGCTCGCTTTACGAAAGGTTTGGCGGGCCGCAGTCTATCTTTGTGTCGGCACAGGTGAATGAGGAGAGCGTTGGGAATCGCGTTACCAGGGAATTCAAAGATGCCGAACTCAAAGTGGTGGGGGTGGTGAAATCGAATCGAGATGGCATTTACGTTGACCAAGGCTGGACCATTGATTTCTTTACCGATAGGCTTGGCGTATCTCCGTTTCGCTTGGAACCATCTGGCATGGTGCTTTGTTTCAATGGCAAGAAGGATGTGGCCGCCTATATGGACGAGATGGCAAAAATGCATCCGGACCTCATTTTCTATTCGCCTAGCGATGATGCGAGCGATTCCGTCTCCGAGACTTCGGGATATATCGGGACGGTTTTGTCAGTGTTCTCGGCGATTGCACTAGCGATGTCGTCGCTTCTATTCTCCATCGTCATGGTCATAACGATTGGGGAGAACGACAAAGAGGCCAAACTCTTGCATGCCCTAGGCGTTTCTAGCGACGACGTCGCAAGAATCTATAGGGCAGTGGCTTTCCATTATGCGCTTCAAAGTTTTTTGGCAGCAGGCGTGGCATTGCTTCTTTGCGAATTGGTGGCCAAGAAATTCATCGCGGATGCCTTCGGCGTAGCGTATTCCCTCCAAATATCGTGGACTCCATTCGCTTCCGTTGCCGGTTTTGTCATAGTTTTTCTCGTTGTTATGTCAATCTATATCCGCAAAAAGTCAAAGAGGAGTTTTTGAACTCCAACCGTAGGGGTGTTATCTTTAGATACCGCTAGAAAGAATCGTGGAAATTTATCTTTAGCAATGGCAAAAAAGGTAGTATTATTTTCTTCAGTTCAAAAATCATAGGCATGGTTTTGGGCTAGGAAGGTTAGGAGTCTCATGAAGGGAACAGTCAAAATGTTCAACAAGGAGAAGGGTTACGGTTTCATCCACGCCGAAGACAACCGCGATTACTTCTTCCACTACTCTGCTCTCGTGATGGATGACTACAAGACCGCCGAAAAAGGCGAGGCTGTGGAATTCGATTGCGATGAGTCTGAGCGTGGCCCGCGCGCTGCGAACGTCAGGAAAATCGGTTAATCTTTAAGCCCTAAGCCCCGCCGCCTCGGTGAGGCTTTTTCTTTTTGTGTGGCGCGCACGCGCCTTCAAGCGTAAAATGCACATGCCCGAGGAGGGATACTAGCCTTATGTCACTAAAAGCCGGAATCGTCGGTTTGCCTAACGTCGGCAAATCCACGCTGTTCAATGCCATCACCAATTCGCACGTCGAAGCCGCGAATTACCCTTTTGCCACCATCAAGCCGAATACCGGAGTCGTCATCGTCCCCGATGAGCGCCTTGATTTCTTGGCCGATCTATTCAAGCCGGAGCGCAAGATCAATGCGACCTTCGAATTCTATGATATCGCAGGCCTTGTTAGAGGCGCGTCCAAAGGCGAAGGACTTGGCAACCAATTCCTCGCCGCGATCCGCGAATGCGACGCGATCTGCGAGGTGGTGCGCTGCTTCGAGAATTCGGAAGTCATCCACGTCGATAACGTCGTCGACCCGGCCCGCGACATCGAAACCATCGATCTTGAGCTTTCGATGGCGGACCTCGAATCCGTCAATAATCGCATCGCGAAGCAAGAGACCAAATCCCGCGTCGTGAAAGACAAAGTCGCATTGTATGAGATGGCGATCCTTCGTCCCCTGAAGGAAACGCTAGACGCCGGCAAGCCCGCAAGGCTATGCAAAGAACTCACCGAAGAGCAGGTCGAATATGCCAAGAAGAACTTCTTCCTATTGACCCTCAAGCCGATCATCTATGTGGCCAATGTCGCGGATTCCGATTACATGGACCTCGATTCCTGCGTCCATTACCAAACCGTCAAGCGCATCGCCGAGGAGCAGGGGGCTCAATGCATTCCCGTTTCCTGCGAGATCGAATATCAGATTTCCCAGATGGATAATCCCGCCGACAGGAAAGAGTTCCTCGATAGCATCGGCGCATCGGAATCTGGACTCGATAAGCTCGTCAAGGCAAGCTACCGCCTATTGAATCTATCGACCTTCTTCACGGTCGGAAAAGACGAATGCCGCGCCTGGACATATAGCAATGGCATGACCGCGCCCGAATGCGCAGGCATCATCCATACCGACTTTCAGAAGGGCTTCATCAAAGCGGAAGTCTATTCCTACGACGACATCCATAATTACGGTTCTGAGCTTGCGGTCAAGGAAGCTGGCAAACTCAGGATGGAAGGAAAGGAGTATCGGATGAAAGACGGCGATTGCGTCTTCTTCCGATTCAACGTATGAGCAAGATGCGAATCGGCCTAGGCGAAGACATCCATCTCCTCGTCCCCGGCAGAAAGCTGATCCTTGGCGGAGTCCATATCCCATATGAGCTAGGCTTACTTGGCCATAGCGATGCGGATGTGGTGTATCACGCCGTAAGCGACGCAATGCTAGGCGCGCTCGCTCTTGGGGACATCGGGCACTTCTTCCCGACCGATGACCCGCGCTATGACGACGCGGATTCCGCTTTGATCCTTGGCGAAGTCTACGCCAAGATCAAAGAAAAAGGTTACCGCGTCGAGAACCTCGACATCACGATTGCCTGCGAGAAGCCCCATCTCGCAAAGCATCTGCCCGCGATGAGGCAAAACATCGCGAAGATCTTAGAGATTACCGTCGATGACGTTGGCATCCAAGCGATGACCAACGAAGGATGCGACGCAGTGGGGCAAGGCAAAGCGATCCGCGCCAATGCGGTCTGCTTGCTAGAAAGGAACTAACCATGAACACGGACATGCTACTCAAATCGAAGATCGTCGCCGCATTTGCGAAGCTTGGCTGCGAGATTGATCCAGCCGATGTCGTCATCGAACGCTCCAAGGATCCAATCCATGGCGATTACTCGACGAACGCGGCCATGAAATTCTGCCGCCTTGCCAAGAAAGCTCCGCGCGATGTGGCTGCTTTCTTAGCCGAGAACATCTCTTCCGATGAGATTGAGAAGATCGAGATCGCTGGGCCGGGATTCGTGAACTTCTTCATGAACAAAGGGGCGCTCCAAAACGTGCTTGGCCGCATCTTCTCCGATCCCGATAACTACGGGCGTAACCCCTCGAAGGGAATCAAGATCAACGTCGAATACGTTTCGGCTAACCCCACTGGCGACTTGCATCTAGGCCATACCCGCTGCGCGGCGGTCGGCGATGCGATCGCGGCCCTATACGATTGGGCTGGATACGATGTGACCCGCGAGTATTACGTCAATGACTGCGGCAATCAAATCGAGCATCTTGGCCACTCCATCAGGGGCCGTTACCACGAACTCTTCGGCGAGCCGTTAGAGCTTGACGATGACGATTACCATGGCGAGGACCTGATTGGAATCGCGAGGCAGATCAAAGAGAAATTTGGCGACAAGTACCTTATCGACAACGAGGAGTCGCATGACTTCTTCATCCGCTTCGGAATCGATGCGGAACTTGCGAAAATCAACAAGGACCTCGCTGATTTCAGGGTGAAGTTCGACAAATACACCTACGAATCCGATATCCGCAAAGGCGGAAGGATCGAGAAGACGATCGAAGAGCTTCGCGATCATACTTACGTAAGCGAAGGCGCGACCTATCTTCGCACGACCGATTATCTCGATGACAAAGATCGCCCGATCGTGAAATCCAATGGCCAATACACCTACTTCATGCCGGACATCTGCTACCATTACGACAAGATGAGCAGGGGATTCGACAAACTCGTCGATATCCTTGGGGCTGATCACCATGGCTATATCAACCGCATGAAGAGCGCCCTCATGATGAAAGGCTATGCCGAAGATACCCTCGACGCCGAATTCGTGCAGGTCGTGCGCGTATTCCGCGATGGCGTGGAAGTCAAGATGAGCAAGAGGACCGGCAAAGCGATCGCCCACCGCGACCTCGTTGAAGACGTTGGCGTGGATGCGGTCAGGTATATGTTCGTCGAGCGTTCCCAATCCTCGCATCTCGACTTCAACTACAACCTCGCGATGGAACAATCTTCCTCGAACCCGGTCTACTATGCGCAATACGCCCATGCGCGTTGCTGCTCAATTCTAAGTTTGGCCCAGGATATCGCCCCGGATATGACGGGGGCTCTGCTAAAAGAAGAAGCAGAAACCGCAATCTTGAAGCATTTGGCTGATTTTCCGAGTATGATAGATAGCGCCGCAAAGGAAAGGGCTCCATACAAGGCCGTTGCCTACATCCACCGTCTGGCAGAGCTAATCCATGGATTCTATTCCGCTTGCCGCATCATCGATCGCGAAAATATCCCATTGACTTCTTCGCGACTAACCCTTATAAAAGCCTGCGAGATCGTCATGCGCAACGCGCTTGGCATCATCGGGGTCTCCGCACCGGAGAAAATGTAAAAACAAATTATTTGAAAGGAATTCAAAAATGAAAGAAGGAAGCATGATTGAAGCGGCTTGCCGCATCCTAGAACGCAATGGCGAGCAGATGACGTTCGCCGATCTTTGGTCCGCGGTTCGCGCCGACCTCGAAATGGATGACGTCGAAGCCAATGCCCGCATCGGGTTCTTCTATACCGACCTCTCCATGAATGGACAGGTCATTCCCCTTGGCAATAACACCTGGGATCTTCGCAAGCGCCATAAGCACGAAAAAGCCTCGGTCGACATTCAAGCCGTCTACTCCGAAGTCGATCAAAGCAGCGACGACGAATACGACCGCAAGGACGAAGAGGAATACAACCGCTTCACTCAAGGCGGAACCATCGAAGAGACTCCTGTCACCGACGATTCCGAGGATGGAGACAATCCCCGCAAGGACGATGATGACGGGTATCTTGACCTCGGCAAGAAAGAGTCGAGCGATTATTGATTCGTTTCATTGTCAAATACGCAAAGACGGGTCCGCTTGGATCCGTTTTTTCGTTGCTAGTTCGATGGCAATCGGATGCATGGCTTGATTCGAAAGCGGTGGCATTTATTTCGCGCCATTTCGGCGGATAAATTTTTTCCTTTGATTTTTTGTGGAAAAAAAGTATCCTATAAGGCTTTTTATGGCAACGTTCAAGGAATTGCGTGGCAGCATCGAAAAAGCCGACACCATCACGATCTGGGGGCATGCTTTGCCGGACGGCGATTGCTATGGCAGTCAGATCGGTCTTCGCGATGCCTTGCGCGCCGCTTATCCCAATAAAAAAATCTACGCGATCGGCAGCGGCATGCCTTGTCTATTCCCGCTCATTGGAGAAATGGACAAAGTATCTGATGAAGAAATTCAGGGGTCGCTAGGGATTCTTGTGGACGTGTCTTGTTTGCGCCGCGTGGAGGACCAAAGAGTCAATTCATGCGGGACGTGTATCAAATTTGACCACCATAACCCCAATCGCGAACACGAAGGTTTCGATGGTTTGAGCTTCGTCGATATGGAACGTATCGCCGCGGCCGAGATCATCTATGACTTCCTTGTTGAATCCGGAATGACCATTCCTGTTTCGAGCGCGAACGCCCTCTATGCCGGTATATTGACCGACTCAGGGGGCTTTCTTTATTACGGGACTACCCAGCATACCTTCGATGTGGCGAAGCGCCTTGAGGAATTAGGCGCGGATGGAAAAGCCATCCACGACATCGTTTACTATGAAACAGCCGAGGAAAAAGCGTTCAAGCAATACATGCGCGAACATACCAAAACCTATGGGCAGGTCGCCTATTGCTGGATCGACCGAGCGGAGTATGAGCAATTTGGGCTTACCTATGAAGTCGCATCATCGTTTGTGAATGCGATCGCAAGGGCAAAGCCCAACAAGGTGTATGCCTATTTCTGTGAATCGCCTTGGGGCGAAATCCGCGTAGAACTCCGCTCAAATAGCGGATATGGCGTCCAAAAGATCGCCGCGCAGTTCCTTGGTGGCGGACATACTTTCGCTGCCGGGCTAAGCATAATCGATGGCAAACCAACTCTAGAAGAGGTTTTGGAAGCGCTCGACCACGCAACGCCATATAATCACTAAAGGAGGACCGACTATGTACGAAAAAGAACTTGAGGCTGCGCTTCATGCGGCAAAGGAAGCGCAAAAGGTAATCCTAGAAGTCTATGCAAAGGACTTCGATGTGGAAATCAAATCCGACAATTCCCCCGTCACCGAAGCCGATAAGAAAGCCGATGAAATGATTCGTCGGGAACTTGGGAAGGCATTCCCTGAATACGGATTCCTGACCGAGGAGAGCAAAGATACCGATGAGCGTTTCAGTAAGCGCGCCATCTGGATTGTAGATCCCGTCGACGGCACGAAGGAATTCGTCTCGAAGAATGGACAATTCACGACCAATATCGCGCTTTGCGTCGACAACGAGATCGTGGTTGGAATCATTAACGTTCCTTGCCAAAACAAGATCTATTATGCGGTGAAGGGAGAAGGTGCGTATGTCCTTGATAATGGTGTCGCGACCAGAATCCATTCGAGCGACCGCAAAGACCATTTGCGTGCCATGCGCTCGGTCAGCTTCTTCAATCCAAGCGAAGCCGAGTTCATGGAAACCCATAAAGCGAGATTCGAAGGCGAAGCCACCCCAATTGGCGCTGCCCTCAAATTCTGCATGATCGCCGAAGGAAAATTCGACTATTTCATCAGGATGTCCGGCGGAACCAAGGAGTGGGATGTCGCTAGCGGAGACCTCATCGTCTCGGAAGCTGGTGGAATCCTCATCCAGCCCGATGGAACTAGATTCTCCTACAATCGTCATGACGTCTATAACCGTAACGGCTACGTCCTTGCAAACTCGCCTGAAAACGCGCTTGTGAAGTAAGAGATAGGTAAACGAAAAGCTCTCCGCGGTGGAGAGCTTTTCGTTTATTCCTTTCTAATAAGATATTAGAGGAAGAGCATCTTGTTGCCGAGAAGGACCAAGATGGCGTCGATGAGGCCGAGGAACCAGGCCCAGCCCAAGAAGGTATAGACCAAGGCGACGACGATGTTGAGAACCGATGCGTCCTTCAAGACTTGGCTCCAACGGACGAGAAGTTCCATGATCCAGCCGACGAACGGGAGGATGAGAAGGATGAACTTAACGATGTTGGACTGCTTGTCAAACCATTCCATGTTTTGTCTCCTTTTTTACGTAGGTAAATATATCACCTATTTGCAATTCTTCAATTGCGAATTTGGGAAAATTCAACGACAGAAACTCAATTATTTCTGGTCCGTTTCTTGAGCGGAAGCACTTTTCGCCTTCCTCTCGAGATATTCCGCCATCATATCGTCGGGAATCCCATCGACCTTAACGGCGATGACCCCTGGAACTTCTTCCATGAGGATGATCTCAACTCCGGTTGTGATGTCGTCCGCCGCATAGAGACAGCCTTCGCAGGCCCCGACCATCGATACATAGACGATTCCATCCCGGAATCCGATGAATTCGATGTCGCCGCCATCGCGCTGTAGGAACGGCTTGATTTTTCCGAGCGTGGCGTGAATCAGTTTAATGGTTTCTTCGTTGTCCATATTCATTTACCAAGGCGGTATTTTAATCACCGGCCCAATAAGTTTCAATTGAATTGCTCATCTTTAGATGAAGCGCTCCAAAATCTTGGTATAATCCCTTTATGTCGCGCACAAAACCCGATTATAGCGTCCGTTCGATGAAGTTCATCTTCGCGGTTCGCGAACTCAATGAATCCCATATCGCGCCTTCTGCGGATTGCCTCGTTTGCTTTTTAAGGGGCGATGCGTCGCTAGAAAGATTCAGCCACCTTCGAACCTATGGGTGTCTGAGGAGTCTAAGGTCAAGAGCAGGGAAAGCGTTGATCAGGGCGTTACTACGCGATGGCGCGCTTAAGGAGAACTATTCGCGAGTTGAAGACGAAACCTATCTCATCGCGGTAGACTATGAAGAGGCGGTGGAGTATTTCGCAAGTCACGAGATACTGAAATCCGCTCCGGCAAAACGCCCAAGCGCCCCATTCATCAGAATCAATTAAGGAGAACCCACATGGCAAAGGAATTGCTGCCATTCGAACAATGGCCATTCAGAATCCCAAACATCGACCGTTACGTCGAAAAAGACAAAGAGCTGATCGCTGCTCTTGAATCTTCCACTACCCCAGAAGAGGCCTTCGCGATCTGGAAAAAGCACGCGAAGCTACACGATAAGATCGAAACCGAGGTCGTCCATTGCCAGGTCCTCTTCTCGATCGACACAAAGAACAAGAAATACAAGAAGGCGGATGACATCCTTAACGCCAAGCTTCCCCATCTTATGGCGGCGGAGAACCTCTGGAGCAAAGCCCTGCTCGATAGCCCGCATCGTCCTTATCTCGAGAAGAAGCTCGGAAGCCTCCTATTCACGATGTACGACTATTCGTTCCGCTCCTTCGACGAGAAGGTCGTCGAGGAATCAATCGAGGAGAATAAGCTCACCTCGCAATACGGCGAGCTTATCGCCTCGGCCCAGATCCCCTTCCGCGGAGGCGTTTACAATACCTCCCAGATGGGCAAATTCCTCCTCGATAACGATAGGGAAGTCCGCAAAGAGGCTTCGGTTGCCTATTACGGCTATCTCGATTCCGTCAAAGACCAGCTTGAAGAAATCTACGATAAGCTCGTCAAGGTTCGTGACAGAATGGCCAAAAAGCTCGGCTTCAAGAGCTACGTCGAACTTGGATACCTTCGGATGCAAAGGTTCGATTACGACGCCAAAGACGTCGCGTTCTACCGTGAGCAGATCAAGGACTTCATCACCCCGATCGCCGCGAAGATCATGAAGGACCAGTTTAAGCGCACCAAGATCAAAGATCCCCATTCCTATGATATGGGAATCCTCTTCGCCGACGGCAACCCGATTCCAAAAGGCGACACCCAGGACAAGATCGAGTCCGCCAAGAAGATGTACGACGAGCTTTCGCCCGAGACCAGCTATTTCTTCCGCTTCATGGCTGATCACCACGTCCTCGACCTAGAGGCTAAACCCGGCAAGCAGACCGGCGGCTACATGACCTACTTCCCGAACTACAAGATCCCGTTCATCTTCTCGAATTTCAACGGGACCTCTGGCGACGTCGACGTCCTCACCCATGAGTTCGGGCATTCCTTCCAAGCCTACATGGCCCGCAACATCCGCGTCCCCGAATACCGTTGCCCGACCATGGAATCCGCCGAAATCGATTCTATGTCGATGGAATTCTTCGCCGAGCCTTGGATGGATCTCTTCTTCGACGACCCCTTGAAGTACCGCTATCAGCATCTCGCCGATTCGATCTCCTTCTTGCCTTATGGGGTCACGGTCGATGAATTCCAGCACTGGGTCTATGAAAATCCAGAAGCTACCCCGGCGGAGCGCGATGCCAAGTGGCACGAGCTCGAAGTGAAATACACCCCCTACAAAGTCGATTGCTACAAAGAGAATACCTATCTTGCAACCGGCCACCGCTGGCTGATGCAAAGGCATATCTTCGAATCGCCGTTCTATTACATCGATTACACCTTGGCTCAGGTTATGGCGTTCGAATTCTTCAACCTCGACCGCAAGAACCATGCCCTCGCGTGGAAACGATATCTGAAGCTCTGCGCGATGGGTGGCAAATTCCCCTTCAGGACCCTCGTCACCAAATGCGGCATGAAGGATCCCTTCGAGGAAGGCGTCATCAAGAAGACGGTCGCCCCGTTAGTAAAACAGCTCAAATCCTACGGGATCGACTGAGCGAACATAATGAAAAGCTCCCATTCTGCGGGAGCTTTTCATTATGCTCAACCCAAGAATTTCTCTTGGAGATATTCGATGAAGTAACGGGCGTCGAGCTTCTCGCCGGTCACTTTCTTGATCCAATCCTCGGGATGGAGGTAATCGTAAGCGAAGTCATAGGTCGCGAACCATTCTCGTATTGGCTCTAGATCGCCTTGCTTAAGGCAAGAATGGACATCGATATCTTGTTTCATCTTGTGCAAGATCTGCGCGCCATAGAGATTTCCTAATGCGTAGCTAGGGAAGTAGCCGAAGAGGTTTTCGGACCAATGGGTGTCCTGCATGCAGCCGTCTTTGTCGCTTGGGACATCGATTCCAAGGTATTCCTTGTATTTCGCGTTCCAAATCGCTGGCACATCCTTGGCTTCGATTTTGCCATTGATCAAGTCGCGTTCAATTTCAAATCGGATGATGATGTGGAGCGAGTAGGTGAGTTCGTCCGCGTCGCAGCGGATTAAGCTTGGGCGGACGAGATTCTCGCCGTTATAGAACTCCTCCGCGCTCATCTTGAGGAAGTCCCCGCCAAAGGTCTCTTGGCATAGTTTTAATAGAACTGGCGCGAGTTCTTTGCTTTTGCCAAGCAGGTTCTCGTAGAAGCGGGAATGCGTCTCGCATACTGCTGCCGTCGCGACCATCTCCACGTAGTTTTCGTAATGGCTATCGGGCCAATTCTGGAACTCCATGCAATGCCCGCCTTCGTGGAGAACGGTCGAGAGATTGCCATGGTAATCCTCAAGGTCGTAGTTCGTGGTAATCCTTGCATCATGCTTCGACAAGCTATCGGAGAATGGGTGGGCACTTTCAGCGATCGCGCCCCGGGACAAATCGTATCCGATGAGCTTCAATAGCTTAGGCGTTAGCTCGGATTGCTTGGCAATGCTAATGGGGTAAACCTCGGGTACATCAAGGCTTTCCTGACGTTTCATGGCGCGAGGAAGCATTTCGATAAGCGCCTTCTTCAAAGGTTCAAAGACCCCTTCGACCTGCTCTTCCGTCGAGCCTGGTTCGTAATCGTTAAGGCATACGTCGTAGAGCGTTTTCTGTTTATCGGTCTTCTTGATGGCGCAGATTTCTTTCTGTGCCTTGATCGCCTTCTCCCAATAGGGCAAGAAGGCGGCAAAATCATTGGTTTCGCGATACTTACGCCAAGCGGCATTGCTTGCGGATATCGCTTGGTTCCATGCCGAATACTGTTCGATGGTGACTTTCTCCATGAAGGAGATGTCTTCCATTAGCAATTCGGCAAGGCGAGTTTGCTCGGGATTTTTGCCGTTTGCCGCAGCAAAGGCTTTCACCGCTTTGATGTATTCGGGATCTTGGCTGATGGATGCGATGTCTGCGCTGATGCTATTGGCGATTTCTGATTCCTTTTCGATCGTTTGGACAGGCGCTTTGGTCTGCAAATCGTAATAGACGATGGAAGATAGGTAACGCAGATCGCGCTTCTTATCTAAATATGGTTTTAAAGCATCAAATTCTTTCATGATTCAATACCTCCGATGAGCGATGTGATTCTATCCTAAAGCGGTGTCGAGCACCAGCATCACAACGAACCCTATCATGAAGGACCAAACTCCCTCGTGACTGACGGATCCGGATTGTATTTCAGGAATCATCTCTTCTGCGATGACATAGAGCATGCATCCTGCGGCAAATGCAAGAGCCCAGGGCATGATGGGCTCAATAAATAGGGCTAAGAATAAGCCTAGAACAGCAGCGATAGGTTCAACAGCGCCTGAGAATGTACCAAATAGGAAGGCTTTCCCTTTATGGCATGTCTCACCAACAATCGGCAGAGCTACAGCAGCGCCCTCAGGAATGTTCTGCATTCCGATGCCTATGGCAAGCATCAGGGCCCCAGTAAGAAGTCCTGTGGCAGAGTCTAACCCTGCCGCGACTGCGGCTAGAGCAACGCCATAAGCAATGCCGACAGATAACCCTTCAGGGATGTTATGGATGGTTACGGCTATGAACATTTTTGTGGTTCTTGAGATCTTATTTGCTTTATGGCCTTCTTCCTCATTGGTGGCCGAATGGATGTGAGGAGCCAGTTTATCGATGCCCCAAAGGAAGCCAGCACCAGCCAAAACAGCTATCGCAACGAGAGCGTAATTTGGCATATAAGTGACCTCAGTTTCCAATGCAGGCATGATTAATGAGAACACAGACGCAGATAGCATGATGCCCGCGGCGAACCCCATGAAGATGCGGTTAAGCTTTGGAGTGATTGAATCCCTCTTCAAGAAGAAGACAAAGGACGAACCAAGGGTAGTGCATAGAAAGATTATTGATATACCCAGGATTGAGTTTAATACAGGTGACATAATCCAACCTCCTTTCGTTGGAGTGCCAATTATAGACCTAATAAATTATTTGTTAAATAAAATTAACAACTAAATTATATATGCCATAGTGGAATTCGTCATTTGAAAATCAGGTTCATCGATGACCAATGAACGCGCGTGAAACCAATTCTGGCGGCGTCTGCGTTTTTCAAGGAGCACCCCCATCGATTCACCGGTAAATATGACCAACGAAATATGATTGAACCGGAATTTCGAATTTTAATAGTTAAAGAAGTAGTAACATGTTCACATTTATTTAATAAAAAGGTTGAAAATAACTTTAAGTATATTTTAGAATTAGTACGCAAATAGTGAACTATGATTACAAAGATTAAAATCAACTTTACAAAGGCTGAGGCGGATGAATTATCTGCTGATGCAGTTCGTTTCAAGTATGTCAAAAAGGATGGATCATCCAACATGGGATCCTTCATGAACGAGCTGATTCAACGCTTAGTAGATAAAAGACAGGCGGATTATAGATCGTTATTATCGTCAATAAAAAATCTTGGAAATGTCAAAACTATTAATGCCAATACTCAAAACGAACTATTGGATTTTGACTCGAAACGATACTTTGGAGGGCGGCTCGATTATACGAAGCCCATCCTAAATACTCCTATCTCCTTTAGGCCTTCGACTGATCTGGCTGCTAACTTTGACGTGATTTCCGACCGTGTGCCTAGAGGGTCATCGATTTCCGAATATTTGAGGTCTCTGATTGTTGGCTATTTGTCTTTGCCCAGTTGCTATAAGATACCTTTAATTTGCTCTACCGAATATAATCGAGTTTCCGAAGCTTTCCATTATCAAAGATGCCTCAATATTCTTAAGGGCGGCGAGCGGATTATCGTGCGACCATATTGCATGATTCCTAATTCCGATAAGAGTTCGTTATCTTTGATTGGCCTTGTTTCTGAGATGGGCGATCCTATACAACCTATCGTTGTCGATTTCCTCGAGGTTTTCCAAAACGCTTTTATGTCTGCTGAATATTGCGACTTCAACGATGAAGAACGCGAATTCCTTAACTCACTTCAGCCAGAACAAAATCTGACTGACAATTCTGTTAAAAAGCGCCCCGAAAAACACTCTAATTGCGTCATAAAAGCCAATGGTAGGGCGATTGATCTACTGAACGAACGATTCCCCCAAATCGAGGCTAAAAAGGCCAAGGAAGGCACGTTTAAATTATCAGGCAACGAAGAAGATCTTTACCTTGCCTTACTTTATCTTGGTCCAGATGCTTTCTGCGTTCAGCCAAGCTCTTTGCAAAGGCGATTGAGAAATGCATTCCAGGACGCTGACGAAGCATACGATTCGAATGGTTTGCTGCTTGATCTTTGAGATTAAGTCTGACTATTTTTCTAGGATTGGCCATTAAAAAACGCCCAATTTGCATTGGGCGAAATGGGCGGGGAATCAGGCTTATTTCGACATCGCTTTCATCATCAACTCGTTGAGGTTTTTGACGAATGCTTTTTTGTCTTGGACGTCATAGCCTTCAAGTAGGAGAGCTTCGTCGTAGAGCAGCGTTCCGTATTTCTTGATATCCTCATCGTCGGTCAATTTGGCGATAGCACCAAACAGATCGCTGTCGGCGTTGATTTCAAGAACCTTTGTCGCTTTCGGGGCGTCGGCATAATCTTCGGCACCGGGCTGTTCTTGCAAGACGTGTTCCATGTTCAAGGACAGGCCTTCTTTTGTGGTGATGCAGACCGGGGAATCGACAAGCTTAGCGGAGAAGGCAACTTCGTCGACTTTATTGCCAAGCGCTTCTTTGATATCGTCGAGAATACGCTTATGCTGGGCGGTAAGATCATCGATTCTGTTCTTCTCCTCCTTGGACAGATCGTCCTTGGATTCCGAGGCGATATTCTTGAATTTCTTGCCTTCGTATTCAGGCATAAAGTTGATGGCGAATTCATCGATATTCTTGTCGAACAGGAGCACATCAACGCCTTTCTTTCTATAGGACTCGAGTTGGGGTAAAAGCTTGACCTCATCGAGAGTTTTGCCCGAGGCGAAGTAGATGGTTTTCTGATCTTTGTCGCAACCTTTGACGTACTCAGAAAGGCTAACAAGTTTATCCTCTTTCATGGAATGGAAGAGTAGTAAATCCTGCAAATCTTTCGCCTTCATTCCGTAGGTGGAATAAATTCCAAATTTTAGATGGTCGCCAAAAGCTTTGAAGAATTTTTCATATTTCTCGCGATCCGTATCCATCATGCCCTTCAACTTATCGATGAGCTTCTTTTCAATGGAGTTGCCGATCTTGGTAAGGGCAGGGGACTTCTGGAGCATCTCGCGGGAGATATTAAGCGGGAGCGACTCGCTATCGACAAGGCCGGTGACAAACTTGAAATAGTCAGGCACAAGCTCCTTGCATTTATCTTGGATGAAAATGCCTTTGGAATATAGCGTTAATCCCTTCTCAAAATTCTCGCTGTAAAGGTTGTAGGGGGCATGCGAAGGAACGAACACTAGCGCGTTGTATGAGACGAGGCCTTCGACCTGAAGATTCAGCGATAGAATCGGATCTTCGTTGTCATAGGTCTTGCTCTTGTAGAAAGCATTAAGTTCATCGTCGGTAACCTCTTTGGGATTCTTCTTCCAGAGAGGAACCATGGAGTTCAAAGTTGAATCGACCTCAACGTCAATATACTTGCCCTCGATGTCTTTTCCATCTTTGTCTTTCTTGGGCTCTTGTTTGGTCTCTTTCATCTTGATTGGGTAGCGAATATAGTCGCTGTATTTGGAGACCAAGGACTTGATTCGATAGGGTTCCAAGAAGTTGGAATAGCCTTCGTCATCTTCGTCCTTTTTCAAATAAACGCGGATAAGTGAGCCGTGTTCCTGGTCGAAATCGCAGTCATCGATAGTGTATTTTTCCTTGCCATCGGAAGCGAAGATATGAGCAGGTCCATCAACCGTTTTGGAGATGACTTCGACCTTGTCGGCGACCATGAACGCGCTGTAGAAGCCAACGCCGAATTGACCAATGATTGAAAGGTCATCCGCTTCTTTTGCTTCAGCGTATTTCTGGAGGAAGTCGGTCGAACCGCTCTTGGCAATCGTGCCGAGGTTATTAATCATATCCTCTTTGCTCATGCCGATGCCGTTGTCACGGACTTCGATGAAACGTTTTTTCTTGTCGGCGTTAATCCTGATTTCGTAGTCGGTGGAGGGGTAGTGCTCTCCGTCGGTGAGAGATAGATATTTGTATTTATCAATTGCGTCGCTGGCGTTGGAGATGAGCTCGCGAAGGAAGATCTCCTTTTCGCTGTAGATCGAATTGATCATTAAATCGAGAAGCTTTTTACTTTCGGTTTGAAATTCTTTTTCTTCTAGCATTTGATAGGTCCTTTCTTATCGCCAATATACTTTATACCATTTTTTAGCACTTTCAATAGGAGAGTGCCAAAAATCAATCCAAGGAACAGTTATCGCGGCAGTTGTAGCGCTTTCTTAGGCCTTTTTAACGCCGGAGATTTATAATCATGGCATGAAGAAATATTCGTTTTTGTTATTGGCGGCCATATCATCTTCGGTGGCCGTCTATGCCGCGACTTCTGTTTCGGCAGAACCTCGTGAGACGTACGCTGCAAGTGGCCCCGTTTCGTCGAGTTTATCAAGCAAAATGAACATCGATCTCAACGACAATTCTGAGACCGATATTCGCAGTTATTATTCCTCGCTGAATTCGCTTTCTACTTCGGAAAGGACTGGGACAAACCTATTGAAGAACCTGAAGCCGATCCTTCAGAACTTTAACTACTATAGTTATGACGCCGTCTGGAAAATCTACGAGATAACGGACCGCGAATGGTCACTTTCCCCGGCTAGCGAAACGACATATGGAACCTATAACGCTTCAACCGGAATCATCAGCAACTATGAATTCGGCAGCAGCAGTTCAAATGGCAAGAACAATCCTTACGTGCATACGCTCTATAGAAATAGAGATGAAGATGGCGTGACGGTTGAATCGGGACGCATCCGCGAGTGGGGCGACCATACTCAAAATGGCGGAACCAATAGAGAACACGTCTGGTGCCAGTCCCGCGGCTTTAAGGCGGATAGTGGCGCAGAAGGTCCTGCTGGTACCGACATTCATCACCTGCTTTCGGGCGATGGATACGTGAATGGAAAACCGCACAACAACAATCCGTATGGCTATGTAGATCCCGCGAATATACAAATTGATAGCAAGGCGACCTATGCCTATTGCGAAGGCAACCTCGCTGGAAAGCCGTTGCACGCACATCCTTCAGATGAATCAACCGTGGTTTTTGAACCTCAGGACAGCGACAAGGGTGACATCGCACGCGCGTGCTTCTATATGGTTGCCTGCTACAACAATCTTTCAGGAACCGATACGATCACCCAGTTTAATCCAAATTTGACGCTGGTTGATTACGCGACCTCGAATGGTGCATCGGCGATCTCTTCAAGCGATAAAGCGGTGGGGATGGGAATTCTATCCGACCTTCTTGAGTGGCATAAACTTGACCCAGTAGATGAATATGAGATTCATCGCAACAACCTGATCTACAACAACTTCCAGCATAACAGGAACCCGTTCATCGACTTCCCGGAGTGGGTTGATTTGGTGTGGGGCGACGCGAAGGGAACGGCATCCGCGAACCCCGCTTCCGATGCGATTGGCGAGCCGCAAGGAACGAAATTAAAGGTTTCTACAAGCACGCTTTCTATCATCAAAAACCAGGAGCAATCGGTTAGCGCTTCGACGCCAAACAACGAGAAAATAACTTGGTCGATTTCTGATGAAAATGTTGCAAAACTCAGCAAATCCCAAACCGATAGCGGCGAAAGCGTAACGATTAGCGCCTTGAAAGTCGGTAGTGCAACCATCACGGCTAAGGCCACCATCGAAGGCGAAGAAGTCGCCTCGACCATCGCTTTAAACGTAGAAGCGGATCCTAGTTCTCTTGTTCTTTCTGAAACCTCTTCTCTTTCGCTAGAGGTAAAGGGCGAAAAGAAACTATCGGCAACCACCAAAGACGGCACGTCAGTTAAGTGGGCGATATCCGATGGGAGCATTGCATCGCTTAGCGCAACCGAGTCAGCCAGCGGCGCGCAGATTACCGTAACCGCTCTTAAAGAAGGAAAAGCGACCATCACTGTTTCTGCCACCGTGGATGGGGATGATATTTCTAAGAAGATCGAAATTAACGTTGGTCCGAAGCCATTCTCCCTGTCGGATATTCCCATTTACGCATGGATTGGGCTAGGCGTCGTTGTTCTGATCATTATTATATTGCTCATCGTTTCGCCGAAATTTAGGAAGAAGGCTGCTAAGCAAGTGAAATCGGCCGCTAAATCCAGCTCCTCTTCAAAGTCTAGCGGTTCCAGATCGAAATCCAGCAGTTCTTCCAACAAAAAGAAAACGTCCAGCTCTAAGAAATAAGCGGGACGTGTATCGGATTTCGAGATTCGTTTAGTCTTTGCAGATCTCTTCGAGGGCGCGCCTAGCGTCCTCGATTTGTTTTAGAAGCGCGGAGTAATCCACGTCTTGCTTAGCGCGGAGAAGCTCGGTGATCTTTTCAATCGGCTCACTGAGTGGAGTGAGCGCGAGATTCATCGTAACGCCTTTTAAGCCATGCGCAGCTTGGAATCCTTTTTCGAAGTCGTGAGACTCGATAGCGAGATAGAGTTCGTTGAAGTGGGCGTGAGAAGGAACCGTCTTGACCAGTCGCAGATAGAGCGACTCTTTGTTGACGCATCTCATTAAGCCGGTTGTGGTGTCAGCGCCGTATTTCTTCAGTTCATCAATGGTTAGCATAATTTATTTCCTCGCAATGAATTTAGCAGCGAACTCCTCGGCCGGGAGAGGCTTGGAGAAGTAATACCCTTGGATGTAGGTGTATCCTCTTCCTTTAAGGTATTCAACTTGCTCCTTGGTCTCGACGCCTTCTGCAACGAGGGGAGTGCCGAGGAACTTAGCAATATCCGCAACGATGTCGACCATCTTTCTGGTCTTTTGATTGGTATCCATCTCACGGATGAATTTCATGTCCAGCTTCAAGATATCGAAGTTTAGCGTCGCGAGGGAATTGAGCGACGAGTAGCCACTTCCGAAGTCATCGATTTCGATGCGGAACCCTTTGGCGCGGAATTCATCGACGAGCCTTGCGAGTTGGCCGATGTCATCGCTATACGCGGATTCGGTGACTTCCAACATGAAGTCCTTCGGCTCGATGCCTGCTTCATTGACGATTTGCTCAATGATTTCGGGTAGGCGAGGATCGATTAGATCGACGCGAGAGACGTTGACGGAAACAGGAACGACCAAGCCGTATTTGTCTTTCCATTCCTTGACTTGCTTTGCCGTCTCGGACCATACGTAATGATCGAGCAGACGGATAAAGCCATTGCTCTCGAATAGAGGAATGAATAGACCCGGAGAGATGAAGCCCAGTTCTGGGTGGATCCAACGGACCAACGCCTCAGCGGAAGACAAAACCGGCTCATCGCCAGACACGTTGAATTTCGGCTGGAAGTAAATGGTGAATTGATGATTCTTGATCGCCTCGCGCGCTTCCAGAAGTAGCCTTTCGTTGAAAAGCGTCTTCTTCTGCGCTTCTTGGTCATATACGTTATAACGCACGCGATTGGAGCCGCGAATCTCTTCGCAGGCGAGATTGGCCCTATCGATTCTAGCTTCGATTGGTTCTTGCTTGTCGCTGCAGCGGTAGATGCCGATGCGATTGGACAAGTTGATGATTTCGAACCTTTGCCTTAGGCGGGTATCAATCTGATCGAATACGACGTTGTAATCGTCGATGGGCTTGATATAGAGAACGAAATGGTCGTCGTTCAATCTTCCGACGATGCCATCGTTATTCCTCGCGATGTCTTTTAGGGCATCGGCGAAGGTTCTGAGAATTTCGTTGGCTTCCTCGTGCCCATGGAGCTCGGCGATGAAGTTATAGTGCTCGATGGAGACCACGACCAAATCGTTCTGGGCATCAGGCCCGTACTGGTCCATTTTGGCAACGTATTCGAGGAAGATGTGCTTATTGTAAACGCCGGTGATTTCATCGCGCTCTGTCGCTTGGATGACAAGGCGGTCTTCGGAAAGTTCGATCGCGCGATTGACGCGGGCCAAAACGATCCCTGGAGTGTCGTAGGGCTTCTTGATGAAGTCGACGGCACCCATCTCAAGGCTTTTGACCTCGCTATCGTGCTCACTCGTCAAAACGATGACAGGAATGCGCTTGAAGTTTTGGTCTTCTTTTATGATCTTCAGGAAGGAGAACCCATCCATGATGGGCATTCCAACGTCAAGCATAATCAAGGAGATCGGGGCGTTCGAACGCTGCAACGCATGCAACGCCTCCAAACCGTTCTCTGCGGTTATGACCTCATAGGAGTCTCCTACAATCTCAGACAGAATCTCGAGATTGACGATCTCGTCATCTACGATGAGGATCGTGCGCTTGATTTTTGAAATGACGTTTGTGTTGGGCATTGTTTTAAGTCTTATACCCCCCTCGCTATTTTCATAGTCGAGTGACAAGAATGCAATCTTTTTTATGCGTACAGTCGGTTTTTTTCTTGTACTTCCGCTTGGCTCGACTTCCGTTTGGCTGGGTGAAGGTTGCTTTCCGATGGTGTATACTGATTTTCCAAGGAGCATAGCATGAAAAAAGAACCCAAGGCCCCAAGCTATGAAAAACTGACTCTATCCGAATATGAGCAGCGTTATTCCGCGAAGAACAACACGAAACTATTCAAGGTCATCGCGTTTATTCTAGCCGCAACGATCGGCATCATCGTTTTCGTATGTCTATTCGCCCTCTGCAAAGAGGCGTATGAGCTCAATGAGTATTTCGGCTATGGCGCGATCGCGGTATCGGTTCTTGTGTTCGTTTTCCTATACCTTGTGCCGCTCATCAAAATCAAGAAATTGAGGAAATTCGAGGTAGACGTGAATGCATATTCGATCAAAAACGCGAAAAAGCATAACGCCAAAATCCGTCAGGAACTCGCTACCAACATCATTGATCTTTATCTCTCAACCGAAGGCGGTGCGAGCGGGTATTCAAGCGAGAATATGTCGGCTCTAGTAAATGCTAGGCAAAGCGGCGATAGCCAAGAACTCTTGAAGGCGCTCGATGTCATATATTCTAACGACACGAAAGCCGCTGCCAAAAGCCTTATTACGAGGTGCGCGGTACGCTGTGGACTATTCTCCGCCGTTTCGCAAAAGGATACGACTGACGCCTTGATCGTCACGCTCATCAACCTTCAGATGGTGAAGGACATCGTGTTCATGTATGGCTTTAGGCCAAGCGATGCGAGACTTATGAAAATCTTTGCCCAAGTCGTGTCGAATTCGTTGGTCGCCTATGGGCTCGGCTCGGCTAACATTGGAAATCAGGTGGTTCGTTCCATCGGTGGCGTCGCAGAAAAGATTCCGGTTTTGGGCGGAATCATAGGAACTCTTGTCGATAGTTCGATCCAAGGACTCAGCAATGCGACATTGACCGCTTTGCTAGGACACAACACAATCCGCTATCTCATGAAGGAATATCACCTTCAGGCAATCCTTGAATCCGTTGAGATCAATGAGAGCGAAGAGGAATTCGCCGAGACCTGCGAAGAGTTGAAGAAAGAACTTAGCGATGCCAAGAAGAACGCGAAGAAGCCTGATAAAAAAGGCGACAAAAAAGGCGAACTCATTCCAGCTTAATTTACATGTTTCGGAACGGATGGCTGCGGCTATCCGTTTTTGATTCTCTTTTGCGTAAATAGGAGGGACGTGTATCGAAATTCGCGGATAAATAAATGTCGGAATACCCCTTTGAGGGCGCTAAGCCAATGCGCCTGGCTGTGCACCCAACTTTAGCTAAAAACCGATGCACGCCCTCATCGGATTCTTGCTGTAATCAGTAAAGGTTGCTCGAGCCGTTCACGGGGCGAAGGCCGCTTGCCTTGGTGCCGTAAGTGTAAGTGACGCTTCCGTCCGAATTGACGGTTTCGTTGGAAATAAACCTGGAAGAATATAGATTTCTAACTGTTCCAGTTGCATAGCCAAGGGTATAGCGGGTGACGGTATACTTCGAGAATATATATGTATACGACTTGCTGCTCGCGACTCCGCGGTCCGCTATCGATATGGAATTATCGAAGCAGGCTGTATAGCCTCTCGAACTAATGTTAGCGATATTGATGCTTAACGAGGCTTTTACAACCGACAGGATCGACAGGTCCTCGGTTGTTGAGATGCCGCTTAATGTGAAATCACCGTTGCCAATGTTCATGGCGGTTAGTCGTAATTTGACGTCCCCAAGAAGGGAAGTATTTGCCAGCTCGTCTATTCCTAGCGTTAAGTCCCATTTGGGAGACGTGCTGCTACTAGTGTAGGTGAACGATTTCACGATGTCTTCGCCGTGCAAGGCGCTGGAGGAAGATGATTTCGTGGAACCGATTTGGTCCATGATCCAATCGTTAAATCCGAATATGTCTTTTAGTAAATACCCAAGCAAATCGCTTCCAAATTCTTTTCCTGTCAAAAGGACTTTGAATTCGTGCCAAGAATCGCTTTCAGCTTTAGTGATGGTCTGTTCTTTTCCGTGATATTTGTCGAAGCGATTGATAAGCATCATGCCGTTATCTGCGTCGTTTCCGCTTGCGTAATAGTAAAGCGCGACATATCGATGGCCTTCCTCGTCGCCGCTCCCCAGGACAGTCGTGATGCCGTTCCAAATCGTCCCCGCTGTGCTCCCTGATGAATTTTTAGAATTCAATGCTTTGAATATCGGAAGGTCCAAGGAGCCTATCAATTTGACGTAGGTGCCATCCACGGAGACATAGAAATCGAGATTGACATCGAAATTGATTTTGCTTAGGACCGATAGGGAAATCTTTCCTGTGATGTGGTAAGTGGATTCGTATTGCTCGTTCTCTTCGTCAACGCCGAGGGTGAATGTGTTGAGAACGGCCTGGAGCAAATCCGAAAGGGAGGAGTAGTCGGTGAAATCGCTATTGGAATAAGATCCTCCCATCCAGTTATAGGACGGCGCATTCTCGGCGAAATCCGCGGAGACGAAGCCGATCTTTGCATAGATATCGGTCCCTTCGTTCGCGCTGGAAGACTCGGAGAGAATCTCAAGGGTTTTGATTTTTCCGGGAAGCGTTTCGCCATCTTGGACGTAATCGCCATCGAAGGTGAGCCTGACTTTGAGGCCATAGCCCTCTTTGACGAGGCCTGGCTTGAATTCGAGGATCGCGACGTTGGAAGTCGTGTTGATCGTCGAAGAGCTTAAGAAACCTTTGGCAATCGCGCCTAAGTATTTGCCTGAGACGATCGCGCCGATGGTCGATTCGGTCATGATGCTGTTGAATAGATTCGTGATTCGCTTGAAGCGCGGGTCGGTTGAGGTGAGGAACTCGGTTGCGATATCGAGGATCTCGTTCATCGAGGTGATGGCGATTCTTCCTTTAAGCGGGCCGTTGCCGGCACCGTCGGAGCTATACTGGAACAGCATGTTTCCGGCAGTCTCAGCAGGTCCGGTGACGTCGATCTTCAGATGATGACCGTTATAGTATTTTTCCTTACGGTCAGTGAAATCGATGGACCCCGTGCCTGTCTTTGCCTTGAGATCGAAGCCAAGCGAGCCAGAGAAATTGAATCCCTGCTGGCTGAGAGTCGAGGTGCCGTTCCAAGAAGGAACGCTATAGGAAGCGGAGGCGTTCGTGCCGCGCTTGATCATGTAGCCTTCAAGCGAAACCGCGAGCTGATCGGTGTCGGTGAACTTCTGGATCGACGATTCGAGGCTAGGCAGGTGCTTGAATTCCTCGTAGCCCTGCTTATCGAATGCCTCGAGCTCATAGTCGCGGATCTTGAGGGAGCCGCTCATGAGAAGGGAAAGTTTTGGGCTATTGCTTGTGACGATGCCAGCCTCATCTAGGGTCAAGGACAATAGGCTTGCATCGTTAGCGTCCAACACCGCGCCGATCGTGCCGTGTCCTCCAGCATAAGCCAAATCGAGGGTGAAATGGATTCGGTCGTCTTCGTGGCCATAATCGCGCAAGGCATTCAGAATCCCTTCGTAATGGCCTTCGCCAAGCGCTTCATAAACCGCGCTATCCTTGATGCCATTAATCGCCTCCGTGATGGAATCGGATGTGGCGAGCAAGCCGGAAAGCAAACGCATGATGGAATCGTTTTGGATGTCCTCGTCAGAGATGTTGGACAAGGTGCTGAAGAGGCTGGAGAAGACGCTGACGGTCGAATAGCCTTTTAGGACGCCATTGATATCGAAATAGCATTCTGGCTTCTCTTTTTCGTCATCGATGTGCACCCTCGCCGATTCCGTGTTCCCGTCTGAAGAAAAATCAAGCGAGGCGTTGATGTCATGATAGCTAGAAGTCAAATCGACGTCGGCCAATACGCTTAAGACGCCCGTCTCCGAAATCGCATCGCGCTGGAAGTGGGAATCGTCGCCGATGACTTCGTCTTCGATATGAGAAACGGCGATCGATCCCTCGATTCCGAATTTCTTATCGCTTACAAGGTTCCCGATGCGCTTGACTAGCGACAAGGAATCCTCAAGGCGAAGATAGGTGTTTTCCTCAAACGGAAGGGTTTTTGCATAGGTTTTCGCTTCAATCGCGGCGGAGAAGGAAAGTTTCATGCCGTTATTGAATTCGTGCTCGGATTCGCCATAGGGGAAGTCGATTCGATTGAGGACGTTGTCCCCGTTGCTAGAAAGCCCAAACGAAAGGGTGTCATCGCCAAGAGGGAGATCCAAGACGAAATAATGGGCGTTGATCTCGCGAATCTCATTCGTCGCATCGAAAATGCTAGCTAGATCGACGGAAGTGGTGGATTCATTTGATTCGCCCGAAGAAAGGGAGAACGAATCCAAGCCAAAACTGTCGAAGATCGAGTAAAGGAAATAGTCGAGCGAGCCGTATTCGAAGTAGCAGATGCCCCTGGTGGTCTCATCGCATTCGCCAGCATGCTCGTCGCTTGAATAAAGGGTGGTGTTGAAACGGAATCCGCCATTGCCGGAAGCGTAGTCGCAGCTATCGTCGGTGAGACTGAAATAAAGCTCGTCTTCTTGCAAGGTCAAGTCGATGTCTTTCTTCGCGCCGTTATAGTTGAGTGGGGCTTCCAGATAGAAGTCCAAGCCATGGATCGAGGGGGAGTTAAGCCGTAATCCTGCCTCGGCTCCGTCTAAGGCGATGCGGTTTTCTTTGCCTTCCGCGGTCGCTGGGACGACGAATTCGAACGCGTCGAAATCTAGGAGCAACCCCTGGCGAACAGCCATGGAGAGCTGCTTGTTGACTGGCAGGTCGCGGACCGCTTCCTCATCGAGGATCGAGGCTTCTTCTAGCGCGGGCGCAGCCTCATATGCGTGCACATCTATGCGCGCGCACGAAAACAAAAAGCAGCCTGATATCAGGACCCCCAATATTTTTGCGGAAAAAGATTTCATGGTGCTTTTTGTGAATTGAGCCAACCCCTGCTTGAAACTCGCGAGCAGGGGTTGGTGAATTTAAGGTGATTAATTAAAGGTAGTAGTTGCCGCCTTTGACGTTCGCCTGGTTAAGGAAGTTATAGCCATAGACGCTGTAATAGGCGTTGGTCGCATCGTTGGACTGGAAACCATTGATTAGGCCGTAGAGGTCGCCTTTGGCGGAATCGGTGATGATGCCATCGTCCGCGACGGATTTCACGAAGAGGTTGTAGTAGTCGCTTCCTTCGCCGAGGACGCTATTAATGGTCATGAAGCCATTATCATCGATATCGCCGAAGTTAGTGAGGCCGAGGTTGACGTTAACGGAAGCGATGTGCATGGAGGATCCGCTTACGGAGACGGCATCAACCGATGCGGTGACGTCGAGGCCAGTGAGGCAGCGAGCGGAGAAGCGGCCCTGCTTCAGATCGTTGGAGGACAAGGTGACGGTGGCGTCGCCAAGTAAGCCGATGCCAAGCAATTTGCCAAGGTTCGCCTTGATGACGTAATCGGTTGAGTGATCATGGACGCTGGCTTTGAATCCGCCCCAGCAATCAGCGACGTGGACGCCATTGGCGAATGGGTTCCAAGAGGAAGTCGCTTCTTCTTCAGCGGGTTCTGCAACTGGTTCAGCGGCGGGCTCATCTTTAACGAGGAGCGACTCGTTGACGCCGATCGTGTATTCGAGTACCCAGTTCAGGAAGTCACCGGTATAGTCTTTGCCATCGACCCTAACCGCGTCTTTGACGTTGCGGATGCGGCCATAGGAAGAATCGCGGGTGAGGAGGAATTCGCCGTCGGCGTCGATGCCGTTAGCGTAGAAATAGATGCTAGAGTCGCGCTTGCCTTCCAGCTCGTTGCGACGGAAGTAGGTGTCGTTATCCGGAGCATTCACGCCACGGATGACGGGGAGATTGTCGAAGTTCGCGGCGATCTTGGTCTCAGCGCCTTCGACGGCTGCTTGCGCATCGAAGGAGTAGAGGGTGGTTTCGTAGCCTGCGATCTCAAGGCCGACAGAGCCTTTAAGGCCGTAGTTCGATTTGCCTTCGAGAGAGGCGATCTTGTCGTTCTCCTTGTTGGCGTAGACGCCCATGGTCAAGGTGTTGACGAGTTCGCTCGCGAGGTCGACGAACGGGGTGTAGTTATCGAAGCCCTCAGTTGAAGAGAATGCTTTGATGGGGGTCGTGGATGCGTTTTCGCCTTCGATGCAGCCGATGCCACTAAGGCTAAGGGCGAATTTCTCGACTTCGCCTTTCTTCAGTTTGACGTCGAGTCCGGCGAGGTTGCCTTCTTGATCGCCATTCTTATCTTCATAGGAGATGACGACGTCGATCTTGGTGCCTTCGTCCATGCCGAGCTTCGCGCCGTCGATGGTGAGCGAGGTGGTTTCGCCAAGGCTAACGTTAGAGATGATGTGCTTGTTCTCGAGGAGCCCGAAGAACTGTCCGCCCATGAGGTCGCCTAGAAGCGATCCGCTCTCCTGAGAGAGAAGGGCGCTTGTGAGGCGGGAGAAGCGATCTTCACTGGTGAAGAACTTGAGGAGGAACGAGCCGTCGATGGATTCGAGGGCGCTCTTGGCGGCGCTGGTGGACACGACGCCCTGGATGGCGTTATCGGTCTTCTGGGTCGCGAACCCTGCGCTTATTTCCTCTGCGGTTGCGCGGGAATCGTATTGGAACGCGATGGTGTCGAGGTTATCTTGGAGTCCGAGGAGGATGTTGTGCTTCTGCTTGAAGGATTCGGCGTAGTGGGAGAGTCCGATGTCGACTTTGCCAGAGCGGATGCCTTCGTTGAAGTTGAAGTCGATTCCGCCATTGATGCCGAGCTTGGTTTGATTGCCCTCGTCATCTTTGAGAGCGCCGCTAATCGAAGCGGTGATGGTCTTGTCGCTAGCGATCTTCTCCACGGTGTCGAAGATGCCACGAACATGGCTCAGGGATTCGAATTCTTTGCCCTCTGGGGCTTCTAGAGCGGTGACGGGGGTGAAATCCGTGATGTTGATTTCGCCGTCGAGGGAGATCGAGGCGACGCTGATGTCCTCAAGGGAGATCGAGGCGAGGCTCTTGTTCTTGAGGGCGCTTAGCGTGACGCCGACTTTGCCTTCGACCCCAATCGGGGCGAGGGTGAGCTTGATGTCGATCTCGTTGTCCTTGGCGGTAAGCGATTCGATGAGGTCGGCAGCGGCGGTATAGGTGCCTTTGTTGATGCCGTTCACGAGATCGGAGTTGAGGATTGCGCCGATGTTAATGCCGATGACGTCGAGGAGGTTCTCGATTTGGCTGAGATCGGTGGTGGATTCGCCGGATTCCTCGTCCTTGGTCATGAAGACGCTTTCCTTGACGTCGGTGACGAGTTCATCGATATAGGTCTTGTTGGTCTTGGCGAGCAAGACATCGTTGATGTTGAGATAGCCGTTATTCTCACGACCTTCTTCGTCGTTGCCTTCTTCGAGGTAAGCGACGTCGATCTTATGGCCAGCGAAGGGTTCGTTTTTACCGCGGGCCTTGTCGATGCCGAGACTCACGTCGAGGCCTTTGAAGCCATATTTGTGGTTATCATCGTCATAGAGGTCGATGTTCGCACCGAGATCGATGACGGCGGCCTCACTCACGGCATCGGTCTTTAGGATGGTCCTGGAGCCTTCGACGCCAGCTTTGTTGTGGCCGATGGTGATGGAGCCGTCGATGCCGAATTCGGGCTTGGCGACGAGCTTAGCGACTTTCTTGAACAACGCCGCGGAGTCGCTGAGGGAACGGTATTCGCTTGCGTTGCCGTAGATGCGGTTCTGCCAGAGCGTCGGGAGATTGCCACTAACATCGGCGGAAGCAAAGAGGGTCATGCCATCTTTGATCTTCCAAGGGTCGACGGAGGTGGCTTTGGACCATTGCCCCTCGCTATCCTTGACCGCTTTGGCGGGAAGGTCGATATGAGAGAGGTTGAAGTTGCTATCGGCGCCCATGCCTAGGACAAGATTGCCAATGGAGCCAAGGGGAAGTTCCCAAACGAAGTAGGGCGCTTCGCTAGTTCCGACGTCTTGCATTTTGCCCATCGAGTCCATGATCGCATCAATGGAGATGCCGTTATCGGCGGCGGGTTCAGACTCTTCGGCAGGGGCAGCGGTTTCTTCTGCGCTACCTTTGCCAAGGAGGCTATCGAGCCAACCTTCGAAGGAAACGTTGATCGCGCCTTCAGAGAGGATGTCGAGGATATCGGAGAGCAGCCAGTCGAGTTCGCCGTATTCGTAGTACTCGGTACCGCGGGTGGCTTCATCGGTTGTGTTGGTGATGCCCTCGATCAGCTTGTCGCTATCCTTGGGCTCAACGCTGACTTTGTATTTAAAGTCCCAAGTTCCGCCTGCGGTTTTCTCGACGACAGGATCGCCTTTTTCATCTTCAGCAAAGGTGTCGTTCCCGTTATCGAAGAGATTGAGGAACAGGGTCTGCTCGGTTTTGCCTTCGCTTACGGTATAAGGAAGCAAGGAAGCGTGGACGCCCCTATACTTCGCATTGTGCCCGGCGTTGCTATAGCTAATCGGGGCGGTGACGGCGAGGTTGATGCCATGAAGCGAGAGCTCTTCCATCCTGAGGTCGATTTCGATCGGGGCGGATTCGCCGCTATCGGTGACGCCATTGGTGATAGTGTTATGACCTTTGGAAGTGATCTCGTTGCCTTCGCTATCGACATAGAATTGGTCGAACTTGAATTCGTTGACTTTGATGGAAAGGCCGCTCGTCGCGCTGTCTGCGAGGTTCGCAACGAATCTCTCGGCTCCGCTAAGCGACGCATTACCGCCGTTATTGCCAGTGCGCTGGTCGATGACGGTCACATTCTGCTTGGTGAGGAAGAACGCGCTGCATGCGCTGACGGCGAACAGCCCGAACATGCTAACGCTCGTCAGAACTATTTTCTTCGTCTTCGGGTTCTTGAAGAATTTCTTACCGGATTTTTTCATGTTTCATGCTCCTTAATTCTTTATTAAAGGGATTCAGGGAAATCTGGGAGTTTGCTTCCCGGCTCGGGGAAGCCGTAATCTGGGAGGGTGTTGTGGTAGTACTCTGTGACGAGTCTGCCCTCCGCTTTGCTGCCTACGCCGCTTGATGTAACGGCTAGGTACTGCTCATGGGTTTCGAACCTCTTTAAGTTGAGATCCGTGTCCGTGTAGATGGTGAGGTGGCAATAGTCGAATGATGGGTAGCCAGCCAAGTTCGAGATGGTTTTCATCTGCTTTTGGTAGTTGGTGACCCCTCGGATTGGGTCGAGCTCAATCTCAATTTTGTAGCCATCGTCGGTTTTGGTTATTCCCGATGCGGGATCGCCTGACTTCGACTGATCCGTCAACATTGTTTCGGGCGCGACCACGTACACGAGCCCGACGGAGATGTATCTCCCCATCATCGCTTTGTAGTCGTCGTTGGAGTAGGTGACCTTGGTATGGGATCCATAATCGGCATCCCCGCCCCAGTAAGTATCGGTCGTGTCGCCAGAGCAGAACATTCTGTCGTAGAGGTTTACGATGCCTGTGGAATTGGATTCCTCGAAGTAATGGGTGTGGTCCTTCACTGATCTCGTGGTGATGACTTGCTTCACGATGGAAGCGAGCGAATAGCCAACGCCGATGGAGTAATTCGTTTCTTCCCGCGAGAAGAGGTAGAACGACGCTTGGACCGCTTGGTCAGGTTTCATCTTCGAGTAATCTTTGCTGCTCCGCTTGATCGCCTCGTAGTTCCTGACTGCGGTATCGACGTCGATCTTCACTTCGTCGGTGAGGTATTCGGTGACGTCTGGCCGGAACGTTTTGCTGAGTCCGACCCCCGTTGCGATGCCTCCGCCGATTGCGACGGCGCCTGCTATGGACATGATGACAATGAATTTCATAATTGCTTGGCCCTGGGCCGCGCAAAATTTATCACGCATGCCTATGCGAGATATCTATCTATTTAGTTTCCGAAACGAAGAAAACCGATTCTCCAATTCGTGGAGTTCAAAAAGAGTTGATGCCATCGAATGAAATTGTTGACACTCTAAAAAAGGTAGATTTCGTGAAGTTAGAAAAATATGCCTTGTTCTCCTTTGAAAACCACTTGATTTTCCGACTTGCTTGGTCACCTTTTGAAAAAATGGGCAAAAATGCAATTTTAGGGGAGACGTGTAGCGAAATTTGCATCGAAATCTCTTAATGTGGCGCATTTTCGGCTATCATATGTGATATGGGAGTTTATGTCGCGACTTACAGATCATTAAAAGAACGCCGAGCTGACGTCATTTGCTGCGATGCAACGTTCGACTTCAAAGAGACGGATCTCGTTCGAAAGTTGATGTTGGCTGGTAAAGGCGACTCTTTTTCGACCACCAAAGTGAGCGCTTATGGCCGATTCGACGTCTTAAGCATCGCTGACCTTTACACCGATCATGAACAGCTGGCTCAATTGTTGGCAGCGACTGCTCCGTATGACTCGGTTGAAGTGATTCTAGATGAGGCGGAGGAGAAAGTTCGGTTTGTGGTGGATGGCTTGATTCCCTACCTGCGCGAGCTAGAACTATCCATCGGCTTTCTATTGCCGTCGTTAGAAAGCATTGAGAAATACCGTGCCTATTTTGAAGAACGCGGCATTTATGTCTGTTCGGGCCACGTGGCCAAACTTTCGCCGAAACGCGCAAAGCCGCTGAAGCCCTCCGTTAGCTCAGGGACTTCCTTCGCATGCATGGCCGCCTTTTGCGTCGAGAAGCCGTCGAAATATTTGGACATCATCCGTGGCGAGCCATTCCGCAAGAAGCTCATGCGTTATATCCAGAGGTCGAACAAGACGAACGTCGAGATTTATACTTCGGGCGGCATAACGCGCCAGGTGTTCTCCAAAATCATTTCTAAGGACGATTACCTCCCGAAGAAGGAAACGATCATTTGCTTGGTCATCGGCATGGAATTGAACCTCGATGATGCGTTGGACCTTCTCTCGTCCGCAGGGTACACCCTTTCGGATTCTTTGGTCTGCGATTGCGTCGTGAAGAACGCGATAGAGGAGGGGCGTTACGATCTTGATGAGATCAACGCCGAACTGGATTTCTATCGTGAGCCGATTTTAGGCTGGAAGCCCCGCGAAGATTAATTGTCGCTTCCGAAGATACAACTTTTGATAGATATTCCTCCAAAATGGTTCCGCAAGTCAAAGGAGGATTATTCATGAAGAAAGGTTGCACTGAATTCGTCATCATATTGGATAAATCGGGGTCGATGCAGAGACTCGCCTCGGATGTGATAGGAGGCTATAACGCCTTGCTTGAAGAGCAAAGAAAACTGCCGGGCGAAGCATTCGTCACAACGATCTTGTTTGACACGACCTATGAGGTGATCCACGACAGGGTCGATATCAAATCCGTGGGGGACATGGATGCGAAAACATATATTCCGGGAGGATGCACCGCCTTGCTCGACGCGCTTGGAACCGCGATTGCAAACGTGAAGAGGAACCATGCCAAAATGGCGGAAGAAGATATCCCGGAGCACGTCGTGTTCTCAATCATGACCGATGGACTAGAGAATTCGAGTTCCGAATACGATTACGCTTCGGTGAAGAAGATGGTCGAACAGCAAAAGAAGCAGGGGTGGGACTTCCTTTTCCAAGCCGCGAATATCGACGCTTTCGAGGAAGGCGGAAAACTCGGGATTAGCGGCAAAGACATCGCTTCGTTTGATGCGTCCCACGCTGGGGTAAAACTTTGCTTCAGCGCCATGTCGGCCGAACTTCGCGCGAAAAGATCCAAATAATTGGGAGGCGGTCAACCGGGTGATACAATTTGGACATGGCGAAATATTTCGTATTCTCAATCGATGATGGAACGGTATTCGACCGTCAGACGATTGCCTTGTTCAACAAATATGACATTAGGGGGACGTTCAATCTGAATAGTGGTCTCCCGGGCTTTGTCTGGTATCTCGATGGCCAACCAATTGAGAGGCTGAACCTAGAAGTCTCGTTTCCTCTATATCAGGGCCACGAAGTCGCTAGCCATACCCTCACGCATCCTGACCTCGCTCTTTGCCCGAGGGAGGAGATGTACCGCCAAGTAAATGACGACGTCATGAACCTAAAAAGGATTTTCATGCGGGACGTGACGTCGTTTGCGACTCCTTTTGAAAGTTGCGGCGATCGAGAAGCGGAGATAATAAGGGAAGTGCCAGGCATCACGAATATCCGTCTATCGGAAGTTGATGAAAGCTTTGCGATGCCCCGAGATCCCTTTCATATAAAGGTAACCTCTCTCAATATCGATCGCGCTTTGTATTTATTTGATGCTTTTGAGCGCGAGGCAGGAACCGCATTATTCGTCTATGCGGGTCATTCCTATGATTTTGCCTTGACGGATAGTTTTGGCAAATTGGAAACGCTTATCCGAAGAATCAAGGCCAATTCCGAGATAAAAAACGTTACGATGGGAGAACTTCCGCCATTGATCTTTTGACCGATTTCAAACACGGGACGCGGATTTTTGCGACAAAGTCAACTTGATTGCGAAAAGGTTCGTTTTCCCTTGCACGGCTTGTGTTTCGGTGATATATTACATAGGCGCGTTTCAGCGACCCGCGGATGCTTAGCTCAGCGGGAGAGCATCGCCCTTACAAGGCGGGGGTCGTAGGTTCGAAACCTACAGCATCCACCACTTAATTGGGTAAAGCGCGTTACATAGAAGCGTGGGTGAATAGCGAAGTGGCCAAACGCGGCTGACTGTAAATCAGCTCCTTCGGGTTCGGTGGTTCAAATCCATCTTCACCCACC
>CACYCS010000042.1 GCA_902773005.1 uncultured Erysipelotrichaceae bacterium
GACGCTAGGCTCCTACCATAAGGATGCGGAGTCCTTTTTCCACGATGAACTTCATTACTCCATCCCTGTTCCTGATCCTAATCTCGACCAGGATGGCGTTATCACCTATGGTGGATTCAAAATGAAGGACTTTGTCGCAGGCGGCATGGGCGAAGCCCAAAAGATGTTCCTTGACCACAAGGTGAAGGCCTGCGCATTCGGATCAAAGCTCTGGCCGCTTTCGCTCCGCTACCTCGAGCTTGATGACTGTGAGGTCTTCCGCTTCCCAATCAACCACACCTCGCTGACTTTCGTTTTGCCAAAGAAGGACGTGAAACTTGATGACGTGAGCCTCTCCTCCTCCTACAAGTCCTTCTTGGAAAGAGGTGCGTCAGTCGATGCCATGGGATACGTCCCCTACTTCCATATCGCCAACAATAACGTCGACCTCACCTCAAGCCTAAAAGGCAAACTCACTGGGAAAGAAGTGTTCTACGACAAGCTTTTGCAGGATAATTGCCCCCGCGATTTGATGCTTTCTAGCATCCTCCAGAACAACGACTTCGAATTCAATCAATTCGGCGTTTCAGGCGAATCAATCACCGCCATATCGATGGCGGGTTCCTCCGCTCCGATGGAACATAACGTCATCGAATTGAACGTTGACCGCCCATTCTACGCGATCGCGGAAAAAGACGGGTTCCCCCTCTTTGCGAACAAAGTCGTGGAAATCGATTAAACTGCCTATTGATTCCGTTCCGGATAAGCGTATACTTTGTCACGTCGATAAGACGTAGAAAGCAATCGCTTCCGGCGGTTCGCCAGATTCCCGTAGGGGATTGGCAAGGTGCTACAGGTTGAAGACAAACAACTTAAAACGCACAAGGCCGGGAGAAGGATACTTCCTCGGCCTTTTATTCGATAACGGAGGAAAACGCACATAGCCTACTTAAATCCGAACGACCATCGTCGTCCACAAAAAAGATTCGATCCGATCAATGAGCACATCCGCTACCCGGAGGTCATGGTTATCGGGCCAGACGGGAACAATCTCGGAAAAATGAGCTCCCGCGCCGCCAATGAATTGGCCGCAAGCTACAACCTCGATTTGTTCTGCGTCGCCCCTAACGCCAACCCGCCGGTCTGCAAGATCCTGAACTACGGGAAATACCGCTACGAGAAGCAGAAATCCGAGCGTGCGCAGAAGAGGAATTCCAAAGCCGCGCAGCTCAAGGAGATTCAGCTCCACATCTCGATCGGCGATCACGACATGGCCACCAAAGCCAAACATGCCAAAGGCTTCCTCGCAGACGGCGACAAAGTCAACGTCCGCGTCGTGCTGAAAGGCCGTGAGATGGCCCATAAGGATTTGGGCGAAGAGCTGCTTGGCCGCTTCATCGCATTGCTCGATGACGGCGAAACGGCGATCCAGACGGAGAAAGCCCCGTTATGGGAAGGAAAGTGCTATTCCGCAATCGTGGCACGTAAGAGTAAGAAATAGGAGGACCAATTCATGCCTAAGATGAAAAGCAACCGCTCGTTGATGAAGCGCATCAAAGTCACCGGCAGCGGCAAAGTGAAGTTCATTCACGCCTACAAGGGCCATCACGCCCCGTACAAAACCCCGAAGCAGGCCCGTCAGCTGCGCCGCTCCGGAATGCTTGATCGCACCGACTACAAGCGCATCAAGTTCATGATCGTCAAGTAAAGGAGATTACCAACCATGGCAAGAGTCAAAGGTGGCACCGTTACCCGTGCCCGTCGCAAAAAGATCCTAAAGCAGGCCGAAGGCTACTTTGGATCCAAACACCTCCTTTTCAAGACCGCGAAGGAGCAGGTCCTCCACTCCCTCCGCTACGCCTACAATTCCCGTCGCCTCGTCAAGAGGGACTTCCGCAAGCTCTGGATCAAGCGCATCAACGCCGCTTGCCATCTCAACGGAATCAGCTATTCCAAGTTCATGGATGGCTTGAAGAAGAGCGGAATCGAGATCAACCGCAAGATGCTCTCCGAGATCGCGATCAACGATCCGAAGGCCTTCACCGGTCTCGTCGAAACCGCCAAAGCGGCTCGCTAAGGATTTGCGAAAAGGAAAGAAGAACGCCTCGCCATGAGGTGTTTTTCTTTCGCTTTCGCTGACAATCCACGGGTTGAATTTGCCGCGCAAGCGTGCTATATGTTTCCTATGGTAAAGGGCAAGAATAGGAATAAAGACAAATCCAGGCGTAAAGGGATATCCGTTTTTGGCCTTTTGATTCCATCCCTTGCAGTGCTTGCGGTGCTCCACGCCTCTGTCGTCGGCCTCATCTTCGGCATCAACCACGAGTCCGGCGCCCTTTCTAGCCTTATGCAGCAATCGGCGGGATACGTTGCTGACGCCACTTCGCTTCTTGCGGGGTCATCCTTGCTTTCAGAAACCTCGACCAACTTCATCCTCCGTCCCGAAACCGAAGATGGCGAGATGAATATCAGCCCCCTTGTGGCGTATTCAAACGAGCTCCAAGTCAAACGCAGAGGCGATGATATCTTAGAGAAGTTCAAAGGAAGCCACGTTTCGGAAAAGGCATTGCAAAGGCTTCAGGTCGCTGCAAGCTCCGCGGATTACATGATCGATAGCCAGCTTCATTCCCTCGCTTTGATCCGCGACGTCTATCCTTTCCCAGCGAACCCCGTCCTATCTTCGATCCCTATCCCCGAGTTATCCGTAGAAGAAGAAGCCTGGGGCGATGAGCAGAAAGTCGATTACGCCACCGACCTTGTTCTCAATGAAAAATACGCAAGCAATAAGCAAGCCGTTTCCGTCAATGTGAACGCATGCGTTGGCTTAATCCAATCTGAGTCAGGTGCCAAAGCCGCCTCGGCCAGCGCGAAGGTTCAGCTATATCGCGTCCTCCTTTGGGTAGGCACCTTCCTGATCATCACCGTGCTCGTCATCACTTTTGGGATGCTAGCGAAAGGCTTGATCCGGCCGATCGCAAACGCCACGAAGAAAATCGAGGCGGACGAGCCGCTTGACGAAGGGAAAGGCTTCCAAGAGATGCGCTTGCTTTCGAATTCCTATAATGGTCTATTAAGGCGGCGCGACGATCTCGACGGATTGCTAAGAATTGCCGCGGAAAAAGACGTCCTGACCGGACTAAATAACCGTTACGCCTATGACGAAAGGGTTCATAGCCTTGACGGAACCCTCGACCCATCGAAATCCGTTGCCATCGCCATGTTCGACGTGAATTACCTCAAGCGGACAAACGATACCCTCGGCCATAAGGCGGGAGACGATCTGCTAAGGCAAGCCGCTTCTTTGATCGAATCGGTTTTCGGCGGGGAAGAAGGGACTTGCTACCGCATCGGCGGAGATGAGTTCGCGGCCATCTTGATCGGAAAGACGAGAGAAGAAATCAAGGACTTGATGGAGCGATTCATCAAAGTTCAAGAAGATAGCGGCATCAGCGTATCCTATGGCTATTCCTTCGCACCGACGATAAAAGGAACAGACGTAGACGATATGCTCGAATCCGCCGATTTCAGCATGTATCAGCAAAAAGCCAAAGTCCATAAAGAGGACTAAGCACTGCCAGCTTCTTTCATTGTGGCAACGCGCTTTGTGATGAATGCGTAGGCCTATAACGTCTTTCGTGACGACGTCAAAACCGTCAACTCCGCATTGCTGGACTCCGCTAGCGAAGAATTTGAAATCTGATAGGCGGATTATCCGCTTGAGCTGCCATTTATCGGGGCAGCTTTTCAAATGAATCGATCCCTAGTTTCAGGCGTTTCATGCCTTCTTCGACAAGTGACCTTGGACATGCGAGATTGATTCGGAGGAACCCCTGCCCACCTTTTCCATATACGTTGCCGCTAGAAAGCCGAAGCGCAGCTTTTTCGCGCAAGAACGAAGCAAGGGCGACGTCATCGTCGGTAACC
>CACYCS010000043.1 GCA_902773005.1 uncultured Erysipelotrichaceae bacterium
CGTCTTTCATCTCGATTCCGCCGCAGGAAGGCGCCGATCTTAGACGGGCGAAGGTGCCTTTCCTCTCCAGTTCCTTCTTAAGGGTGAAAGGCAGCCTCACGGCGATGTCGTACACGTGGTCGATCGGGGGCAGGCCGATGTCCTCGAGCAATATTTTTATGCACGATTTGCCCTCGAGGACCCTTTTCCAGATCTCCCGTTTCCCCTCCTCGGTGAATTGGATCGAGTGGGGCGTCGCGTTTCTGACGTATGGGTTCTTGATCAGGCTCGCCCGTTCGGTGTTCGTCATCATTGCCCTCGCCATATTCCTTGCCTCCAGATTGTCCACATTATGGGATTTTCCCTAAGAGCTTGTCCACTTATTGGGATTCGCGCTTTCGGGATTGTCCACTGATTGGAATTTAGTGGTACGTAACTGTCCACTTTTCGGGGTTCAGTTTAGTCGGAAATAATCCCCTCATCGTGAATTTCCGCGAGGCGGCTACAACGGGAACGCAGAAAGCGATGGCGTTCCTTGCTACCCACGGGCTTAAGGGCGAGCGTATCTTCATCTCAAATTACGCGAAGGATATCAAAAGCCTATCGAAGCTCCCACAAAAAATCGCCAAGGAAATCCGCGAGAACATGTCTCGATTCGCCTATTGGAAGATCACTTTGCTGGAAGAGCGTCCCAAAAAGGAAAAAGCTAGCCAGATGGGGCAATTCGAGTTATCGCACGCTTTATCCATGCGCGTAAAAGGGCGCCTAGATTCCCTTAGCGCCTCTTCCTTCCTTTCTTTGTTTTTGGCTTTATCGGAACAAAGCAAAATCGAAAGCGTGACGATCGATTGCAAAGAGCTCGATTATCTTTCCTCGGCTGGGTTCCACGTTCTTCTCATCATGCGAAAAGAATGCGAAAAAGGGGTAAAGCTTACCCGCGTCCAGCCCTCAGTTAATAGCCTCATCGAGCAGATGGGATTCGACGCCGTCCTAGAAGTCGAAGAATAAGGCGTCGCCTTGCGAGGTGGCAAAACGAATTGCCGATGGGCGTTCCCATCGGTTTTTTGACAAAAAAACGAAAAAATATTTCCCTTCGCATGCGCACGTTGGTATATTTTTGAAGATTATGAAAGGAAAAGCCTAACATGAAATCAAAATTGCTTATGACGTTAAGCGCGGCGCTCCTTGCGACTGCGGTTGCCTCTTGCGGCAACGCCGTCACCTCCAGCTCCGCCCCCACCCCCTCCAGCGAAGACGCATCTGTCGCTTCGAAAGAGACTCCTAGCTCCGAAGAAGGGAAACCCGCTTCCGAAGAAGAACCTTCTTCCGAGGCCGAAGTCTCCGTTTCCGAAGAAGAGGAGCCCTCGAATTGGCTTGAGAATTTCTCCGCAAAGCTAGCGAGTGGCAACTTCACCGCCGTCGCTGGCGACGACGAAAACGGGATATGGGCGACGATATATGGCCTTGGCGAGGACGCATTCTACCTCGATTATCCCGCCGAGATTGAGGAACAGTATAAGGCGATCGACGTCGTCGGAATCGCCCAGGATGGCCTTGGCTATACCTGCAGCCTCGTCGATGGCGAACTGACGGACTTCGCCTTCCAGACCTTCATCGATGAAGAAGCCACCATCTACGATTATTTCCTCTCCCCGATGAACATCCTCGGCGCCCAATTCGAGGATAACGGCCTTGGCGAATACACCTCGACCGATGAGAACCTGATCGGCGCTCTCGCCAGTTTGACCGGATGGGGCAATTCCGACTCCCTCATCAGCGAGGTCACTCTCCAAGTGTATGATGACTACGAGAGCGCAACCCTTTCTGGAATCCTCTCCGATGAGGACGAAGGAGTCGAATACACACTCTCCGTGATGATCTTTGGCCTTGGCGATACCTCGGTCCCCGTGGTCGAAGGACTTCTAGAAAACCTCGTCATCCCCGCAGCCGAATGGCCGGCTGAGGACGTTGCCGCGATGCTTGCGACCATTCTCCCCGAATCCGAAACCGTGATCCCCGCGCTAGAAGGCGCCTTAAGATACGACACCCTCCCCGCCAAATACGTGTCTACCTATGGCTTTGGCATGGTGAGCGCCATCGTCCTTGAAGATCCTAGCGAAGATTACGCCGCGGTTCTTAGCAATGCCTCGTGGACCGTCCGCGAAGACGGATCCTACCTTTCCCCCGCCGAAGACGTCGAGATTACCTTCGTTTATGTCGCCGAAAACAATCGCTTCTCAATCTCCTTCAGCGAGCCCACGATCCTCGAATGGCCGGCTGAGCTTGCCGCCGAAATCGTCAAGACACTAGCTCCCGATAGCGAAACCGTCATCCCCGCTTTCGATGGCGGCGACGAATATCGTCTCTATCAAGATACGGAAATCGACATCTATACCAAAGATCAAACTCTAGGCGAAACCTACGCTAGCGCCTTGGTCGCAGCGGGATGGACCTTGACTGACGAAGGCTACCTCTCCCCCGCTAAGGACATCCTCATCACCTTCGAATATGAGGCTGATTATGGCTGCTACGCGCTCATCATCGCCGCCTATAGCGACATCTTGGAAGCTTGGCCGACCGAGCAGGTCGCCGCTGCGTTCGGCGAAGAAATCACCGATCAGATCGCTGCCTATAGTGGCGAAGCGAACGGATTCCGCTTCTTAAAGGACGATACTGGGACTGCGGTCCAAATCCTCGTCGAGGAAGGCAAGGAAGAAGAAACCATTGCCGCCTACAAGCAAGACCTTACTTCCGCTGGCTGGACCACCTCTGGCGAGGAACTCCTTTTCTCTCCAAACGACCAGCTTTACGTCATGGTTTATAAAGATGAAGCAGGGGTCGTCTGGGTCCAATTTGGCCTGAATCCCTACGTCAACATGCTCGAAGAGTTCCCTCTTGACGCGATCAACGAATTCGCATCGACCAATGGCGTCGGGTATACGCTTCCTAATGGATTTACCCTCGAGGATCCTTCTGGGAAAGGCTATCTCTTGACCCCCGGCACCAGCAATGGCAGACCTTACCTCTACCTTCTGGTAATTGGCAATGCCTTCGAAGCTTGGGACAATGCCCTTGAGGCCTGCCTCTCGGCAAATGGATATTCCTTGTATAGCGATTTGTCTACCGATACCCTGAAGCTCTATGTCAATACGGCGATGAGCCATTACGTCGAGATCTCCTATAACGCATCTACCGGGATGACTTCGGTAGTGTTCTTCTGATTCTAGCCCACAAAGCAAAAACAAGTTAGGCGCAACGCCCGCGTTGCGCCTTTCTTCATTTCTTTAGGCTGCCGTTAGCAAAAAGAAAGGACTGGTAGGCTAAAATGAGCGGCGCTTCCGCCTCAGCGCCAAAGGAAATTGCGTCGGAAAACGATATTAAAATCAATTTACCTCAGCGTTACTTCAATATCTACTTCAATGAAACTTCAATGAGTTATTGAAGTAACTTCAATAGCGAGGCCACTTCGCATTAAGCGTCAATGACGCGGGAATAACCTCTCCAATTGGCGGCGGCACCGTTTATGCCAAGATTCAACGATTTCCGCCCCCCTACTTCTGGGCAAAGGAGAACAACTCATAAGCCACAATCGAAATAATTCAGGAACAAACTTCATTGGCTTCGTCATGAAAGGAAATTTCAAAGCTCATTGAACCAATACTGGCGCGAACGCTTTGCTCAATAGCTTCATTATTTTTTCAGCAGTCATTCAAAAACTAGATACCCAAAACCAATTCAGCGGGGACGTGTATCTATTTTCGAAATATTTTTGCACGGATTGGATATTAATTTGATTGTTAATTTGCACGGATTGGGATTTTTATGGAACGGCTCGCATTCATTTGAAGGTGCACAGCCAAATGAATCCTCGCTTAACGGCCCTTTATCATAGGCCTCAAGCCAATCGAAACCACTACTTCAGCCTGCTTTCCAAATCCAAATTTTCTCTTATCAAGCGAAATAAGAATGCGTGACTTATTTCGTTTATCCTGCGGTTTTATGGCGATCGCGCTTTAGGTGCTTTGCAAGTCACGTTATTCAAGAAGAACCTAAAAGGCCAGCTTGGCAAATTGCCTAGCTGGCCCAATCGAGATATTTTTGGCTTTCGCTCAGCTATTTAGGGTAAAACCATTAAGGTCAGGCTTTGTGAAGGTGAAATTAGCCTTGTAGTCGAAGGCACAGCGATAGACATAGGTGCTTTGGTCCTCGGAGAAATACCTCGACGCCGTCGCCTCAAGCATCTTCGTTCCATCGGTCGTTGCCTCGATCTTGACGTAGCCGCCGTTGTCGCGGGCGATGAAGGTCATGCTGCCGGTTCCGGTGGAGACCCCGTCTTTGCTCTTCTTGCTTCCTTTGTTCACGTATTCGAAGTCGGTATCGACCCCATTCCACAAATCCGTGAAGCAAAAGGCGAATCCTTTGTAATCGCCGTCATAGTGGTCTTTGCCGATCCGATAGTACTTATCTTCTTTTTCGATGTCGTTATACGCTGCGTAATACTTGTTTTCCTCAACGAAGAGCCAGGTCTCGTAGCATAGCTGGTTGTTCCAGAGTAGCTTACAATATTCACTCGTGCCATCGATCTCTTCCATCCATGACCCCTCATTGGGTTCCACGACGGTCACCTTCATGTGTTCCGTGTTATAGGTTTCGAGGAAGAACTCTTGGTAGGCAGCCTTCGCCTCGGCGCCATCGCCGGAATATTCCCAGCTCTCTTCGGCTTCTCCGCCAATGCTAACGGAGCATCCGACAAGCGGCAAAGCCATGAGCAAAGTCGGGAATATCATCATGCTTCTTTTCATTTTTGATTCTCCTTTTCTAAACCAAAATAAATATAGAGGAATTCGAGCCAAAGGAACATGCTTTTCAAGCACATTCGTTGTTATTGCTAGCAATACAGCCGATTCGAAGCGTGCATCTAGGTCAAAGCCCTGTGTGAATTCCCGTTTAAAAAAGAAGCTCATTTCCAATCATTTTCGGCAAAAATCGATACACGTCCCCATCGGATTTCTATTGCGCTGCCATTACCCTAGTGGAAATAGCACCCCACGTTTCTAACAATCGCTTCCCTAGATAAACTAGTCGGCGGCGCGATTCATTGTCTAACGAAGCAACGGCATCCCAGCGAATTTCGATACACGTCCCCAATGGATTTGCATCGGAAGCGATCATAATTAATTTGACTTGGCAGTCAATTATCTACAACGGGCGAAACAAACCAGGCTAGATTTGTATCTTATACTTTATCAATTGCCTTATGGCTGGTAGACTTGCATGGCGCAACCGCGATTGAGGCAAACCTATGAAGTACCCCAAAGACACATACCGGCTCTATGAAAGCGAAGCGCTTATTGCCACCTCGATGTGCGTTAGGATCGCCCTTAAGGAAGAAATCGATATCGAAGCGCTAAAGAAAGCGGCGAACGAAGCGATTAAGCGCTACCCCTATTTCGCAGTCGAAGTCAGCTTAGACGAAGATGGGGCATATACTTTGCAGCATAACCCTCGTCCGATCGTCGTCATGAGACAGCAAGGGAAGCCTCCGCTTCTAGGAAGCGAGCAAACCAATCGCCATCTTTGCTTCATCGAGGTCAGCGGAAGGCTTGCCTATTTCTATCTTTGCCACTCCATCGCGGGAGGAAAATCCATCACCCCGTGGGTCATGAGCATCCTCTATTATTATGTGGAGTTCCAATATGGGAAGACGCTAGAAGGCAAAGGGATCAGAAAAGCTGGGGAGCCCTTCTTGCCTGGGGAAATCGAGGAGCCGAGCCTAGAGATGCTTACCCTTGACCCGCCGAATCCCCCTACACCTTCCGCGAAGCCAGCCCTTATGCTAGCCGATTACATCAACGGGCTCCTCAATCCCTTCAAAAGGCGGCCCAATTACCATGTCTATGAGTTCGCTCAAAGCGATGTCCTTAGGCTCGCGAAGGAAAATAACGCGAGCGTGGTCTCGCTTTTCCAGATTCTCATCGCTAGAAGCCTCGATCATGTTCTCGCGAAAAAGAACAAGGTCATCGGGGCCGAAACCTCGCATAACCCCTCTAGCGACATCGGATTGCCCTACTCCCACCTCGACCTCCATTCGATGGTCTACGTGGATTTCGATAGGGAAAGATTGCAAGGCGAATTGAAGGATTTAGGCGCCTACGCTAGAAGCGAGATCAAGCGCCAAGCCGATCCGCGATATAGCCACGCCGCGCTTCGCCCGCTCTTCGAAACCTATGCTAAGCTTGACGAGATCAAGGGCCTGAAGGAGAAAAGGGCGTTCATGAAAAGGAACTCCCCCTCTAGGGGCAAATCCGCAAGGCACAGCACCTTCGTCTGCAATTACGTTGGTCAATACGATTGGGGCGAGCTCACTGCTTACGTCGAGGAATATGAGATCGTGGTCGACGGACACCTCGTCTTTGAGATCACTTCCATCGGCGAGAAGATCTTCCTCTCGCAGATGCAGCTGCTCGCAACCGAAAAATACGTTCGCGCCTTAGAAAGGGAATTCGATCAAGTTGGCCTTTCATATGTCCATAGAGGGCCGTTCCCGAAAACGCTGCCAAAGCACCTCTTGCCCAAAGAATAATCTCGCATCGCCTTCCAATGCATCAATAGCATATCGAGAATTTCAGTCACTGTAATAATGTCCGAATTTAAACGGGCATTGGAGGCTGAGTACCACCAAACGATTCTTCGGCGCACCGCCATTGTTTCTCCATATTGTGTTGTGAACTCATACGCTTTTTGATAGTGTATTCTTACAAAGAAGGAAACGCACATATGGACGCAAAATTACTTGAAGGCCTAACCGAAGAGCAGATCGCCAAAGTCAAAGAATGCAAGAATCACGAGGAATTGTTGAAGTTTGCCTCGGAGGAGGGAATCGAACTGTCCGAAGAGCAGCTCGAAGCCGTTTCGGGCGGCGGCGCATGTTCCAGTGGAAGGAAATGCGTAACATGCAAATCAACGAATATCAAGCTTGAATACAGTCGCATCGGGCCAGTGTTTAGAGACGATTACTACACATGCAACGATTGCCATGAGCGTTTCTACGTTAGAACTTCCAAGTAAATAAACGCATCCGCTGCCGATGTAATTTTTCTCCCAAATCATTTAGGGAGGAAACGAGAAAGGCTTCGTTCTCGTTCTAAATGCTTTAGGGATAGGGATATCAGGGGATTTGGACAATGTCCTCATCCCCTTTTTCCATTACTCTCCTTCACCGCTTGCTCTATGACGTTGAATCTAGATGCGCGCTCCTTCATAATGAATCCGATAACGAACGGGGGGTACTATATGAACGGTTTGTCGCTTATCGGGTGGACGTCCTATGACGAGGATTACCCGAATATCAATTTCGAGGACTATCCGCAAAACGAGGTCTTTGGCCTTGTTCTAACGGCAATCAAGGAAGGCGGGTATTCCTTTTCGGGCCAAGACCACCAAAACCGCGAACGCTGTGTCCCCTTGTTTTCTAATGGATGCGCCCTTCGCTGCTCCATGCGCGCCTGGGGGCTTTTGATGGCAGCCGCCCATGGCCAGCAGGATTACATGGCCTACTATATGGAAACGAAGAATCCTAGCTACCCCGATACCAAAGCCACCGCAAAGCGCGGCGACGATAACGATGCCCTGCCCGTCTTGATTCAGCCTGACCAAGAGCTGATTCTGCAGACGCTAGAAGCCGGCATCGACCTCGTTACGATGGACAAAGCCATCCTTGAGATGTTCCCGCTTTATAAGGGCCGCTACCAGGAACAAAACAAATAAAACGAGGACGGCCTTTGCTCACGTTCCCCTATGGGCGAAACATAGTTTGACGCCCGCTTTGTATTTTCTAACGCATTCCAATTTAAATTCCTTTGTAAGTCTCATAGAAAAGAGACCATCCAGTTGGAAGTCCAACTTTGGGTCTCGTCTCAATGCGCCGCTATTCTTTTCGTTTGGTTCGCAATGCGGGATTAGAACCGCATTCCATAATTTGCCGTGGACAAGAAAAAATATCGTTCACGGCAATATATGCAACGCTTGTCGGCGCAGCTACTTTCTTAGATGGATAAGCCCTGAAGCGTAGTTTAGCTCACCCACTTTTATGCCCGAATGACCGAACAGTGTCAGGTTAAAACAACGTTGGGCAAATAATAATTAGGCCGCCAACGGAAGAGGCGTAAACGCGATTCCGGGTACCGGCGAAACCATCAGCGCAATTCCTTGCGGTTGAGCGTTCTTAGATAGACATTCTTGAAGTGCCAGTCATCGATGAATTCTCTTTCGAAATCAGTGATGGAGTGATTCCCCCGCTTGGCCTCCAGAAGTCGGACCGTCGAAACGAAGTCGGCCGCCTGAAACAGGCGGTAATGGTCCGGCTTGACATCTTGATGAAATGAATTCGTGAAAGGGGCATCGCCGAACGCTAGGTTCAAAACCGCGAATAGATTATGCTGCCCTTTGTCATAGTAGACCACCGCCTCCTCGAATTCGGAAAAGAAATCAACGCGTTCATACAAATACTGGCGGAGGTCGAGGAACATCCTCCTTTGAAGGGAGGAGTAATCGCCGAAAAGCTTCTTTTCATATCGAAAGGTTTTCCACCGCACGGGAAGGGAAGCCGAGAAAACGAAAATGCTTTGGAACAGCTTCTTTCTGTCTGCCGGATCTTTGTTTTCGAAAGGAGGTTCCTTACGAAGGATCGGGCCGGCATAGAAAACTGGGAGGTGGCTGATTTTCGCGATGTTTCCGCTGATATCTTGCATCTTGCCGTGAAAAACGAGCGTAAAGGAGGCAATTTGCGCGTCAGGAAGACTCTTGCCAATCAGAACGGAACAAAATCTTGGCAATATGCATTTGCAAAACTACAGCGTTTTCATCAGTTAGCGCATAGGTTTTCGAAAGCAGTAAGGTGCTTTTTTGTTCCCATAAAAAACCCCTCCAAGCAATGCAAGTCATATCCATGGTTGACATAAACAGGAATATCTCTGAATAACTTTTCGGCATTTCAAGCAGATAATAGCAGGATAAGTTATAAGTGATTCCCCTTTGCACGGTGCAGCGCACGTTCCAAACCGCTTTCTTGGGCTCACTGGATAGAAGTTGAGCCGAGATTTGCGGGTCTTCGCTTGAGGTGCTCACCCCGTAGGTAATCGTATATCCGCTGGCGACCGACCCGCCTATAGTCGCTTCTCCTAAACCTAATTGACCATTAAACGAAAGCGTGTAATTCCTGCTATATTCGGAAGTTAGCGTTGTGGTGATAACGGAGGATTTCGGCCAATAACCCTTTACCTTGGCTGCTGAAAGTCCATTCGGAACAGCCAGCGAAACATCTGCTGCCCAAAAGTCATAATGCCAATCGAAGCCCGATTCATTCCGAGACGCAGCTGAACCTGGAGTAAAGTCGATATCTAGCACGCAGAGATACAGATAAGAAACATCGGTAAAATCCGCCCTGAGCACAGACATATCATAGACGAAATATCCTATTGGATCCTTGACTACAACTCGATCATTAAGGCTATTCATTCGATAGAACGGGCCGTTTTGCGGCACCTCATTCGTCATTTTCAGATGCGCAGGCCTCGATACCTCCACTTTCTCCTTGCAATAACTTGCCGCAAAATTCGAATTAATATGAGCGGCGAAAACAAGTGTCGCCGATAAAAATAGCAGTATGGTTTTCATAGTGCCTCTATAGATTTGAGATGTGAATCTTCTCTTCTTCGGATAACTTCTCGGGTTTGTCACTAGCCTTGGATGAATGAATGAGCAATATGGCCCACACGATCAAGTCGATGATGAATCCCTCAAACGACCGGACAACAAATATTGGCGCAAAGCCTCCTTGACTTATCGTGACGATGCAATAAACGGCCGTGTACACGATTCCATAAATGAGTCCGATCAAAGGGGCTAAGGATAACACTTTGATTGGTTTCCTGCCTTTTGATCTAACGTAAATCGTGATCATCAAAACCGCGATAAGCAAACTAAGAATAGGGTACACGAACGAAAAAGCAAGCGTTGTGCCACCTGAATTCGATCCCATTCGACTAAGCCTCCTTGTGCATGATTCGGAACATCGTGATCAAATCCTTTGCGGCATCGGGAGAAATTTTTCCTTCGATGGCCATTGCTTTGATGTAAGCAACATAGGGGGCGTCTTCGCCATCGGCCAATCGCACCTTCCGAATGATTTTGTCGGCGCGGCTTCTGATTGTTGGATAAGTGACGCCATAATGGGCTGCAAGCTCCTTCAGCGATCCGGAGGCAAGCATGAATTGGTGCATGAACTCCAAATCATCGTCATCGAGCACGGCCAACCACTTGTGTTCCATGTCAAAAGTCTAGTATTCATTTTAATAAAAGTAAAGATTGTTTTAACAAAATTAAATATAAAATGTCTCATGCTAGCTAAATCGGCTACACGCTAAAAGGCATTTTGAAGAAACCGGAATGGGTTGAATCTTCTTTAAATTGCACACGCGATATGCGCGCATCGGTACGCCAATTTGTGACTCATTGTTTTAACTAGAGCACGAATTCAAAACGCGAATTTCGATACATGCCCCCGCTCGATTGCTTGGATTGCACCCGGAAACAGTATTGATGCGCAATAAAAACGCCTAGCCTAAAATAGGTGCTTGCGTTACTTCCATTGCTCAAATTTGCGCCTAGCATATGAGGGCGATCTTCGCTCCTTTGATTTTTGATGTTTAGCATTTTTATCGCTAAGTGACAAACTAAATGCAGTTTAGTAGCCGAAAGCCGCTTTAGTTGGAAAAACCTCTTTTGAAGTATGGTATTTACGGTTCTCCCCAGAACTAAATATCCATAAACAAAGGAGGCGTATTAATTATATGGGTAAAAACAAAGGAAAGCAGTTCAATATCGAAGAAAGGGCGATGCTTTCGCGGATGGTCGTCAAAGGCGGCACCGCAAAGGAGATCGGAGAGGCCTTTGGTCTCCGAGGTGAGGTGAACCTCACTCTTCAGGCCCAGCTTTGGCACGAGCGCGGAATGGGAGTCATCGCCGTCGTGGACGAGGGTGAATCCTGGTGCGATATGACTGCCGAAGAGTTCCAAGGCGGCCTTCTTCGATGGCCACCAATCTATTCTTCTTCGTCGTAAACGTAGGTTTCTTTTAGCTCGCCATCACGGCAAGTCACGGTGATTTCCGGCGTATCGCAATTCCAGTCTTCGCCTTTTTCGATCTCGTTCCACTGCGCCTTGGTGCCAGCGAAGGTGATCGAAGCTAGCTTTGAGCACGAATCGAAAGCGGATTCCCCAATGGAAGCAAGGCTAGCTGGCAAAACTAACGAAACAAGGGAGCTAGCGAACATGAAGGCACCATATCCGATGGATAAGCAGCCTTCTTGCAAAGTGACGGAAGTGAGTTTATCGCAGTTATAGAACGCGGATTCCCCCACTTTCTTTAGGCCGCTAGGCGCGATGAATTCCCCTTGCTTCCCTGCGGGGCAAAGCAATGCGGTCTCGCCATGGTCAGAGAGCAATACGCCAGAAGAGGAAGAATAGGTTTCATTTCCTGCAGCTACATCGATCCCCTCTAGGGAGATGCAGCCAAGGAAGGCGCGGTCCTCCACGCTAGAAATCGTGCTAGAAAGAGCAATGCGATTGATCTTCTCGCAATGGATGAAGGCGAAACGCAAGATCGAAGTCGGGCCTTCCGGCACCCCATAATTCCCGCTTCTCCCGGCGGGGAAGGAAATTAGCATCGATTTCGCCTTGTCGAATAGCACTCCATCGATCGAGGCGTAATGAGAATTCTCCTCGTCGACCTCGATCGAGGTCAAGGATTCATCGTAAAGGAAGGCGTATTGATGGATATAGCTAACGCCAGATGGGATGCGAATCGATTTTAGCGCTTCGCATTCCTTGAACGCGGAATCTAGAATCAAAAGAAGGCTACCAGGAAGGGAGAAGGAAGTGATGCCATAGCAACGGAGGAAGGCGAATTCCTCGATGGTCCTCACTCCTTCGCCGATGGTGACGGAGGTAAG
>CACYCS010000044.1 GCA_902773005.1 uncultured Erysipelotrichaceae bacterium
CTATCGGACCGCGATGACGGAAGATGAGGTAGCCTTGGATACGAACAAAACCGCCAAAAGAGACCACCAGGATTATTTCCTAGTGCGGTTTGATGACGGGCAGGGAAATCTCGATCCGGAAGGAAAAGTCCCTGATGGCATCGTCCATTATTTGAAAAGCAAAGGCTTCAAATGCAAATCGGGATATGGTTACTGGGGATGCCCTTGGTACTTCATTGATATTCGTAACCGGATCTTCCTTCCAGGACGTCCTGGCGTTTGCTATGGCGAAGTGGTGGGGAATCGCTCCATCTCTTTCAACGAATTCAAGGAAATCTATTCGATTTACGAGCGTTATGACACGGACGAACCGATTCTATCCACCGTTAAGAAGGAGCCGATACAGGCGATTATCGACACAGCTTCTTATGAAGAAAGAATGGCTTTAACGCTATTCATTTCGCAACGGTTTCCCTCGACCAAAACGACGTTCTTCGAGACCGAAGAACACCATAAGACCTTCTCATTAGTTGTATTTGACGAAGGCAAAGCTTTCGGAAAAATAGGGGTTATGGTGGCGAGGGATTTGTCCGGCAAAGGTTTCGAACATTATGTGAGCGTTGAAGCTTTCATCGCGGCCTTCTCCGATTAGAAAAACTAATCTATGTCACCGTACCCACGGAAGAACACGATACCGAGTTCTTCGTTCAGCATGGCACGCATGATTCTTTCGTTATGTTCGAAATAAGCATCCGCATTTCCGACAGCGCCGCCTTCGTAATGTTCTTTGTCCAAATCGCACGCAGGCCTGAAATCTATTTCATCAAAGTCCAGACTGCAAGGGTCGATTTTAAATATGTTTCCTTTGTAGAAAAACTCTAAACCGGTGTGCTTTGCGTACCATCCAATGTGAATATCAGGATTCTTGTGAAGCTTTTCTTTGATTTTCTTCAAACATTCAACCAATTCTAATGGGACCGGCACTATGACCCTTCTCCTTTCCTTTTCCACGAGATCTTTTGGAGCCCAGGATTCCCATTGCTGTTTCCATGGACAATCCGTAGTCAGGCCTTTGTAGATATACATTATTGAATCTGTGGTGAACCATATGCCGGTGCGCTCTTTTTGCCACTCTCCGTTTATAGTTTTCCATTCGCCGAATTCATAGATCCATTCGTCTCCGACCTTATATTGGGTGATATCGCCGCTTTGATAAGCGATTGTGGCTTCTTTTGGTAATCCGATGTAAACAGGCATATTGCTGTCCTCCTTTGTTCTGCCACTAGTTTACAGGGTCCTTTCGCTTCGTTTTTCCGTCCAGCGCGGAAGAACTGTTTTGAGCCACTGGTTACCATGATGACGTCAACCCAAGGAGGACTCGAATATGAGCAACTACAAAAACCTGATCAACGTCAAAACCTATAAAGGAATCTACGGAGCCGTCATCGGCGATATCTATGGTTCCTATTATGAGTTTAAGCATGGACCAAAGACGCCTAAGCAATACATCCAGATCCATGATTCCTCGTCTTTTACCGACGACAGCGTTCTTACCGTGGCCGTCGCGGATTTCCTAGCCCACAAAGACGAAGGCAAACCCTGTTCCTTCTATCTTCAGAAATGGGCAAGGAAATATCCGGGTGCCGGATACGGAGGGAGATTCGCTTCCTGGATCTACCAAAACGATCCAAAACCTTATAACTCCTGCGGAAATGGCTCTGCCATGCGCGTTTCCGCCGTGGCTTACTATGCTTCCAGCATCGATGAATGCGAGAAGCTTGCCATCGAGGTGACCGAATGCACCCATAACCATCCCGAAGGAATCAAAGGAGCGGTGGTCATCGCCACGTGCATCTACATGGCCCTTCACGGCGCGACCCGCGATCAAATCCGCGAATACGCTGAGAAGCACTATGACCTAAAACTCAATTACGAGGCCATGATGGCGGAGCTCTCCCACGGGCAGGAGATCTGCCAGGTCACCGTCCCCCAAGCGCTTTGGTGCTTCCTGCACAGCGATTCCTTCGACGATTGCATGAGGCTTTGCCTTTCGATTCGTTGGGACGCCGACACGATGGCCGCCATCGCTTGCCCGATTGCGGAAGCCTATTACAAGGAAATCCCCGAAGAATACCTCATCGAGGCGAAGAAACGCCTGCCCGAGGACATCAAAGCCGTCCTCGAAAGCGTTCGAAAGGAGTAACCATGAACGAGAATCAGCGTAAACAGCACGTCGACAACTTGCTCCGGCAGGGCAAATGCAGAGCCGAGGCCTTCCATGACATTGGGGATCAACTTCTCAACGGCGACATCGACCGTTCCGATTATCTCGCTATGTCGGAGATGCTTGGCTTCGAAATCCACTTTGGGGAGCAGAAGCAGATCTTCCAAAGCCTGAACAAAGAATTCTTCCGAGCAACCGGCATGGACGGTCATAGACCGACAATTCAAAAATCCGTTCCCCAAGCGTAAAATATCGAAAGGAAAACCAATATGGAATTCAACAATCAAGGCATCAACGCGATGCCGTTATCTTATGAAGAAGAAATGGCCATGTATAACGGCATGGTCGACCAAGTCTTGGCCGATGGATATCGGTCCTTGAACCATTTTGTCATGGACCATACCCAAAGGCTTTGCGAAGGATTGGCTGAGCTCGAAACCGCGATCAAAGAATCCGTCAAGGCACAATACATCGTCTACGAGAACGGATCCGATGACCTCAACAAGGGCGTCGATGGCCCGACGGAGAACATTATCCTTTCCGGCAAGCGCTCCTTCGAAGCGGCTTCCGCCTACAAAGGCAAGAAGGTTGCCGTTTTGAACTTCGCCAACAACCATAGTGTCGGCGGTTCACCTTGGAGCGCTGGTGCGCAGGAGGAATGCCTTTGCCGCGTTTCGACCCTCTATCCCTGCATCCATGCGGAATACGAAGCCTTTTACAAGCATCATCAGGATCTCTATCGCCAAGGCGAGATCGACCATTACGGCAACGACGATTTGATCTACACGCCTGGAGTGGTGGTCTTCAAGACGGACGAATCCGCCCCCAAACTCATGAAGAAGGAGGATTGGTATTCCGTCGACGTCATCACCTGCGCGGCCCCTCAGCTAGGCTATTTCGATCCCCGCGACAAGCATCGCTTCGTCAGCGAGATGAACATGCGCATCCAGAAGATCCTCCAAGCCGCCAAAAAGGAAGGCGTGGAAGTCCTCATCCTCGGTGCGTTTGGCTGCGGCGCGTTCTCCAATCCGCCGGAAATCGTCGCCAAACTCTTCATGGACAATCTAAAGCTCTATCATTTCGAGACCGTCGAGTTCGCGATCTATGATCGTGGAAGACCCGGTGGCAACCTCGATGTTTTCAAGAAAGTATTCGGGAGGTAATCGATGTATCACAACATATCAATCGACATAAC
>CACYCS010000045.1 GCA_902773005.1 uncultured Erysipelotrichaceae bacterium
CCAAGAAGATTATGATCAATTTATGAAAAGGCATGCAATACCATAGGTATTTGTAGTATTCTTTTGCCTAGTGAGCAGGAGAAAACCATGCAAGTCACGAAAGAGAAAAACGATAAGACCCTCGTGGTGACCGTCACGGGGCAACTAGATACAAATACGGCACCGACGCTCGAAGCAGACATCATGAGCGACATCTCTAGCGTGTCGGAACTCCGCCTCGAGATCAAAGGCCTTGATTATATTTCTAGCGCCGGCCTACGCGTGTTGCTGATCACTCACAAAACGATGGCGGCAAAAGGCGGCAAATTCATCGTCCTCCATCCCTGCGACGAGGTCATGGAAATCTTGGACATGACCGGTTTCTCAAGCTTCTTGGAGATCGAGGAATAACATATGAATTTGCACACGGAAATGATTATGGAAGAATACCAGGCCAACCTGGAGTCATTTCAAATCATCCGCGGCATCGTTGTCGAGAAGCTCCATCAGCTCGTCAAAGAGCTAGGCATTCTAACCAATAGCGTCGAAGCGCGCGTAAAAACCAAAAAATCCCTCGAGGGCAAATTGCAGCTAAAGGGTGACAAATATCGCGGGTTAAGCGACATCACTGATATCGTCGGGGCACGCGTGGTCGTGTTTTTCTCTGACCATGTCGATAAATTCGCCGCGAAGTTAGAAAACACATTCAATATCGACTGGGAGAATTCCGTCGATAAGCGCAAGGCGATGCGGATTGACCAATTCGGCTACACGTCCTTGCATTATATCTGTTCGATTCCCGAGTCGCTTTATCATGATCCGGAGCACCCATTGGTGAATTCTTTCCGTTTTGAAGTTCAGCTTAGGACCACCTTGCAGCACGCTTGGGCCAGCATCGCACACGATACTGGATACAAAAGCGACATCGAGGTCCCTTCCGAATATCTCCGCGGACTGAATCGCTTGGCCGGCTTATTGGAGCTCGCAGATGAGAATTTCGCGCAGATTCGAAATTCCATCGAAGACTATAGGCGCAGGGTCAAGGCAGTCGTCGCCGATGGCGACCTTTCCTCCGTCGAGCTTAACATCGATTCGTACCAGGCATATTTGGAAAACGGTGGCTTCGCCAAGCTCACATCTCGCATCGCGACGATAAATAACATGGAAGTCGAACAGATTTCCATCCGCAACTTCCTGAAGGTATTCAAGACCATGGGTTGCGTAACCCTAAAAGATTTGGACGACATCGTGAAAAACTATGGCGATTTGGCATACCGTTTCGCAATTCGCGAATTCGATGGCAAAGACGTCGACATCATCACCACAGCAACCGCGCCTTTTATGCTGTGCGTAGTCTATCTCTTATCTCAAGGTTTGGGGGAAGGAGCCGTTAAATTGCTCCTTGATTCACTTCATGGCGAGCGCAAATCAAACGCAAGGCAAGCTGCCCGCCTAGCTAAAATCGGTATCAGCATGGGCATCGTTCCCACTGAATAAAAAGGAGACGCCCCTTTCATGGCAAAAGTAATCGATTCATCTCTCCTTGATCGCGCAATCATCTTCGCGACCAAGGCCCACGCTAACGTGAAAAGACGCGGAAAAGGGTATCCCTATATCGTCCATCCGCTAGAAGCGGTAGCAATCGTCGCTTCGATGACGAGCGACCAAGAACTTCTCGCGGCCGCCGCTTTGCATGACGTAATCGAGGACACCGAGGTCACATATGAAGACATCGAAAAGGAATTTGGCAAGCGCGTCGCCGACCTTGTGAAATCCGAAAGCGAGGACCCCGTGGCAGGGGTTTCCGCCTCTGACTCATGGAAAGACCGCAAGCAAGCGGCAATCGATCGCCTCGCCAAAGCGAGCAAAGAAGCGAAGATAGTCGCCATGGGAGATAAGCTATCAAACATGCGCGCAATCTACCGCGATTTCAAAGAGCTTGGCGATGCGCTCTGGAGCAGGTTCCATGTTTCGGATCCTTCTCTTCACGAATGGCATTACCGCGGTTTAGCGGACTCCTTATCGGATTTGGCGGAATTCGATGCCTATCGCGAGTTCGTTTGGCTCATCAACGAAACCTTCCCGAAGAAGGTCCCATCCTTTGCCTTCCGCATCGAACAAGACGAGGTCTATATCGCTGGCGAGCTTCATAATGAAGAAGTCCTCGCGGTCAAAGAAAAACTATCCAAGGGCATCGATTATCTATTCAATTTCGCGGAAGTCGCCGACATCGATTTCAGCGGAATCCGCGCGCTTCTTGGCATGAAGCTAGAAGGCTATTCCTTCTTGCTTCGCGAGGTATCGGAAAACGTGGCCCGCAAATTTGAAGTCGCAGGCGTAACCTCGGTAATCAGCCTCGTCCGACAGCCGGTTGAATTCGATCCAAACCACATGAAGCAATTCGGCGATGGTTTCACCGCCGTCAGCTATTTCACTGACGATGGCGATGCCATGGTCAAGCTCTATTACGATTTCGTGGACCGCAGGGAAATCGAAAAGGAGAAGCGTTACGCAACCGCGGCCCTTCTCGCTGGGCTTCCCACCCCAATAGCCGGGGACTACATCAAAGTCGGCAATCGTCCAGGCGTTGTCTTCGAACGCGTGAAGAACAAGGTCTCCTTCGCAAGGAAATACGCAGACCACCCCGAGCTAGTCGAGGCAATCGCCAAGGATTTCGCCACGCTTTCCAAGCATCTCCACGAAACCCCATGCGACACCGCGGTCTTCCCTGAGGCAAAGAAGCTCTATCACGGCTTCATCGATAAGCTCCATGGCTTTAATGGCGACGAGATGGCCGCGTTCCACGCTTTCGTCGACGCGCAACCCGATACGAAGACCTGCATCCATGGCGATTTTCATATCGGCAACGTCATCGAAGCCGATGGCCAGAGGCTTTGGATCGACATGGGTAGCTTTGCCTATGGATCGCCCTTATTTGACATAGGGACGTTCTATTTCCTAACCCATGGCAAATTCACGGGAGCCAATATCCCAGAGAAGCTCTTCCACACGAGCAACGAGAATCTCTACGCCTTCTGGAAAGCCTTCGCCAAATACTATTTCGATGGGAAAGACGAGCAGGAGCTCGACGCACTGCTAAAGCCCTTCGCCGCCATGACGATCATCCACTTTGCCGCCTTAAGCGGGCAGGCGGAATATCACGCCCCGCTCATCAGGAATTGGTTCTTCGGAGGTAAGTGATTATGGCACCCATACGCAGCCCGCGACCGCAGATCGATCAAGACATTCTGCGCAAAAACGAAATCGACGCGAACAAGGCTTTGATCAAAGG
>CACYCS010000046.1 GCA_902773005.1 uncultured Erysipelotrichaceae bacterium
GGCCTTGTCGTCGGAGGTGTCCGCTTCCGCGGTCGCGCCGAGGAAGTAATTGGTTCCGCTCTTCTTAACAACGTAGGCTTCGAATTCGTATTCGTCTTCCGTGGTTTTGCCAGATTCGAGCGCCTTGCCAGCGGTAATGACTTCAGCGAAGGTCGCCGAAATCACTTGGGATTCCTGAGGGGCAGGAATCTCTCCCCATTCAAGCACTTTGCCGTTAACGAGCTCAGGAGTATGGGATTCATCGTGGGATTCATCGGCACTCTTGTAATAGTTCTGGAGGTTGCCGCCAACGGTGAGCTGCGCGCCAACAACGATCTTATCCTTGTCGGCCTCGGGGACGTTGAGCTTGTAGACGGTGAGCACTTCCGTGGCCTCAGCGGTCGCGCCGAGGGTGATGCTAGCGGTGCCATTGGACCAAGCATAGGTGACGGCGATGATGTAGCCGGACACTTTGTAAAGCTCGGTAGAGGTCGCACCATTACCGAGGGCTAAAGCCGCTGCGATCGCACCAGCGACGGTGACTTCGGTGTAGTTCACAACCCAAGGTTCGCCGGCTTCGACGACGGTGATGGTAAGAGTGGCATCGCCAGCGTCTTCGACCTGGGTGTTGTAGTTCTTGATCTTGGTCTTGACGGTGACCTTGGCACCCTTGAGGAGTTTGGCCTGGTTCGCTTCGGAGGCCTTGTAGATCTCGAAGAGGGCCTTGTCGTCGGAAGTGTCCGCATCGGCGGTCGCGGCAAGGAAGTAGTTGGTGCCGGAATTCTTTACGACATAAGCGTCGAAGACGTAGTAGTCGTAGCTGGACTCGCCGGAAGCGAGGGCCTTACCTGCAGTGATGACTTCGGCGAAGGTCGCGTTGATTTCGATTGGATCGGCCGGGGCTTCGCCTTCGGTCACTTTGGTGACGGTCGCGAGGGAGATCTGCGGGCCGCTATACCAGTTGAGGATACCATTGACTTCGAGGATATCGCCAGCGCTGATCTTGTCGCCAAGGGTCGCAACGCCAGCCGCGTCATAGCTCACGCCCCAAGACGCCATCATCTCTTGGCCGGCATAGCGGTCTTCGATGCGGAGGGTAAGCTTCTTGGTGCCGTCTTTGCCATCGGCGAGGACGGTGCCCTGAACGTAGTAATAGCCTGAGGAGGAGCTATGGCCAAGGGAGATTTCCTTGACGTAGAGGTTGGTCGCGGAGAAGATGCGGCCACCGACGGCTTTCGCGTCGGCGATGTTGGTGTCGGCGCCGAGAACGACGTTCACGGGATCGACGACGCCATTAGCGCCATCAAGGATGACGACGCCACCTTCGGCGTTCGGCTTAATTTCATAGAGGCCGTTGTAAACGCTGATGACGCCAGCGACTTCAACATAATCGCCGACTTTGACGCCCCAATCAGCAGAGGTATAGACCTCGGTGCCAGCTTCGCCATCCTGCATGAAGAAGGACTTGCCATACATCGCGGTGATCTTGCCGCGAGAGGTGACGGCATCGCCGTCCTTCATATCCCAGATCGCGGAGAGTTTGACGATCGCGAGGGCGCCAACCCTGACGTTGAGCGAATGGGTGGCATAGGCGGTTCCGCCAAATTTGACGGTGACGGTGACCGCATTGAGGAAGCGATGGTCTTCCGCATCGGGAGTGACGACGAGCTTACCGCCCTCAATCTTGAGGTAATCCTTTGCTTCGTCGGAAATCGCGTATTCGATGACGAACTTAACGCCGTCGACGGTGGTCTCGAGATAGATTGTCTGATCGTTAGTGATTCCAGCGGCCCAGTCTTCATAGGTCGCGGAGATCTGCTGATAGGCGCGCTCGGCAAGGGCGGCGTAATCGACAGCCGGGGTCGAAGGCTCAACGGAGGGGTCTTCGCTAACAGGGGTAACGCTCCCCGGTACAGAGGGCTCGACGCTCGCGGGGGTGGAACTCGCGTTATTATTGCCACCGCAGGAGGCGAGGCCCATCAAAAGGGCAGCGGACAAAGTGAGTAGGTTCAGTTTTTTCATGGTGATGTGACAATGCTCCTTTCTGAAACTTAACTCTTTTTTTGATAATCAATTTAAGGATGAAGATGGGGGATTAGGCCGGAACCTGTCCTCCGGTTACGGTAATCCCCATTCTGTTGCATAGCTTGATCTGGTATCTACCGTAATATGTAACCATCGCTCCGGTGATGGAGATCGAGGTTGCACTCTTGAAGTAATCGACGCTCGTGATGCGTCCCTGGGCGTTGTCGCCACCCGGCATATCGCCAGGATAGACGGCGGTTCCGTCATCGATGCGGATGTTGATTTCCTCGCCATTCGCGTCGTGGCAATACAAGGTGAAGGCATAAGCGCTCTTCGCCGCGGTATCCTGCACCGCTTTCCCGCCTGTGCAGACGAGGTTATCGACGCTAACGATGACGTTGACGTTCTCGGGTTTTTTGAGATCTGCGAGGTTTCCGGTGAGCGGGTCCATCTGGACGCCAGTCTCAAGGACCTCGATCTCGCCCTCTTCATGCCAAGGAGAATATTGAGCGTCGACAAGCTGAAGCGCGCCTTCATCGGTTGCGCCGCCAGTTTCTTCGCCGTCCTCGGTTCCGCCGAAGCGGGTCACGGTGCCAGTGATGTTGATGCGGTTGCCAACCTTGGTGAGCGGGTCGAGCTTGCGGTATTGGGTGAAGACGTAGATGCCATAGCGCACCCCATCGATGTCTTCATTGAGGTAGCAGGCGCCGGTGTCGGGGCCAGTCGCGACGACGGTCGCATCGAAGCAGGCTTTGGAGCCGGCCCAATCGAACTTCTCGCCCTCGGTATTGTAGCCGGTGACGATCTGCTTGAGGTCGCACTTCTTCGCCCCTTCGTAATTGAAGTCGGGGTCGGGGTCGGGTGACCAGAGTTTCAGTTTATTCTGCATCGCCTGTGTGTTGGCGCTTAGGAACGCTTGGGCAAAATCCTTGCCAGAAGCGCCTTTCTGCTTCGACCAGCCCTCTTGGACGAGGACGAGATTTACGAGGCGGAACTTATCGACGGTCGGGGCTTCTTCGTCACTCACCCAGATATAGGTAAGATAGCGTCCGCCAGTCGAATCAAGAACTGGTCCGCTTTCACCCTTTTGATCGGTTGAGTCGGTCGAGAGGATGATGGTTTTCGCGTTGGCAAGCAGTTCGCCATTGCGCTCGGAGGCGCCATGCCCCCAAGGTTCGAGCATGCCGGTGGATTCCGGGGTGTCGATGCAGTTGTAGCGCGATTTGATGAGGTTGGTCTTCGTGCCATGGACGTAGAAATGGGCGGTGTCGCCATCGATCTTGCGAACGAGGTCGACGCGGCCATAGCCATCGGTTAGGAAGTTCTTGCTCGCATAGTCATTGTATTTCGCATCGAGGTGGGTCGAGGCGGCGTAATCAACGAGCGAGGGGGCTTCCGAAGAGACCACCTCAGGGGCACTGGAAGACGGAACTGCGCTAGAAGCGGGCGTAGTGCCGCAGGAAGCGAGGACCATCGCCATGGCGGCGAGGGTGATTAGATTGGCTTTCCTTTTCATTGACATCAGCTCCTTTGCCTCACGGAATTGACGCAGGTCGACAAGGCGTCGTCAAGAGCCTTATCTATGGTCTTTTCGCCAAGAAGGACAGACGCGAGAGCAGCGCCAACTTCGTTTCTAGCAGTCGCGGAGCCGAGGAACACAGGGCTAGTGAAATAGGATTCCTGAAGTCCTTGGCAAAGGATTGCGACTTTCTTCATGAGGTCGTCGTCATCGGTCGAATCGAGGAACTTTGAATAGGCATCGCTCTCATAAGAGCTATAGCGAACGGGCTGGTAGCCAGTCGCTAGTCCATAGGAAGCGTTGTTTCCGGCTGAAGAGATGTAACGGTAGAACTCCCAAGCGACCTTTAGCTCAGCTTGGCTTGAGCGATTGTAGAAGCAGATGTCGGGTCCTTGTGAGACGAATGCAGGTTCCTCGCGGTCAACGCAAGGCAAAGACGCGACCCCGACGGTGAAGTTATCGGTATCCTGATAGGTCGTGCCACCAGTCGAGCCGATCGACATGAGGATATCGCCGGCGGTGAAGGCGCTTGAGGTATAGGTGCTATTGGCGGTTGTGCCCTTGGTTTTGAAAAGGGCATCGTCATAATAGCCTTTGAGTTCAGAGAGCATTCCCTTCACATCATCGTTATTGAAGATGAAATGGGAACGATGAGCCTCGAGGTCGTTAGTCGTGTAGTCGAAGCCATTCTGCTCGCAAAGGGTGATGAAGAGATTCTCATCGGAGTCATACCCAAGCGGATAGACCTTGTAATCGTTCGTCTTCTGATCCTTATCGGGGAAGTCGTTGCGAATCGTGCGGCAGAGTTCCCACATCTCCTGCCATGTGGTAGGAACGGAGTAGCCCATCGCGTCGAATTTATCCTTATTATAGAACAAGGCTTCGGTCGATTTGGAGAACGGGACGCAGAACTGCCCCTCGGTCTCGAATTCGTGACCTTCGTCCCAGAACGCAGGCAGGAAGTCGTCGGCGCCGACGCGCTTATTGCCGCGCGCATCGGTCGAAGCGCCATCGGAATCTTTGAAACCTACCTCGGCATCGCTGAGGTAAGGGGTCATGTCGACTACGATGTTTCTGTCAAGGTATTCCGCGACGTTGTCGGGATAGCAGAAAGACATGGTCGGAAGACCGCCGGTGGCGGAATTCGTGAGGATCATGGACTGGAGGTCGTCGTAGCTCCCAGTGACCTGAGAGCATACGACTTCCACGTTTTCATGTTCCTTATTGAATTTGCTCGCAAGGTTATCGAGGTAGCCCGCCTTGACGTCGCCAAGCGTGTGCCAGAAGACGACGCGAACGGTATCGGAGGAAGGGGTGCTCGTTCCACTGTCAGCGGACTTAGCGGGAGTGCCCTGGCCACCGCAGGCGGTCAGAATCAAGCTGGCCACCGAAAGCGGAAGCATCATCGATTTGCGAAATTTCATCATATTAATCTCCTTCTTCCTTCAATGAGGAAATGGGGGAATCGGATCGGATTCGGATTAAGCCTGGAAGATGCACTCCTGCAATGCATCGTCGAACGCTTTGTCGACGGTCTTCTCGCCGAGCATGACGGCGGGGAGGAGGTCATCCATTTGGTTACGGGCGGTCGCGGAGCCTTTGAACGCCGGGGAGGTGAAGAAGGCATCGGTGTATCCGCTGGCTTCGGAAGCAATGAAGGCGGTCGCCTGAGCGATGAGGCCGTCGGATCCTTCGGTCGCGTTCATGGTGCTAGTGTAGACGTCATCGCTATACGAGGTGACGCGAACGGGGTTATAGCCAGATTTGGTTGCCCAATAAGCGGAGTTGGTGGTGTTGGTGATGAATTTGTAGAAGAGCCAAGCCGCGGTGGTCTGGGCTTTGGTCGCACGGTTGAAGAAGCAGATCGAAGGGCCCTGAGAAATGACTTTCTTGGCGTTGAGGTCAGCCTGCGGGACGGAGGCGACGCCGACTTCGAATTCACCGCCGGAAGGATACTGGTGGCTCGTTCCGCCGGAAGAGCCGATCGAGATCATGCAGGATTCCTTGACGAAGAGGTTGGAGGTGTAGCCGCCCGAGATGCCCTGGGTGGTGAAATAGCCTTTGTCGTATTGGGTCTTGAGCTTGCTCACAAGCGCTTTGGCTTGGGCGTTATTGAAGAGGAAGTTGGATCCGCCAGCAGCGGGTTTGGCAGTGGTATAGGGGATGCCCATCTGCTCGAAGTTCGAGATCAGCCAGTTCGCGTCGGAGTCATAGCCAACAGGGATGAATCCCTCGGCTTGCCCAAGCGCGGAGCTCTTCATGGTTCCGCAGAGTTCCCAAAGTTCGTCCCAAGTCCGAGGAACCGTCCAACCGTTGGCATCGAACTTGGTCTTGTTGTAGAACATGAGCTCGGTCGACTTAGAATACGGGAAGGAATAGTAGCCATCCACGGAATAATCGTCTCCGGAGAGGTAGCCTTCGACAAAGTCAGAGTAATCGCCATCGCCGAGGTCATATCCCTCGGGGTTATGGCCAAAGCCGTACTTGGCATCGTTGATGTAGCTCGACATATCGAGGACAGCGCCCTTGTCGAGGTAGGTGGCGACATGGTCTTCATAGCAATAGGCCATGGTCGGGATCGCACCGGTGGCGATGCCATTCTTGACGTTCTTCAAGACATCGTCATAGCCGCCTTGCGGAGATTCTTCAATGGTGATGTTCGGATAAATCCTGTTGAAGCGGGTGATGAAGGCCTTGAGCTCCTCCTCAAGGCCTTTGCCCATCGAATGCCAGAAGCTGATGGTGACGGGTTTGCTCGGATCGAATTCCTCATCCGCGGCTGGAGCTGATGTCTCAGCGGATTTTTCGGAGTTGGATGCTGGCGTAGAAGCCGGATTGGAGGCTGGCGTAGAAGCCGGATTGGACGCGACCGGGCCGCCGCACGCAGAAAGGGCGGTCAACGCGGATAGCGCAAAGACGAGATTGAATTTTTTCGACATAATTTGCTCCTTACTAGGTTTGCTTGTCGCTTGACGCCCCATAATAACACACTTGCATGCGTTAAGGAACATCAAAAAAGGAATATTTACTTTGTAAAAGCGCTTTCTTTGGAGGACAAAAAAGAGGGTTTTCGGCCCTCTTTCGAATGTTTTTTGGTATTAGCCCTTGATACCTGCGCGCCCCACTCCTCGCATGATGTATTTGCGGAAGAAGATGAAGAGCAATAGCAGCGGCACGGTGACGAGGATGGTGGCAGCCATCTGGATGCCATATTCCGGGTCGCCGCTAGAATTGGTGAACGATCCACGAAGTGCGTTCGTGACCAAGCGCCAACTCTGGTTCTGGGTCGTAACGAGGTTAGGCCACACATAGGAGTTCCATGCGCCCATGAGTTTCAAGATGAAGATTGAGATCAAGGTCGGCATCGCAAGCGGGACCATGACCCTCCATAGATACTGCCAATCGCTCTTGCCGTCGACTTTGGCGGCGAGGTAGAGCTCGTTGGGGATCTGCTTGAAGTTCTGGCGGAGCAAGTAAATGTAGAAGACCGAGACCCAGAACGGGACGATCATCGCCGCGAAGACGGAGTCCTTATTCTGGAGCCATCCTTCCTTCAGGCCCTCGCCAAATTCGAACCATGGCAATCGCGATACGGTGATGTAGTTTGTGATGACCATCATTTCGCCCGGGATCATCATGGTCGCGAGCAAGATCGCGAACAGGACCTCTTTTCCGACGAAGTTGAGCCTAGCGAATGCGAAGGCCGCGAAGATTGTGGTGATCAAGGTGCCTAGCGTCGAGATGACGCCGACGATCAAAGTATTGCCGACGTAAGTGATGAAGTCGAACGAATTGAAGACGGTGATGTAGTTCGCCCACAAGACGTTCTGCGGGAAGAAGGTCTGGTGGAGCGAGCGGATTTCGGTCGTGGATTTGAGGGAGGTGATGATCATCCAGTAGAACGGGAAGAGGACCACGATCGACATGAAGATGAGGAATGCGTAGGTGATGACGAGGAAGAGGATGCGGCCGAAGCTCTGCGCTTTGGCAAGCTGATCGGCGTTCTTGGCCCTGTCTTTGAGGACGAGTTGCATCTTGGAGGTATCGATGGCCTGATATTCGGCAGAGGCCTCACGCTCTTTCTGCTTTTCTGCTTTGCCCTTCATGCGAAAAAGCTTCTGGAAGAAATTGCGGTCATCGTATGTCTTATTCACTTGGTTTGCCATATTAGTAATGAACCCTCGTCTTGGACACTTTGAACTGGATCGCGGTGAAAATCATGATGACGATGAAGAGCAAGACCGCCGCAGCCGCGCCGTATTGAACGTTCGAGTTGACCATATCGTAAATGTAATAGACAACCGTGTACATGTTGTAGCTTCCTGGGCTAGTGCCCTGACGCCCGAACAAGCCTACGACGGAAGTGTATTCCTTGAAGGAGCTGATGAACGAAGTGATCATGATGTAGAGGATCTGCGGGGAAAGCAACGGGACGGTGACGTTCATCATCGTCTTGAACTTGCCCGCGCAGTCGATCTTGGCTGCATCATAGTACTGCTTATCAATGTTCTGGAGGCCGGAGAGGAAGATGAGAATCTTGAATGGCAAGCTATGCCAAATGATGTAGACACACAAAGCGATCATGCCTCGCCAAGCCGGGGCAGCTTGGTCGATCCAGGTGAGCTCTCCTAAGCCTAGCAAGTAGTTCAAGATACCTTGATAGTCGAACAAGACGGCGAACACCATGCCGACGGCGATGGCGTTAGTGACGTAAGGGATGAAGAAGATCGTCTGGAAGAGCTTCTTGAAGGCCGGGATCGAATTGAGGCCAATCGAAATAAGAAGCGCGATGATGATCGATAGCGGAACGGTGATGAAGGTGATGAGCAGGGTATTCGGGAAAGCGTAGCGAATGACGTTCATCGTGAAGTACGCTTTTTGCGGTATACCGTTGGCGTCCATATAAATTCCCACGACTCCGTCCGATTCAAACGAGGTGCAATTCCAACGGAAGATGCTTGCCGCGCCCTGGGCGTTCGGTCGGCCGACCAAACCCAAGACGACGCCGAAATTCTCAAGGGTGAAGCCCTCGTGGGTCTGCTTGATGTAGTCGTAATTCTTAAGGAAGGCGATGACGATGGTGTTGATGAGGGGGTAGAACGTGAAGACCGCCATCAAAATGATGGTAGGCGCGAGGTAAAGCCAGGCCTTCCAGTTGTTGCGTTCGCCCGCATCGGCGGACACCCTCTCCTTTCTTTTGAAAAGGGGGCGCTTTTTTGTTTTTGAAGTCTGTTTGGCTTCCATGGCTTAAATGAGCCTCTGCTCCCCTTCTTCTAGGCTGAATACGAAGCACTTGTGCGGCTTCACCTCGGCCTGAACCTCGCCTACGGAGACCTTTGTGAAGGCGTCGATGACGAATTTGGTATCGGAAAGGCGGAATTCCTGATCGGACATGAGCATGATGTCGCGGCCCATGGTCAGGATGCGGTCGACGCGGAAATGGAAGTTGTTCTTCGCGTCGTCGGAAATAATGATGCCCTCGGGACGGATGCCGACGGTGACTTCTTGATCGGCGAGATTGCGGCCATCTTTTTCGGCCTCGGCTGCCTCTTCGTCGGTGATGAGACGGACGCAATCGTCTCCAACCATGACCTTGCGGCCCTCGATCCTGCCTTTGAAGAGGTTGATCGGTGGGGTGCCAAGGAAGTTCGCGACGAATTTGTTGCAGGGGTTGTTGTAAACGTCCTGTGGGACGCCCTCCTGCTGCTTCACGCCGAGGCGCATGACAACGATTTTATCGGAGATGGACATCGCCTCTTCTTGGTCATGGGTGACGAAGACGGTGGTGATGCCGGTGGATTGCTGGATGTGGCGGATTTCCTCACGGGTCTGAAGACGAAGACGCGCGTCGAGGTTCGATAGCGGTTCGTCCAAAAGGAGGACTTTCGGCTTCTTTACAAGGGCCCTCGCAATAGCGACGCGCTGCTGCTGGCCGCCGGAGAGCTGATTGGGTTTGCGTTCTAGGTATTGTTCGATCTGGACGATTTTCGCGGTTTCGCGGACGACTTTGTCAATCTCGTCTTTGGTGAGCTTGCGCTTCTTAAATTCAGGCTTCCCATCAATGTCGAGCATGGGCTGCCCTTTCTCGTCGACGACAGGCTCGGAAATACGGAGGTTTGTGAGCGGGAAGGCGACGTTTTTGTAGACAGTCATATGCGGATAAAGCGCATAGTTTTGGAAAACGAGGCCAATGCCGCGCTTTTCCGGCGCGAGGTCGGTAACGTCCTCGTCACCAAACCAAATCTCGCCTTCGGACGGCTCCAATAGGCCGGCGATCATGTAGAGGGTCGTTGATTTGCCACAGCCAGATGGCCCAAGAAGGCCGACAAGCTGTCCGTCTGGAACAAGAATGTTCAAATCATCGACAGCACGTGTGTCGGGAATGCCTTTTTTGGGGTTGCCGGGGAAAATCTTGGTCAAATTCTTAATGCGAATTTCCATGTCGTGGAACTCCTAGATTACGTTACACGATTATAAAATGTTTCTCCGCTTTTCACAACAGGCGCAAGCCTAACGCGAGGGGGCATATAAGAAAAATCGATACACGTCCCCCACCGATTTCGAAAAACTCACAATTAATTTGCATTGTCGCCTCGCTTCTTGCGATCGCGCCTTCCGCGCGAGTTGCGATTATTTAAATGGAATTAGCGTGCCTTCAGGCTATCGATAGTTAAAAGAAACAGCTCTTTTTTCCAGAGCATTAAGCCATCCTTATCACGAATAAAGGCGGAGACATCTTCTTCTGTCGATCCATAGTCAACGGTTTCGAATTTTGCGCGAAAGGACCAGCACTCTTCACTTATTTGGCTGAAATTAGGGATCAATATCGTAACACAGGGGAGGCATGCATCGAAATTTGATGAAAGGCGAGCCCCTGACTGTTGATCAAATTATTTCTTATCCTCGTCTTCTGGATGGATTTCGCGAGGCGGAAGCATATCGGGATCTTTGTACCATGACGTGAGATATGGACGCTTTGAAGTTCCTCTCGCCTGCTCTTGCAGGTCAAGATATTCTTGTCTGGAGAAATAGATGCTTTGGTCAGACCCATCGACCATGTATGTCCCGAATAGGAAATCGTGAAGGGCCTGCCCGTCTTTTCGGATAAACATCATGCCAATGGTGACGAAAAGCGGAACACCGAAGGTCATAAGCGATGCCAAGAGTTCGACCACCAGCATGAACAGGAACCGAAATAAGAATGTACGGAATCTTGGCACCACCGCTTCGCCAGTCAGCAAAGCCAAATGGAAAACCGCCATGCCGATCGTCTTATAGCCGCGACGGAAGAAAAGCAGCGGGAAGAGCAATTCAAACAATGCAAACGAAATTGCTAGAGATAATGGAATCAAAAGCAAGTTGATGGTCTGGGATAACGTCCGCTTAGCGTTAACGTAACTCTCGGAGCGATTAAGATATTCAATAGCCGATATCGTGGCTTGCTCATAGAACCCGAGCAACGCATTCGAAGACACGATCGATTGGGGCTCTCCCGAGGAATTCAAAGCAAAATAAGGGGACCCATCTGCTTGTTTATAGGCATTTGCCCCCACTTTTTCCGCATCATAGATGCGCTTGCCTTCCCCGGGTTCGAAGATCCCGATCGGATCATCAACGTAGAAATAATAGATTCTGGATTCGAGGTAGCTCACTTTCTGGTCGTCGGAAGTGAAGGTACCTTTCGCATACGTATCGATTTGAACCAGATTGTCCTCGGTCTCCTTATATACATAGAGCCTAGAAGACGAGGATACCTCCACGTAGGTCTCAAAGGCGCCGCGATACCAATCGGTATTCTCAACTAGAAGACGTGAAACCCAAAACAAGCCCAGGGCAAGCGTAAAGATCATGATCGCGTCGATGAAGAAAGCGATAACGCGCTTCGTCAAAGGGGCCTTGGGATAGGTCAGAGTGATCGGTTCATTCGCCGTCGCTTCCACGTTCAGCCTCCTCCTTCATCTTCGCTTTGAGTTCCGCTTGGGCGTTTCTGATCGAGACGGGGTCAGCGGTGATGACCCAAGTGCCTCCTGCAAGATCGGTCAGGGCACGGTTATCTTTTCTAGCGATTGCAAAAACAAGCGAGACAATGCTTAAGATCAATCCCGCTATGAAGAAAATAGATAGCTGCGCGACAACGGGTCCAGCAACAAGGAACGGCACCGTCATCGAATCGAATCCATAGATGAATAGTCCGCATAAAGGAATCAAGAAGCAGCTTAGAAGCATTTCGATCGCTCCGCGGATGAAAATCGAAGCAAGGGTAATCGGCTTCCCGTCAAGCATCACGGGCTCAATATGCAGGATTTTCTTTCCGAATGTCGTCCCCCGCTTCTTGATCGCGGGAATCAAAAGAAAGCAAATGGCAGAGGACAGGAAATAGCATCCGATATGCACCCCGCCGATTGCAACGTAGTAGGCGGTGGCCTTGGCCATATATTCATTCAGCATGCCAACATAGGGCTCTGCTTCACGGAACTGCTTCCACGCTGCGTCATGGGCAGCGCTATAGAAATCGACGATAGCCTTATGGAGGTTAATGCCTTCCGCGGTCTTATCGATTGAGTAATAGTTATCTAGAAACACGACGTTCTCGGGCTTTAGAACCGCGTATTCCCCATGCAACTCAAAGAAGCTATCGGCATCGTCTATTTTCAGGATATTCTTATTGAAATCCGATACAGGTATCGCTTCTTTTCCCTTGGAGACATAAACGCAATAGTATTGGAAGAGCTCGTCTTTCGGCTGCTCGGATCCATCATATCCGTAAATTGCCTTTACATAGCGTTCCGAGCGAACTAGGTCAGTTTCGGCTGCGCCTTCAGCCGTGTAATGGATGAGTGAAGAAGCGATGGCCTCATCTTGCATCGACTTAGCAAGGGTACCTAGTTCCTTGGACAAACCGCCATTAATGAGAATCTGAATTCCGGCCGTAAAAGCGATTAGCGCAATCAGCCAAGCCAAAAGGATGTCGGCGGCGTAAGCGAGGAGCCTTGTGCCCATCTTGGCATCGACTCGTCCTTCGGAGATGTTCTTACGATAGTATGCTAAGCGATCTTGGTCCCGAGTATCCATCAGGGCATATTTTAGACGAGTTGAAGCCACGGTGCATTCATTACCGCCGCAAACTCTGAAAACATAAGAGGAAAAGTTTAATCCTAAGCATTCGTGACAACATGCGTCGACGCACTCTAAAGAATCGGCTAAGACGCGTTTCTTTCTCGTCAAATCAGCGATTACTTCTCGTTTGAACATGATGATTAAAAAGCAATAACTTGAAATTTATCCGATGCCTTCGCATTTTCTTTCTTTCCAATCATTTCTCGTCAATGAAGAGAAAGAATTTTCCTTTCTCGTCACTGACGAGTAAGAAGGCTATGCGGATGCTAGTCTATCTCCGAACTTGCGAAAATTGAATCTGGCGGGGAATCGAGCTGTTCAATCCAAAGAAGTTCCGCCAAAACGTGGGCACCCCCTGCTTCGTTTTGAAGGAAAAGAACCACAAATTAAAAACGACCGATGATTCCTCGATTTCTCCGATCTTGGGAACCAACGGTTCGTTTAAGTTAACAGTGGTGGACCTTGAGGGACTCGAACCCGCGACCCACTGATTAAGAGTCAGTTGCTCTACCAACTGAGCTAAAGGTCCAGCGCGTGTAAGTATATGCTAACTCAGTGGGTCGCGCAACACTTTTCTTTCACGAGCGCGAACACGTTCGTTTATCCCCTTCCCTTGATTTTTCCCTCGAGACAAAGAGAGGCAAATCCCTGCTGTCGGAGCGCTTCATACGCCCCCACCGCAACCGCATTCGAAAGGTTTAGACTGCGCAGCCCTTCCCTCATAGGGATTCTGACGGAGTGATCGAAATTGGCCAGAATCAATTCTTCGGGCAGGCCTTTCGTCTCCTTTCCAAACATCAGATAGACGCCCTCGGGATAGGGAACATCCGTGTATGTATGCGCGGCTTTCTTCGAGTAGAAATAGATCAGGACTCCCTCGTTTCTGGAAAAGAAGTCATCCAGCGACTCATAGACGAGAACATCCAGCTTATCCCAATAATCAAGGCCCGCCCGTTTCATGTATTTGTCCTCGAGAGAGAAGCCTAAGGGCTTAATGAGGTGAAGCCTTGCCCCGATTGCGGCGCATGTCCTAGCGATATTTCCGGTATTCTGAGGAATCTCCGGCTCATGCAAAACGATGTTGATTGGTTCCATATACGCCAAATGATAAGGTTCGATTCGCTGTTTCGCAAAGGCAATCTCGCTACGCGCGCACGCTATACCAATATAAATTTGCGTCATCATAGCGAAAGGTAGCGCCAAAACGGATGCCACGGACAAGGAAAGCCGTAACATGGAGGAAAGCTACGAAAGGACACGATTATGAAAAGAATCATTTTGCGAGTGATTTCCTCAGCGGTCCTTGCCGGCGTAGGGGTCGGATTATTCATCGGAAACAAAATCGCCCTCGTCGATCAAGAGAGGAACCTCGCGTCGCTTCTAACGCCTCCCATTGTCATGCAGGACGCCGTCCAAGAGAGCCGCGCTTCCGGTCAAAAGATGTCCAAACGGATCGTTGAGGAAGGCTCCGTTTTGCTCAAAAACAATGGCACGCTCCCCCTGAAAAAGGAAAAAGCCGATTTCGTGAACGTCTTCGGGTGGGCATCAATCGACTGGGCGTATGGAGCAAATTCCGCCTCTTGCTCCGGCCGAGTCATGGCCGAAGACGATACCCGCGCATCCTTATTGGATTTCTATGACGCGCTCACTTCATATGGCATCGAATACAATCAGGGCCTCAAGGCGATGTACAACCACTTTGCCTCGCCTTATGTTTACGCCACCAAGACGCCTGACGCCATCAACAATAGCAACGTCATCACCCTCCATGAGCCGAATATCGAGGACAGGAATTACTATTCCGAGGAACTTTTGCAAGAGGCGTTAGACTATTCCGACACCGCTTTCGTCGTCATCGTGCGCAACGCCGGCGAAGACATCCCGGCAGATCGAGCGATGTCAAAAGCGGGAGCTGGGGCAACGAGTGAGCCAGGCAAGATCTACCTAGACCTCTCGATTGAAGAGGAGAAGCTTTTGACCTATGTCGGCGAGAACTACGATAACGTCGTCGTCCTCATCAACTCTCCAGCCGCGATGGACCTGTCTTTCCTAAATGAGATTTCAGGCATCGATGCCGCGATGCAGGTCGGCTTTACCGGAACCCAAGGGGCAGAAAAGATCCCCGAACTCCTCTATGGTGAGGTATCGCCTTCTGGAAGATTGGTCGATACCTACGCCTATGACCGCAACTACTCCTTCGCTTACAAAGCCAAGAACGCCGTGAATTTCTCCTCTGGCCTAACGGATAAACGCTTCTTCGACTACATCGAGAACATCTACGTCGGATACAAATGGTATGAGACCGCTGACAAGGAAGGCTATTGGGATTCGTATTCTCGCGAAGTGCTTGACGCCCAAGACCAGGAAATCACAGTCGAGGGATTTGACGCCGTCGTCCAATATCCGTTCGGATATGGCCTGAGCTATTCGACGTTCTCCTATGAGTTAGTTGAAGTAAGCCACACGAAAGACGGGCAAGCCATTGACCATTTCGATAAGGATGGCGAGATGCATTTCCGCGTCAAAGTCACCAATACGGGCAACGTTCCAGCCAAAGACGTCGTGCAGATTTATCTCGAAGCGCCCTATGTCGCAGGCGGAATCGAGAAGAGTTCCAAGAATCTCGTCGGGTATGAGAAAACCGTTACGCTAAACGCCGGGATCTCCCAAGTTCTAGATATTGAAGTCCAAAGTCGCGACCTCGCATCCTATGATTGCTACGACAAAAACGAGGATGGGCATACGGGCTACGAAATCGAAAGCGGCCACTACCTCTTCCATATCGCTTCCGACTCCCATCGCGATCTAGCTATCGCCTCCTCGCTTCCAGAGTTTCATGGCGGAGTATATGACTTTGAGATAAGCAGCAAGATCAATATCGACAAAGACAAATACACCGGAGCCGATGTCGATAACCTCTTCACGGGAGAGGATGCTCGCGATGGCTATCCGCTTGACGCCATTGAAGGCGGAACCTCACCCGAGTATCTCTCGCGCGAAGAATTCCCAGATCTAGAGGCATTCGAAGGCGTGAAGCCGCGCCCTGCGACCCAAAAGCTTCAGGACACCTATTTCTTCACCCGCGCCAAAGGCAATGCGTGGGATTCGAGCGATGAGGATTTCTTCGGCGAGCCAATCGACGATACTCCCGTCATCTGGGGCGAAGAAAATGGCCTGAGCATTTATGAGGATAACGCCGTGACGGACCTTGGCTTCCGCCTTGGCGCAGATTACGATGCCCCCGAATGGGAAGAACTCCTTGAGCAAGTAAGCGTCAACGATGCGCTCAACACCATCAACAAATCCTATGGCACGCCTGCCCTGAATTCGATTGGAAAACCCAAATGCAACGAGGTCGATGGCCCCGCTCAGATCAAGTGCTACTATCAATCCAAACCGCGCGGAACAGGTTATCCTGACGCGGTCGTGCTCGCCCAAACCTGGAATAAGGACCTCGCCGTCGAATTCGGCCTCTCCTTCGCTCAGGATATGATCAGCGTTGGCATCCACGGCCTTTGGGGTTGGGGATGCAACCTCCACCGCACGCCAGTGGGAGGGAGGAATTGGGAGTATTTCTCTGAGGACCCCTATCTCTCTGGCAGCGTCTTATCCAAAGCCTGCTCTGGGTTACTAAAAGGCGGACGCTACTCCTACATCAAGCATTTCTGCCTCAACGAAAGCGAAACGGCCAAGGTCGAAGGCTTCACCTTCACAACCGAGCAAGCCTATCGCGAAGCTTATCTCAAGCCATTCCAGATGGCGATTGAAGAGGGCGGCGCGGTTGGCGTCATGACGAGTTTCAACCGCATCGGCGCCGTATATTCCGGCGGCTCTGAAGCCTCAATCACCGGTGTGCTCCGCGGCGAATGGGGATTCAAGGGATCCATCATCACCGACTGGGCCAATAATGGCGGCTACATGTCGATCGACCACCAGCTCCGCGCCGGAGGAGATCTCGGCATGAACAACAACCTGAACGGCTATTCGGGCGCGACCTTCGATTATTCCGCCAACGGACCGATCAGGCTGCAAAGAAGGATGAAGGATGCCGTGCATCACGTCGTTTATACCTTCCTTCGCTCGCAATACCTCAACAAGGAATACAACGAGAACCCCGATACCGATTCCAAGATCGTCCAGGTGGCCTCGATCGAATCCTTTGCCTGGTGGAAGATGCTCATCGTCGACATCGATATCCTCTTAGGAGGCGGGGCGCTGCTATTCTTCGTGCTCACGATGTTGCCGGCTGAGAAAAAGGAAATGGGGGCTTAAACGATGAAGAAAGCACGCAGATTCATCATCATCGGATTCGTGGCCGCGATCGTCATCGCGATCGGCGTCTACTCCTTGGTGAGCTACCTGAATTACATGTCTTACTACAACCAAATGATGTCGACCCTCCTCGCCCTTTGGTGAACTAGATCGACTCTCCTCATGGGAAGCTTTCTCCGGAAGGCTTCCTTTTTTGCGCAACTTTTCCGATTTCGGGCGTAGATTTTGCCCTCCAACCGGCAAAAATAGGGGATGCAGATGGTAAAATATCAGGGATCAAAACCATGAAGAACAATCGTCTTGCCTTTGCCTTATTCCTTGCATTTCCCGTTCTTTTCGCCTGCGCCTCTTCTTCTTCAATCGAAGAAAGCAAAAGCGAAGAAATAGAAGAGAGGCTCGAGGAGAACGAGACGCGCGTCAAGGTCGAAAGCGGCAAAGCAAAAGTCTATTGGAATGCCTCGGGCTATGACGGATTCGAGGTCTATGGCTCCGAGAGCAAGTACGGGAACTATCGCTTAATCAGCGGAGACGTCCCAATTAAGGAAAGCCATTTCGTCACGCCGTCTTACCGCTATGGCTATTACAAAGTCCTCGGCGTAAAGGGCTCGGAAAAGATCGAATTTGGCGGCACGTCCTCCGTATTTGGCGATGAAACCCTCATCGTTTCTAGCGGCGATGACATGGCAAAAGTCCAAGCGGAAATCGAGGAACGCCACTCACACCTAGAAAGCTCTTGGGAGGGCCAATTCTCCTCCTCTAGGTTCGCAGCCTTATTCTACCCAGGCGCCTATCCCGATATCGAAATGAAGCTAGGCTACTATTCCTCCGCCCTTGGCCTTGGAGCCACGCCCTATGCAACCGAGCTAGGAAGCCTATATGTCTCGACTGAGATTCTAAGCAACAACAACTCGACCTGCACCTTCTGGCGCAACGCGATGAATCTATCCTTCCCCGAATCGACGCAATTCGCCGTTTCGCAAGCTACTTCTCTCCGCAGATGCCATTTCGCGAAGAATCTATACCTCTCCCATCCATCGGGATGGAGCTCAGGCGGATTCCTCGCCGATAGCGTCATCGAAGGGCGAATCGAATCGCGCACCCAGCAGCAATGGATGAGTCGAAACGACGAATTCGCCTCTTGGGTCGGAGCAAGCCATAACTATGTGTTTTCAGGATGCGCTGGCGGAGTTCCTTCTAGCGCATGGTCCGAGCGCACATCCCGCACTTCCGTGGAAGAGAAATGCGACAAAATCGCCGAGTCACCATTCCTATATGACGGGGAATCCGGGCTAAGCGTTTTCGTGCCCTCTATTCGCGAAAACGCGACAGGGGTTAGCTATTCTAGGGAAAACATGGGCCAAGGCAAGGTTATTTCCTTAGACGATTTCCATATCGCTTCCCCGCTTCGCGACAATGCGGCAACCCTCAACAAAGCCCTCGCCGATGGACGCCATATCCTATTTGCCCCAGGCATCTATAGCCTGGAGGCGCCGCTTCATATCACTAAGCCCAACACCATCGTGATGGGAATTGGATACGCCACCTTGCAGATTGCTAACGGAAGAGGCGGGGTCGAAATCGATGACGTCGATGGGGTTAGGCTATCGCAACTGCTCGTCGACGCGGGAGAAGGGTCGCATTTCATGGTCCGCGCAGGGTTAGAGAAAAGCGAGCTACGCCACGAGAAGAACCCCACTGTCCTAAGCGATTTGTTCTGCCGAATCGGCGGGAAAGAGAACGCCCATACCGAATGCGACGTATCCGTGATCATCAACTCAAACGACGTGATCGGCGATAATTTCTGGCTATGGAGGGCCGACCACTCTAGAGGAGTCGCATGGGATGACGTAGATAACGGCAGGGACGGCATCAATTATGGAAATCCCGCCGCGAACGGTTTGCTCGTCGAAGGGGATCATGTAACTTGCTATGGCCTCATGGTCGAGCATTTCGAATCCTATCAAACCCTTTGGAAAGGGGAATATGGGAAAGTCGTGATGTATCAATGCGAAGTCCCATATAACGTCCCATCGCAGGATCATTGGAAAAGCGAATCGGGCGAGCGCGATGGGTGCGCAGCCTATAAGGTCGACCCATCGGTCAAAAACCATTATGGCCTTGGATTAGGCGTCTATTGGGTGCACTACTCCTATGATTTCCTCGAGAACGCTTTCGAGTGCCCCGATGCAGAAGGCGTGAAACTAGAGCACCTTGTCACCACCACTTTCTCCGGCAGCGGCAATGGCGGCATCCGCCACGTGGTAAATGGCTTCGGAGGCGCGGTCGGCGAAGGCGGGTCCTCTAGGTCGCTAGTCGAAATCTATCCTGCGCCTGCGCAAGAATAAGAAGGCTTTTTGAAAGGTTAGGCAAAAAAATCGGCTTTTCCTTTCAAGGAAAACTATATTGGCCTCAATGAAGAGGAATCGTTTTTCGGTATCGCTTTGCATCGCTTCTTTGGCGTTAGTGGGCTGTAGCTCCGCCTCCACCACATCTATTAGCGATGCTTTGGACGCTTCTTCGGATGAGGCTTCTTCCTTCGTCTCGACGAGAAAAGGATACGTATCGGCCAAGGGGAATCTGCTTTATGACGGCGATGGGAAGCCCCTATTGCTTCAGGGCACCAATATCGGAGGGCTCTTCTTCCAAGAAAGGTGGATGTCTTTGACCGATGGGGTAGATACCCTCACCACCTTCAACACGCTGACCACCCGCTTCTCCAAGGAAGATGCTTGGGACCTATTCGACGAATATCAGGATAACTTCTTCACCACGGAGGACTTCGATAACCTGCAAAGGCTAGGCATCAATTGCATCCGCCTCCCCATCTCCTACATGGACGTCTACGATTGCGACTTCCAATTGCTCAAGAAAGACGATCCCACAGCCGAGGAAATCCTCTCCATGAAGATGTCGCTCCGCAAATCGCACCTTGAGAAGATCGATGGCCTCATCAACTCCGCCGAATCCCATGGGATGTATGTCGTATTGGACCTGCATGGGGCGTTCGGATCGCAAAACGGGAACGACCATTCCCTCGACGCTAGAAGCAGGGATTGGCTATGGAAGCAAGACGAGCTTGGAGATGCTTACCGCGAACTCACCCTCGAAGTTTGGGAGCTGCTCGCGGAACGCTACAAGGACTACAAGAACATCGCGGGCTACGACATTCTGAACGAGCCGGCAGGCGATAATGGCGATCCGGAAGGCATCACCTACGTCACCACGAAGATCCAATGGGATTACTTCAATAGACTCTACAAAGCGATCCGCAAAATCGATCCGAATCACATCGTGATCATGGAGTCCTGCTGGGGCGCCGAGAACATGCCTCGCCCTGAGGAATATGGCTGGCAGAACGTCGTCTACGAGTTCCACCACTACGAAAGCGAGTGGGGCGACGAATCGCAGCTCATCTCCTTCCAGAGGCGAATCGATAACATCGTTAGCGCGAACTTAAACATCCCCCTCTATATGGGCGAATTCTGCGTACACGCCTCCTACGAAATCTGGAAAACCGTGATTGAGGAATTCCAAGCCAACGACATCTCCTGGACCAGCTGGACCTATAAGGTCAAGGGCGAAAGCGAATGGGGTCTATACCTCATCCGCATCCAAAACGAGGAAGGCGAGAACCTGCCGATCTCCGAAACGCCCCATATCTCCAGGGGCAACGACTCCTTTGATGAAATCCTCCGCAAATGGGGCAAAGCCCAGCGGGCGGGAGTCCACCAAAACGAAGCCCTCTGCTCCGTCTTCACCGAATGCCTCAAGACGCCTTACGCGCCTAAGACATCTTCCAACTAGGGAATTGGCCGAATCGTAACGATCGGCATCCAAATAAATGCCAAAAGAAAGGAATGCAAAAAAAATGAAAAAGACAAATCTAATGGCAACCATTCTACTGTCCCTGTCGTCCATGGCCCTATTAGCGGCCTGCGGCGGAGGCAACGGAGGTGGGACTAGCACCCCCGCATCCCAATCCGAAGCGGTGACTTACTCCATCACCCTCGATGCCGCCGAAGGCATCACCGTCACCGGGCTTCCCGAGAAGGCCGCCGAGGGAGACCGCGTCTCCTTCACCGTCAGCGCAGCCGAAGGAAAAGTCGTCGACAAAGTAACCTTCAACGGCGAAGAAATCACTTCCACCACGAGCCGCTATCGCTTCACGATGCCCGCAGCCGCCGTCACCGTCAAGATCACGGTCTCCGCGCTCTCTAGCATCACCGCCAACGCCTCCGGCGCAAGGACCGCTTTCTTCGTCGGCAATACCTTCGAATATGAAGGTCTCGTCGTGAACGCCGTCATCGGCGGCACAGAAAAGCCCATCGCCTCTGGCTACACCGTCTCTACCCCCGACATGACGACCGAGGGAAAGAAGACCGTCACCGTCACCTATTCCGGCCTAACCGCGACCTATGAGATCATGGTCGGCACCATCGCCGGCAACGATATCGACATCATCGATAAGGATGGCGTCCCCTATTTCGTTATCTCCGGAACCTACTCCGGCTATGCCGATGTCGCAGCCCTCACCGCAGCGGCGAAGGGCATGGTCAAAGTCGACCTTCAGAACAATGGCGCTTGGACCCGCTTCTGCACGAGCAGCGAGCTCACCTTCCTCGATAACGGCGAAGGCAAATTCAAAGTCGAGATCGACGTCAGCGAACTTCCTGGCAGCGCCGCCGGAACTGGCTACATCCTCCACTTCGGCCTTCCTAACGGCAATGGCGGCACCGGAAGCTCTTCCGACATTGGCCAAGCCGGCGATATGAAGTTTGAAACCGATTCGGAGAACACCGGCAAAGAACTCGTCGTTGGCAACAGGAAGTACACCATCGCGACCAACGCCGGTTTAGATGGCCAATCCAACTTCTACGGCTGCCCGAGCCTCACCGTCGTCGATGAATCCGTCCCAACTGCGGCCATCAAGCAGGTTGTTGTCGAGGAAGGCGAAGGCAAGGTCAACGTCGTTCTCAAGGGCGAATTCAGCAACTTCGACTACACTCAAGATCCAGAACTTGACCACTTCTACCTCGATCTTGTCCAGCTTGGCGGAAGCTACACCAACATCGCTGATGAGGTTGTTTGGGAGTTCGTCGCCGAGGGAGAAGACAACACCAAGGGTACCTTCAGCGCGACGATCGACGTCACCGGAAAGATGGAGTCGAACTCCTATTACTTCTTCCACTACATCTTCGGCGAAGGTGCGAAGACCCAGTCCACCGATGGCCATAACCTCGCTTGGAACAACAAGACCATGGAAACCATGAATCTGACCAATGCAAGCGGCTCCTATACCGTTGAGCAGATCAACAATGTTAGCGGATTCTCCTGGGCAAACGGCTTAGTCGGCATCCATTATCTCGGCGAAAACTACATCAATCTGGCCGATGTCGCGATCGCGAATGAAGAAGGCGCGGCCGTCGTCACGATCTCCGGTACCTATAATGGCATCGAGGACGCTGAGAAGTACTACGTCGACATGATGAGCTTCGACAATCAGGTCCCAGAGTTGGATGGCAAGATCTCGCTTTCGCTCGACAAGGAAGAAGGAGCAGTGAACGGCACCTTCGAGATCAAAGTCGACGTGACCGGGAAGCTCGCTGCCGAGGCGATCTACTACTTCCACTTCGGGGAAGTCGGATCTAGCGGCAACCGTCCTAACATCTACAAAACCGTTGCCGAAACTTCTGTTGAAATCGCTGACGGAACCTATACTCTTGGCACCGCAAGCGGCTATACCGAGAATAGCGATACTTGGCGCAACGGCCTCGCGATCGTTACCTTCGTTGGGAAATAATCTCTTCAATTCGCTTTCAGGGGGAGGAGCTTCGGCTCCTCCTTTTCGTTTGCAAAGGATATGAGCGAAAAGGCGAAGCTTGCGCCCGTAAAATGGCGAAGCGTTTTTTCCAGGCGTATCGTGACGGAAAGAAAGGACGAAGGACATGCCATACTTTTCTCGATTCACCAAAGCGATTATCCCGCTTGCTTCCCTTGCTTTGATTGCCTGCGGCGAAGGCGGAACGACTTCCGAGCCTCACCTCATCCACCAGTTCGGCGGGTGGCATAGGGAAGAAGACCGCCACTTCCGCATCTGCACCGTCTGTGGCGAAAAGGAAGAGGGAGCCCATCAAGGTGGGGTTTGCGAAGTATGCGCAGAGTTCAAAGCCCTTGGCCTAGGCTTCATCGAAGGCGGAGATGGCGCGCACGCCGATTTCGCGCAAGAGGCCAACGAATGGTTCCCGAAGATGGGAAAAGAGAATGGATTCCTTTACGATTTCTCCACCGACTTCGGGATGCTGAACGAAGAGACGTTAGAGGATTATGACCTCGTCATGTTCCTCAATAACCTGCCCTATGTCGAAAGCCAAAGACACGCGTTTGAGGAATATATGGAAAACGGCGGGGCGTGGATGGGATTTCACGTATGCGCCTTCACAACCGAGGCTAGTTCCTGGTCTTGGTATCACGAGAATTTCCTTGGCACCGGAAACTACCGGACAAACACCTGGAACCCAACAGCAGAAAGGCTCAAAGTCGAGACCCACGATCATCCCGCGACCAAATTCCTTGGCGACTCCATCATGTCGTCGCCTAACGAATGGTATGGCTGGGAGAATGATCTCCGCGAAAACGAGGACATTCAGATCCTGCTCTCCCTCGATGATTCGATGGAGGATTCGACTTTCCCAATCGGCGACCGCGTTGGCGAAATCTGGGACAGCGGATATTGGCCTGTCGCCTGGACGAACAAAAACTACAATATGATCTACATGAACATGGGGCATAACCTCATGCCATACAACGACTTCGAGAAATATTCCCGCACCTTTTCCAGCGAAGAGGAAAACGAATTCATCATCGAGGGAATGTTCGGAATCGCCAATAGGCGTTGATTGAAACCAAGCCACTGCAAAAAAGCAGATTATTGTCTCGCTCTAATCATGTGCTAAAAAGGCAGTTAATGGTTTTTCTATCGAATAATGACGCAAGGCTTTCATAAAGAATAGCCAATATTTTAGCGCGCGCATGAACCTGCATTTAATTCCACTCTCGCGATAACTTTTCCTTCACATAAAGGTTGCGTGGCAAAAAACAAAGCCTACGCCTGATTCGTTTCGCGGATTTCGAAAACGCCTTAGATTATCCGCGAAAGCCTCCATAAGTTTCCTCGCATTCCGTTGAGACATCGTTAAGAGGCGGAAGGGACTCCAAAAAATGAAAAAGAGTGCATATTCCCCATTAATTCTTGCGGCAACCATGATCCTTGCTTCATGCACGGGCGCAAGTGGGTCGAGCCAAGCGATAAGCTCCGCGGATTCAAATCAAAGCGTTTCCCAAAGCGAAACCCCAGAACCCGAGCTTTCTTCCGAAGCGCCCGTAAAGGCTTCTTCCGAGGACATCGCTTCATCAGAACAAGCCCCTGTCGAAGTCTCATCCAAAGCCCCGATTGAAGATCATTCCCCTGAAACTCCAGAAGTTTCATCGGACAAGCCAATCAGTGAGGTTTCAATCCCTTCGGAGAACTCAGAAGAGCAAATTCCACCACACGTCCAAGCTCCTTTTGAATTTCCTTCCGTCCCATTTGAGAATCTCAAATCCGGTGCGGATTACTCCTTTGAACCCCAGATGCCTGAAACCCTTGCGACGATCGACATCGTCTCCGAGGATGGTCTAAACAACTTCGTGACCGAGCCGAACCGCCTCAACAAATGGGATTACACCAACTGCACGATCTCCGTTTCGGGATGCGACGATAAATATGCCTTGAGCGGAGTCACGGGCGGAGTCAAAGTCAGAGGCAACTACACCTCGAATTACAATAAGAAGCCCCTCCGCATCAAATTCGACAAAAAGCAAGGGATGCTAGGTTTAAATGGCGGCCAGAAGATGAAATCCTGGGTCCTTTTGGCAGACGTCAAAGACTCATCGATGCTTCGCAACGCCGCCGCATTCTACCTAGGGCATAAGATCCTTGGAAGCGACGGCTACTACTGCACTGATTTCCTGCCTGTCAAAGTCAACATCAACGGCACCTATTGGGGCGTTTACCTCCTTGTCGAACAGCAGCAGGTCGGCGCGGGACGCGTCGATATCAGCGAGCCAGAGGACGATTGGACCACCAACGACTTCGGCTACTTCGTCGAATACGATGGCTATTACACCGAGGAAGGGCCTGATGGTGACCCAACCTTCACGATCAATTATCTCAATAACGCAGCCCTGTCCGGCCCAAATGGCAGAAACGTCTACCCAGGGAACCGCGGCTATACCATCAAAAGCGACATTCTCTGCGACTCCCAACGCCAGTTCGCGGCGACCTATTTGGAGAATGTCTACCGCGTCGCTTACTATGCAAGGAACGGCACCTGCTACAACATCTCTGCCGACGGGCTCTCCACCGTGGCCGCTCCAGCTGCATCCATCCAAAACCATTTGAACCGTTACATCGATCTCCAGTCGATGGTCGACACCTATATCCTGCAGGAGATCGCCTGCGACCCCGATATCGGTTGGAGTTCGTTCTATCTCGACTTCGACATGGGCGAGGGGGCTGATCATCGCCTGCGCTTCCAAGCCCCTTGGGATTGGGATTCCGCTTTCGGAAACCGCGCAGGATATTGCGAGGACGCCAAAGGATATTACGCCTATGGCTCAAGCAACCCATGGCTCACCCTTCTCACCGGCCAGACCTTCTTCCAGAACATGGTCAAGGCCAAATGGGCGAAGCTCGTCGAGGAGAACGTCTTCCAAGGCCTCTTCGATGCGTTGCATTCCTATTCGAGCCTATATGAAGCGGATTATGCCGCGAACTTCCAAAAATGGAACCACATGGGTGGGAATTACGGCGAAACCGCTGGAGAGCTGCGCGCAGAAACCAAATCGGTCTATTCGCAAAATGACGCTAGACGCTTCCTTGAGGACTGGCTCGGCGACCGTCTCACCTACCTCTCTTCCGTCTATGGCGATGGGGCGGATCTCCATTGCGATAAAGCCCTAGTTGAAACCGCGCCAGAAGGAACGACCAAAACTCGCCTAGAAGCGGAAAGCGGAACGCTATATGGAGACGCGACCGTCAAAACCGATAACACCTCTTCCGGCCACTCATACATTGGAAACATCGACGAAAAGACAAATGCAGGCGTTGTATGGACATATACCTCCGACGCAGCGATAAAGGGCTACGTCGCCTATGGCCTAGCCAAGCAAATCAATTCGCGCGATCCAAGCGAGATGTTCGACCTGAAGGTCAATGGAGAAACCATCATATTCCCCGAAAGGCGCAACCCCGCCGCGACGAGCAGCAACCGCTACCACGAATGGGGCGAGATCTATATGGGCGAGATCGATCTCAATGAAGGCGAGAACACGATTGAAATCGCAAGTCGCGGATCCTCAACCAACTTTGACTATGTCGATCTCTATACATTCTGATTTCAATGGACTATTGCCCCTTCCTCGCGGCAGGGTTTTCAATTCCAACGAGTACGTGTATTCAAATTCCATCAAAAAGAGCGACATTTGCGTCGCCCTTAGTATGGATTCTAAGTGGAATCAGGAATAGTAGTACCCTTGCGCCCCAGCATCAGGAAGCAGCGGAACGGCTTCATAATCGTCGCATAGCCTCATGAAGGCGCTTGAGGCAAGCAAGAAGAGCCCCATGCCGAATTCGTTCGTGATGACCTTAGAGAACTCCTCGCTTACGTAGTTCTGCGGCTGGTAGCCAACGGTCTGCATGTATCCAAGCTGGTCGGTTCCGTTTATGAAGCAGGTCTCGTAGATCGTCTCAAATCCCTTCTCAACCATCGGAAGGTATGTCGCCTCATCGAGCACGCCTAGGGCAAGGCCCACGCAGTAGCCATAGAGGAACCCGCAGGTTCCGGTGATCTCTTTGCCGGAATATTTATCATATGGGGTTATCGAAACGTCCCATAGGCCATCGTCCTTTTGATGCTCAGCAAGGGCTTCTGCCATCTCTAGATAATCGTTTAGATAGTCATCGTAGATCTCGTGATAATCGGCTTCGTCGAGATAGATAAGCTCTTTCGCAAGCGCAGCGAATACCCATGCGTTGCCTCTTGCCCAATAGACTTTATGCTTGGCGCCTTCGTCTTGGGAATTCGTCAAGGAGAGCTGGGTCAAATCGCGGTGCCACAGGTGATCTTCCTGGTCGTAAAGGAATCCTTTGGCGTAGTCATAACCCGCTTTCGCGGTGGTGACGTATTTGTCTTCGCCAGTGATTTTCGACATGAGGGTGTACGAATTCAAAGCCATGTAAAGCGCGTCGCACCACCAGAAGGATAAGCGGCTCCAGTCGCGGCTATTGTCGTCGCGGTGATCGCCGCTTACTTTCGGTGGGACGTTAGGATAGGCGGCGACGTTCCAATCGAGGTTCGATCTCGGCTGCGCGGCTTGGTAGGAAGTCGAGGCGATATCACCGAGGTTCATGAACGTCTCGCCGATTTGATAATGATCTCCATGCGGGGTACATGTGCCGGAATTGCAGCGATATTTGGCAGCTTCGCCGATGCCTTTTAGATAGTCATAACCCGCTTGGTCGCCGGTTGTGAGGATATAATCGGACATCCCGGAATAGTAAATCGAATCCTTCCATTCGAATTCGCCGAGCTTTACCGTCTCGGTGGAATTCAAATCGTACATCGGAACTTTGAGGCTCCCTTTGTCGAGGGCATCCAAGAACCACGCGTTGGCGCGGTCTGCGTTTTCCTTCACTTCTTCCGCTGAGTAAGCGTGCGAACGAACGGCTGGGCCATTCTTGAGGTTAAATCCTCCAACGATTCCCTGCCGCTTCGCATCAAGGTCATCCGAAGCGTCATAGCCATAGGCGGAAATCTCGGTCAATGCGGCATAGCCTTGCCCGGTCTTCGCGGATACGATATCGCGGATTCTGATGAAATCCGTGGTCACGTCCCCATCGAATTCGAATTCTTGTTCATCGCCGCTATCTTCTGGTTCAATCTCCAATTCGCCGCCATCATATTCGATGACTGCGGACGCCCAATAGGTGTCATGGTTGTTCGCTTTGTCGTGACGGAGGGTAATGCCAATCGAGGAAAGGGTTACCTCTCTGCCGAAGTATAGGGTGAAGCTCGCCTCGTCCTTTTGGTCATATCCCCATGATTGATATGGATAATCGCCGTGACCATTAGAATCGAGGTGACCATCAATCGCGTTGCGGGCAAAGAAGCTTGCCTCGCCGCGGGTAACGACGTTCGAATAGGCATGGGGGAACATCATCTGCGTCTTGATGGACGGAGAATCTTCCGCTTGGACAACGGTTGTTCCTGACCCAGGGTATTCTTCGATGCTCATCACGTCGAAGGGATTGCAGGCAAGGTTACGGATCTCGCTTAGTTCGCTTGCACTTGGGATGCGGGCGGAAATCGTGGATTCACCTTTTGGGAGTCCGGGATAGATTGCCGCGACTTTCCCTTTCGGCACTTCGATGCGGAATTGGCCGGTCTTTGAATAGAGCAAAGTCTCTTCGTTTCCGAATGCCTCCAGCAAGATATGGGTGGAGGAAGAAAGGATTTCGATCTCGTCCCCCGCTTGGAAAGTCGCGGTGAGTTCGTCATCGCCAGATAAGATTTCTTTCTTGCGATTCTGGTTCCCTTGAACGCGAAGCAAGCGCATGGAAATGCCTTGTTTCACTTCCATGTCGACTTTCTCGTTACCAAGGACGGTGAATTCCCTTTCCTTTGGTGGCAAAGCGCTCGAATTCGCCTCACTAGACCCGCCACCGCCGCAGGCGGAAAGGACGAGGAGAGAGGTCATGGCTAGCAGGATGCTGTTCTTTTTCATTGTCGAACTCCTTTCAAATTAGGATTCTTTCTTCCGGCTCGCGATGAAATAGAACGCGGACGCGGCGGCGAATAGGCCAATGGTGATGTAGAAGGCGATATTGATGCCTTTCTGGATGCCATCTAACATCGGCATCCACTTCGGGGTCAATGCGACCATCTTGGTATTGGATGAAATGAAATTCATCGCGTTGCTATGAGCGACGGTATAGAGGATATGGTGCGCGGATTCCCTCATTGCCCAAGCGAATTTCGGGTGGCTGGTCTCGTAGCTTTGCCACAGGGAATCGCTCATGGCTCTAGTCCCATCAGGGATATCGGTACCGTTATAGATCGCGCCGGCGAGGTTCATATAGCTCCCGGTCCACCAGTCGGTCACGGAGATGCCATGGCTCCCCCACTCTTTTCTCATGACGGACTCGATGAAGCCTTGGTTAGAAGTCCAAAGCACGCCGATGCGGTTGAATCCTGTCATGACGGAGGTCGCGGCTTTCGCTTCCATCACGATCTGATAGGGCTTGAGATAGATTTCGCGGATCGTTTGCTCGTTCGCCCAAACGCATACTCCCTCGCGGTAGGACTCCTGATCATTGAGGGCGAAATGCTTCAAATACGCATACACGCCCTTGCTCTTTAATCCATCGCACAGGTAGGTGCAGGATTGTCCGGAAAGGACTGGATCCTCAGAGAAGTATTCGAAGAAGCGACCGTTATAAGCGCCACGATGGATGTTTAGGCCCGGCCCATAGAGCCCAGAATAGCCAGCATGGAGGCAATCCTCGCCCCAAGCTTTGCCGTATTCGAGGGACAGGTCTTTGTTGAAGGTCGCAGCAATCATGCCAGAACCAGGGTAGATCGTCGGATATTGTCCGCGGTCTGGGTCATTGTTCCTTACCGCAATGCCACGGTTATTGGCCGCGTCATCGCCATAGGTCTGAACGGGGCCAGTCGCGCCGTTATGGTCTTTGGTGAGGGGCTTGCCAACCTTTTCAAGCGACCCAGTGAGGCGTAAACCGGAATTCAATAGCTCTTTGGTCTCCTTGAAGGTCAAGCTATCGAGTACTTCTTCCCAGCGCGGATCATCATAAGGAATCTCGTCGAAGCGAAGGTCGCAGATGCTGTAGCGGCTTTGGACGTCATAATCGGGGTACTCGAGGTACTCATCGTCTTCAACGGCGTTGATGTAGCTCTGCTTGACCTCTTCTTTCATTTGGGCGGTGGCGTTCAACGCAACCGCGCTTCCGGCGATTCGGTTGTAGGACGAATCGAGGCCAAACTTCAACGTGCCCTCCCAGTCGGAGCGAGAAATATAATCGACGTGGTTATCGCCACTGCCTTCGTAACGGTTGATGTCAGCGTTGTCGAATTGATTGACGATCTTCTCGCCAGTGGGGGCATAGTTTAGAAGCGCGAAGTCATCATTGGCGACGCGATATAATGAGGACAACGCAGAATCGCCTACGCCTCCAACGCCTTTGCGGGCGAGGATGTTGTTGATCGCGTCATGGGAATCCCTGCCGAGCGTGAAATAATAGTCGCCCTTCTCAAGGATGTAGCTTTCTGCGCCGTCGGCGTCATAGCAGCCAAGTTCGCGCAGGCTCACAGTCGTTTTAAGCGTCTGCTCTTCGCCCGAAGCGAGGAGTTTGCTCTTTTCAAAGCCCACGAGCTCAACCGCGCTCTTTTCGATGCCGTGGTCTTCGTCATAGTCGGTATATGGCTTTTGCAGATAGAACTCAGCAACCGCTTTGCCAGGGATTGCCCCATCGTTTCTAACGGTAACGCTTAACTCGAAGACGCCATCAGGATCGGTGAGGGAATCAGGCGCTTTCACCTGGAAGGAACGATACGAGAAATCGGTATAGCTTAAGCCGAAGCCAAACGGGAATTGAATCGCTTCATCGTAATCGAACTCGCCGGTTGCTGGACGTCCTAAGGCATCGTCTTCATAGCGCGTCTCAGCGTAGCGGTATCCCTCGTAGATTCCTTCTTGGTAAACGACGTAATGGTTGCTCTTGTTGTCGCTAGTGATGCCGCCGTTTCCATAGGTCCATCCCGAGTTCAAACCTCCGAAATTCGCATACACGGGGTTCATATAATGGTGACGGAAATAGATGTCGGGAAGTTTGCCGCTAGGATTCTTTTCACCGGAAAGCAAGGAAGCGACTCCACGGATTCCCGCGCTTCCCATCGTTCCAACCCACATGGCCGCATCGATGTCGTAACTTTCATCATCGAGGAAGTCGAGTTCAAGCGGAGCGGCGGAGTTCACAAGGACAACGATCTTATCGAGATCGCCCGCGTCCTTCATCTCCTTCATTCCCGCGAGCACGGAACGCTCATTGGCGTTGAACTCTAGATAGTTCCCGTGGTTCATGTCGGACTTATTGCCGGTATTGATGGCCATGTCCGCGCCTTCGCCGCTTGTCCTAGCGAGCCAGAAGATGCCGACGTCAGCATAGGATTTCGCCGATGCGGGCAAACTGTTCCAAGGCGCCTCGCGGATTGAGAAATTCGCCCCGATGTTGCCGCCGTTTAGATTCACCCTGCCATAGGTGGAGAAATTGCTCTTATACCATTGATACAATTCGGAATTGACCTCGAATCCAGCCTCGGTCAATCCATCGTAGAAGGAGATGCCAGGATCATTATTGGTGCCTGAGCTTCCGGTCCCCGCTAGAACTAGGCTAGCGGTAGAGACGCTATAGCCGTTAATGATCTCGTCGCCATGGAGCGGGAGGGCGCCATTCTCGTTCTTAAGCAATACCGCGCCTTCCTCGATGACCTTCTTATTGACGGCCATCCCGTTTTCTTTCACTTCCGCAACCGAGTCGAAATCCGAGGGGAAGTATTCCAAATCCTCGTTTGGATCAACCTCGCCTTCGACGATTTCGAAGGTCTTCTCGTGCAGGAATCCAGAAATCGCGTCGGAGTTATCGTAGGCAATCGGAACCCCAATGGATATGACGCCAAATCCAATCGCGGCCACATTCAATAGGCCGAGGCTCGTCACGAATAACGCTTTAGCTAGCTTTACCATCTTAGTTCGCCTCCTTTGCAACCGGCTCAATTCCCTTCTTGCGGCTAGGGGCATAGATGCCAAACTCCGATAGGATGATCGAAAGGATCGACCCTAGTAACGGGTAAAGGAAGAACGGATCCATCTTGAACAAGGCTTCTAGGCTGAACTTGCCATAGAAGGCCTCAGAGAAATAAAGGTAGCCGTCCTTGACGAGGAACAAGAACGCGACAAACACGAACGCGAATAACGGGATGCTCGCCCAACGCGTCGCGGCCGGGAACAAAGAAAGGAGCAAAAAAGACACCCCGGCCGCGATCGCGAAGCCCGCCATCATAGGCGAGTAGTATCGGCTCGCGGAGAAGCCGAAATAGAAAAAGCCTGAGAAAAGAGCAAGTAGCGCGCCGGCGAAAGGCAAATAAAAGCCAAGCACCGTCCTCCCCTTGAAATATGTTCGAAATAGATTCATTCCCGTCTCCTTTCGTCCAATGACTGAAAAATCTTTCGTAGATGGCCCTAGGCTAGCAAATCCGCCCCACCCCTGCTTTTCTTTCTTCCTATCCTTTCCTTTTCCCGCCTTAACCTTTTCCAAAAATGAGACGAGAAAAGGAAAAGTTGCGCTCAATCGGAAGACGCGGGCGTGCCAATGCATAAAATCGATTTCAACAGCAAACCATCGGGACCACCGATGGGAAAGGAAGAAAAAGATGTTCCGAAAAACCAGACCTTTATGGATTGCCACCACCGCCCTTTTCGGCGTTCTCACCCTCGTCGGCGGAATCGGCTATAGCGTGACCTCGAATTACTCGGCCGCGATCAATAGCTATTTCCAAACCAAAACCTCGATGATCGTCGAAGACCCCGATAACAAAGGGCAGATATTCTACGCCTCGGATTATGACTTCATCGAAGACGCAGACGCTGGGGAACTCCTCGCCGAGGAAGATGGTTTCATCATCGAGGAGGTTGAGCGCGAAGGCGCGGTACTCCTCAAGAACGAAAACGATGCACTGCCCCTGCTGGATGAGAAAAACATCTCGCTTTTCGGCCGCGGGTCGAGATCCATCGTCGAAACTGGATCAGGCTCTGGCTGGATTCCCTCGAATAAGCTTTCCGAAAACCTCAAGGATAGCCTCGAGAGGGTCGGCTATCACGTGAACCCAGATCTTTGGAACTTCTACGCGAACCAGCCCCTCCGCACCGAAAGGGAATCGGCCTGCGTCGAAAACGCGACCCTCGCGGTCAATGAAACGGCTTGGAGCTCTTACACTAGTTCCGTCAAAAACTCATTCGCTTCCTATTCGGATGCGGCGATCGTCGTTTTGTCGAGGACCGGCGGCGAATATAGCGATCTATTGACCCACGGCTCCGACTCAATAGGCGGATCCAACAACTACTTGGCCCTTACCAAAAACGAATTGGATCTGCTCGCGAACGTCATCTCATTAAAAGATGGCGGTACCTTTGGCAAAGTCATCATCTTGCTCAATTCCGGCAACCCATTCGACATGGCCTCCTTTGAGCCCTATATGGATTCGATCGACGCGATGATGTATATCGGCGAAGTGGGTACCACTGGCGCACGCGCAGTCGCCGACCTCATCGCTGGCGAATATTCGCCTTCTGGCCGTTTGACCGATACCTGGGCATATGATGGCCATTCCGCCCCAGCAACAAGCAATTCAGGCGACTACCGCTTCGCAAACGCCTCTTCCTTCCGTGACGACAAGAACAGAACCCTCGCCGAAAGGCAAAGCGAATACATGGTCTACCAAGAAGGCATCTACGAAGGCTACCGCTACTACGAGACCCGCTACGAAGATCTGATCCTTGGAAACGGCAACGCCGATTCTAGCGCGGGCAGCCGCGATGGCGGAGAATGGGATTACGATAACGAGGTCGCCTATCCCTTTGGATATGGATTAAGCTACGCCTCCTTCTCCTATAGCGGGTTCGACGTCACAAGAATGGCAAGCGGCGATTATGAAGTCACCGTAACCGTCAAAAACGAGTCAGGGGTCGCCTCAAAAGAGGTCGTCGAGGTCTATCTCCAGAAGCCCTACACCTCCTTGGACCGCAACCTCGGCATCGAAAAGCCAGCGGTTGAGCTAGCTGGCTACGCCAAAACCGGCGCGATCGCCGCTCGCGGCGAAGCCAAAGTCACCGTGAACGTCCCAAAGAGGATGCTATTAACCTATGACGAGCATCAAAGCAAAGGCTATATCCTCGAAGGCGGCGACTTCTATTTCTCTATCGGAAGCTCCGCTCATCAGGCAATCAATAACATCTTAGCCATTAAAGGCTTTGGAACCGCGATCGGAGGCGCAAACGGCTCCCTAGCAAAGAAGGTCGTAGTCGCAGGTGACTCCGACTCCTTCAAGAAGTCGCCCTATGGCAAAAAAGTGGACGTCACTAACCGCTTCGACGCGGCTGACCTCGACTACTACGAAGGCATGGCAGACGACGAATTCGAATACCTGTCCCGCGCCGATTGGTCCGCTTTCCCCGAAACGAACGTCAAGCTCCAGATGACCGCGGAATTCGCTAGCGACGTCACCTTCGACAAAGACTACGAAGAGGATCCTAACGCCAAGATGCCAACCTATGACGCACCGTTCCAGTTCGGCGCCATCACTCTTCGCGATCGCCCCTATGACGATCCTCTTTGGGACCAGCTCCTCGATCAGATGAGTTTCAAAGAGCAGGCGAGGATGTGCTCCAACGCCTATCATCGCATCGAAAGCGCCTCTTCCATCGCCCTGGATCAATGCATGACCGAGAATGGCCCTGTCGGACTCACCAAGCGGAGCGATTTCCCAAAGCAAAAAGGCGAGGATTATATCCACATGGCTTACCCCTGCGGCCCCGTGCAGGGATCCACTTGGAACGATAGGCTGCTAGAAGATATGGGCAAGCATATCTCCGAAGATCTCCTTTACACTGGCTACCAAGGAATCTATGGCCCTGGCTTAAACCTCCATCGCACAATGTACGGCGGAAGGGCTTGGGAATACGCCAGCGAGGACCCCTACCTCACCGGAAAAGCCGGCGCAGCCCTTTGCAAAGGCATCGAGAACAAAGGCATGACCGCTTACGTCAAGCACTTCGCGATGAATGACCTCGAGACCAATCGCCGCCACTGCGCGATCTTCGCAAACGAGCAGACGATCCGCGAGATCTATCTCCTCCCCTTCGAGCTTGTCTTCGCTTCGGAAACTGGAGACGCGGCCGCCCACGCCTGCATGAATTCCTTCACCCGCATGGGCGCCGTCTGGTGCGGCGCCTGCAAAGAGCTATTGAAGGACGTCCTCCGCGAAGAATGGGGCTGGACCGGCATCATGATCTCCGACTGGGATTCGGGAGACACCATGTCCAAAATCGATGGCTTGCTCGGCGGAAGCGATTCCTTCGACGGCAATAACAACGAATCGGTTTACGCCGCCTACAAGAATTCCCCGACCTTTTGCGTTGCCCTCCGCGAAGCGACCAAGCACATCGTCTTTACCACCGTCCACACCAACATCATGAATGGCGTAAGCGCCTCCTCCAAAGTCATCGGCATCGTCCCGTGGTGGCAGACCGCCTTAATCGGAATCGCCATCGGATGCGGAAGCGCAACCCTCCTCTGCGGCGCATTCCTCGTCCTCACCTTCATCAAGAACAAAAAGGAATAGTCAGCTCTTCATTCTCCTTAGCCCATCCCTAGTCCTCCAGGGATGGGTTTTTGGTAAACAGCCTTGACATATACCGCCCTCACCAACCAATCGCCCTGCCCTACCCTAAACGCGCAAAGCCACGAAGCAGGGACGCTTGATGCGACCTCCTTCTGCAGGCAATAGGAAAGGGGCATGCGCCCCTTAACGATATATTTTAGGTTTATCCTAAACGCGGGATCAGCGTAATTCGAGCGATGTTCGCGCCGTATGCGCTTGAATTGGAGGAGGACGTAATATTCCTGATAACAATCTCGACATCGCCTTCACGGAATTCAAGCGAAGCGAGCTTCGCCGAGACGTAGATACCTTCCGTCGCACGGCAATGGAGGTTTGAGAAGGTTTCGTGCACAACCTCGGGTTTCAGCTCATCGCAGGTGATCGCGAACGCCTGGTCCGCGTAGATGCTCAAATTCTTGGAATATAGATACACGTATATGTCGTATTGGCCTGGGTGGAGCACATCGACGATCGCGGAGACGAACTCATTTTTCTTCTTGTCCATGTTCACGAACGGAAGCCCGTTGTAGTTCTCTAGCGTTAAGCCATCGCTTAGTTCGAACTCGTCGGCGTTCGCGACGATCGGCCTATGGTCAAATAGCACTGGCTCCTCGCGGTTTGCCTCGAGGTTGTAGTCTATGATGAAATCGAGCTCTTCTTCCGTCATTCCCATGGCGATCAGGAAGTTATAGACGCGTTCCTGCAGCGTTTCGCCTGGGAATGCATCAATTGCATCATAATAAAGCTGGACGTTGTTTACGCCGCTACCATGGAGGGTGCGGGTGTCTTCGATGTTGCCGAAATTTGAGAAGAGATAATCGCGGTAAATGTCTTCCTCTTCCGCGCCTAATAAGCCGAGCAGCAAATAGGTCATATACCCAGTTCTATCGGTTCCAATCCTGCAATGGTAGAAGATCGGATAATTCTCTTCGTGGGCGAATACGCGCAGGGATTTGACGACGGCTTCGCAATTGCGCTCGATGTAATTGGAATAGTCATCGTAATACATCTTGTAGTTATGGAAATTGATGTCTTCGCCGACTGGAGAGACATCGAAATTGCAATCGTTGCGGAGATCGACTTCGCTCACCATGCCAAGTCGATGCATCTCTGCGATTCCTTTCTCGGTGATGCCATCGACATTGCCGGTGCGGTAGATGTTGCCTTGCTTAATGATGGCGCCGGACTTCGTGACCTTCCCGCCGATATCGCGGCAATTGGTGACGCCTGAGATATAGATGTTTCGCGGGCCAATCCAATCCGTCGCAAAAGATTCGATCTTGCTGCACGGAGTTTTGCCATCCTCGCTCACGGCGTAATAGTATTGGGTATCGACCTTAAGATTATAGATATCGACCGCGTTGCCATCCGCCTTAAAGGCATCTGCCCCAGCAAGGGAGGGCGATTCGCTGACCAAAACGAAATACGGGACACCCGTGTCTTCGCTTTTCCATTCCAGATGGACGGGCTTTGGCCTAGAAAGCTCGGCTTTCCCGGTCGCGTATTTCGTGACGGATTCGATCTCATCGTCAAGATAACTGGCTTGAAGGTCGGTATGGATGCTCACGGTCGTGGGAGGATCGATGAACTCAATCGGGCCAGAGTAGGCTTCCTGTGAGGACGATGCAGAACCTCCGCACGAAAAAAGCATGGCTATAGTGGGAATAATGGTCAATACGCGCTTCATGACGATGGCCTCCTTATTGAAATAACTCACCTGTAATAAAGATAGCATAGGCGCGGTTTTCCCGTTCGAAAGGTTGCGCCCGTTTTTTGTCAATCTACGCAATGGGGCAATCCGCAATCTCCGTCTCAATCATTCGCCTTAAGCCCATGAAAACGCATGCACGTCTCCCTTATGTTCCATTAGAAAAGGGCTTATCCCCCACTCGATGAGGAGTGAAGGATAAGCCACGGAGAAACCTGATGCGAATTAGGCAGCGGGTTCGGCATCGGCGACGGTGAGGGTCGCGTTGTTGCCGTTGGAGAGGGTGTAGACTTTTCCGCCGACGGTCACTGGGCCATATTTATTGATGCCGAGGGACCAGTCATTCATCCAAGTCCAGTTGAGGCCGCGGGTCTCGTTCCCGCCGCGGGCGGCACGGCCCTCGGAGTTGACGAGGTAGAGGCGATTCGCATTTGCGAGGCCGCTAGCGGCATTCGTGTAGCCGGTGACGTCGATCTCGAAGTCGAGAGCGCCGTATTCATCGACTCCACCAGCAGGAACTGCGACTGCGAAGTTGTCGTCGGAGTTGAGGTTATTGATAGCGAGCTTTAGTCCATCGGAAGTGTGCGATTTGGACATGACGCCGACGACGTGGAGCATTGCCTTGTCTTCTTTCTCGTAGAGTTCAAGCTGCGAGGAGGTGAAGAGCGAGTTGACGGTGGTCGCTTTGAGCCTGCCGTCTTTGTTGGTGAAGACGTAGTTGGTGTAATTGGATTCGACCTGGACGCTGATTTCGTGGAACTTGGTTTCGCTCGTGTATTGCTCACCAGGGACGAAGGAGTACTTCTTCTCAAGATCGCCGAAGGTCATGTTGAGGTAGATCGAGTAGGCCTTGCTGCTATCGTATCCACTGCCGGTATTGACTGCCATGAGGTCGGTGACATCGCGGGTAAAGTCGAAGTTGCCGGAGGCGTCGAAGGAGACGGGCGCGGTCTGCTGGTTGATTTCGATCGTTCCAGAGAGGCCCGCGAATTCTTCGTATTGGCCTTTGAGGTTGAGATTGATCTTATCGCCAGAGACGGTGTATCCGACCTCGGAGAGTTCGAGGTCGAAGACCTCTCCGATGACGAGGGAAGGAATGTTCCAGGTGGAGCTATCCCTGCGGATGGAATAGAGGATGCCGTCTTTCTTGATGGCCTCGAAGTCATCGGCAATCGCAACTTTAAGGTCGGAGCGGTTCGGCATGCCCCAGTGGACAGTGTAGGTGCCCTGCTGATCCTTGATGCCGTCGACGTCGATGCGATACATGAACTTCGCGGTTTTGCCGTCATCGGCGATGACGACTTTGGTGGCGGTGAGGTCTTGCTTGATGTAGTCCCATCCCGCGCCATCGATGTTCGAGTTGTGCTGGAAGTCGATGGTGTTATGTTCTTCGCCTTCTAGATCGGCTGCAGCGACGCCATCCATATTCAGCGAGGAATTGACGACGTAGTAGATGCCATCATCATCCTGCTCAAGGGTCGCGGAGGTCGCAGAGGCAAGTCCTTTGGTGCGGACGGACGGGAGGTACCAGACGGATGCGTCGGTGAAGAGCTCCCAGATCTTTCCGTCGATTACGAATTGGGCTGCGTCGTAGGTAACGCCTAGGCCGACCCAAGTCGGGGCGCCGACCGCGTCAGCGAATTTCTGCCTATTCTCTTCGGAAAGATTGGTCGATGTAAGCGGGTTCCCCTCGCCATCATCGCCATAATGCCCGGTCGTAACGTAGTCTTCAGGAAGCACGCCATCCCAGTTATCGCCGATCTGGTTGTCTTCGATGACCACGCCAGTCACGCCATCGTGGCGATAGCGTTTATGGTCTTCGCGATGGAGGATCTTCAAATCGGTCGCGCCACTTGCGGAATCGACGTTCCAGGAGTATTTGCCCATCCAGGTATTGCCATTTCCGATATCGGTGCCATCGAGATCCCACTGCATGACCCAAGAGCCATCGGCGTTGATGATCGGAGCCTGCGCATCGGAGTATTTGGTCGACCAGTCGCCCTGATACTTCTGGAAAGCGAGGTAAGCCCTGTTGCGGATCGTCTCGGTATCGACGCCTTTGGATTCGCCGGTAAGGGTGAAGACGGCGTGCTCACTGCCATTCACGGTCTCTTTGGTGAGGGTGACGTGGCGCGGAGTGGACCGAACGGATTCATAGACCGCTTTGTAGATGATCTTATTCGCGGACTTGGCATATGGGACGATGTCCTTGTCGAAGCCACGGAAGATGTAGATGTTCTCGGCATCGGAAGCGCGGGCTGGGATCGCCTCGGTGTAATCGGGGATCTCGCCGACTTCGATCTCGTCTTCGCCATAAGCCTGCAGCAAGGTGCCGTCGGCGTTCTGGAATTCGATGACGGTGACCTGCGACATGACGGTGACGGCGACGGTGCCAGTCAAGGCGACGCCCTGATTATTTTTGGCGACGGTCGTGACAGTGATGACGGCTTCGCCAACGGCGTTCGCGGTGATGATGCCGTCATCGGAAACGCTTGCGACTTCCGGAGCGCTCGATTCGAAGGTCACGCCCTTCTCGCTTGCGTTGCTCGGGAGGATTTCATACTCGATCTTGGCGGTCGGATGCGGGTTGTCGTCCTGGAGGTTGAATTTGACGGTCGGCTGGGCGATGCGGAGCTCGGCGATTGGGGTCGGGATGACCTCAACGGCGATCTTCTTCTCGATGATACTGCCATCGGCCTTCTTGCCTTTGGTCTTGACGACGATGTTGGTGGTTCCGACGCTGATGCCCTTGATGAGACCGTTCTCGGTGACGGTCGCGACGGCGGCGTTTTCGGAGGCGTATTCAAGATCCTTGACGGAGGCGTTCTCCGGAGTCAAGGTCGCCCTGATCTGCTCGGTGCCGTTAATCTCAAGCTTGACGGATTCCTTGGCAAGTTCCATGCCGGTCAAGAAGACTTCGTTGACGGTGATGGCGACGGTCTTGACGACGGGCTCGCCATCGGCTTTGGTTCCTTTGGAGGTGACGGTGATGTTCGCTTTGCCAGCCGCGACGCCGGTGACGACGCCGGTAGAGCTTACCTTGGCGATGGCTTCGTCGGAGGATTTGTACGAAATGCCGCGAGTCGTGGCATTGGATGGAGAGATGCTCGCGCTGATCTTGACTGTCTCACCGATATTGACGGAGAGCTCAGCCGCTTCGAGGGTGATGTCCTGAACGTAGATGACGTTGTCAACGGAACTCGTGACACCGGAATCGGCGGGTTTGTCTCCGCCACCGCATGAAACGAGGCCCATTGATAAGACGGCGGCCAGTCCTGCTACAAGCAAAACCTTTTTCTTCATATCTTTGTCCTTTCTTGGCTGCGCTCGAAATGAGTCGCTGCCTTTTTGGTTGTGAGGCCATTATGCTGAAAGGGCTTTCTTTATACTCGTTTTCATTCATAACCTTTGCATTTTCAATCGCATTCTTTATGGGAGCGGAACATTTGCGACAACCAATTATCGTGCCAATTCCGAAATAAAAAAGAACCTAAGGTCTCATCGGGCTTTAGGTTCTTGAATTTGACTACGCGGCGCGCTTTTTGAAGGGCACCCAGGCGAAGACGAGGAGGGCGGCTGCGCCGAGGGTGAAGACGATGCCGGTGGAGATGAATAGCGGGATCCACCAAGTCTGGTCTTCGGTCTTTTCGATCTTGCCGATCGTGATGGACTGACCATCGTCGAGCGAGGCGTCGTGGTTCTTATAATAGGAATAGGTATCCGCAACGGTGAAGAGGATGTTCTTCGCGGCGAATTTCGCGGCGTTCATGATGGCTGCGTCATTGATGTTCAGCGGAGAGCTGTGCGTTGCGGGGTTAAGCCAGAAGTCGTTTCCGCCGCGGAGGCCTTGGGTGGTGTTCATGTTTCCGCCGCCATCGGACCAGTCGGTCAATAGGCAGCCATGGAACCCCCACTCGCCGCGAAGGATTTCGTGGTTCTGCGCGCCGCAAGCGCCAGCCCACACGCCGCCGATCGAGTTGAAGGCGGTCATCATTGCGTTGGCCTTGCCCTTCTTGACGGCGATCTCGAAGGGTTTCAGATAGTTCTCGCGGAGGTTTTGCTCGGTGAGCCAGGTGTTGAGGTTGCGGGCGTTTGCGCCAGGCTCGGAAAGCGTGAAGTGCTTAAGGTAACAAGTCAGGTTGTTCGATTTGGCGCCTTCGATGACATTCGCGGCCAGCAAGCCGGAGAAGATCGGGTCTTCGGAATAGTATTCGTAGTTGCGCCCGTTGAATGGATGGCGATGGAGGTTGACGCCAGGAGCGTACCAGCCGTTAAGCGGATCGCCCGGGGTCGCCGCGCCTTCCGCGCCCATCGATCTGCCAAGTTGCCTTGCGATGGTTTTGGAATAGGTCTGGCCGATCAAGGTTTCGGAGCAGAACGCGGTCCAGCCGCCTTTGGAGACGCCTTGGGTCGAGGTGTTGAATCCGGCAGGGCCATCGTAATTGGCCATACGGGGTTTGTCGATCGAGGCGATGCCCGCAGTCTGGAAGCCACCATTCTCGACGAGGTTCTTCCAATCCTGGCGGCTCATCTGGGAAACAAGTTCCTCAAGCTCGTCGCCATCGTAATCGTTAGCGATCGCGAACAAGAGCTCGTCATTGAATTGTCCGTCGACGGTGAAGTGCATGTCGTTTGGCTGTTCGTATTCCGGCATCGCTAGACCTTCGTAACGCGGATCGCGGAAGTTATTCGCGGTCGAGACGGCAGAGGTCATCGAGGTGCTAGCAGACTTAGGCCAAGTCCCCTCGAAATCGTCGCGGGAGAGATAGGTCGGGGCGGTTTGATAGGCGGTGGAGCCATCAAGCGGGACGCCAGCGTAGGCTTCTTCGCCGGTGAAACGGTTCTCCACGGCTTCGCCGGTCGTCGGATCGTCATCGAAGTCGATGATGTTCGCGACGGAATAGCCGATCGAGTTCTTCTGGCCTTCCGCCATCTTCTTGAGGTCGTGGGCGTTCTCGCGAAGGGTCAAGGTGTAGTCGCCTTTGTCGAGTTCGTAGCCAGCGTGGCCGTTGTCGTTGCGGTCATAGCAATCGTAGGACGCCATGTCATAGGCATCGACGTAAAGCTTGATTCCGCTTTGGGTATCGCCAGGCTGAAGGAGGCCCGATTTCGCAAAATCCACAAGGATTCTAGCAGGTTTTTCGATTTCTCCGGGGATATAAGGGGCGGTCGCGTAGAGTTGGATGACGTCTTTGCCAGGGTATTCGCCGGTGTTCGTGCAGCTGAGGGTCAATTCGATTTTGCTATTGGCCTGAAGCGCGCTTCCCTCAGGAAGATTCACGGATTCGATGGCCCATTCGAAGGTCGTATAGCTTAGGCCGTGTCCGAAGGGATAAATGACCTCTTGCTCGTAATCGAAGTCGAAGTTGTTGTTCAAAGCTTCTTCATACGCGGTCTCGTAGTAGCGATATCCGAAATAGATGTCCTCGGTATAGGCGATGTTATTGCCTTTGCGGATGTAATTCACGAAGGCAGGCGATTTGGTGTAATCCCTCGCCCAGGTATCGGTCAGCCTGCCAGAGGGGGAGAACTTCTCCTGAACCTCGACCGGCTCTTCGCCTTCCGCGGCGGCCTTCTTGACGGTTTTGTAGCCCTGCAGGATATGGGGGACGCCGAAGGTCGCGGATTGCCCGGTGATGGAGCAATTGAGGATCGCCTCGACCTTCGGGTCGTCGGCGATGCGGCCAAGCTGCATCTGGTTGGTGGAGTTGATGAGGACAATGACGTGGTCGAATCTATCCTTCGCCGCGTTGATGAGGCTCTCTTCCTCGGTTGAGATGTCGAGGTAGTTGCGGGTCGAATCCGCGGAATGGCCGGATTTCAACTTTGGCTGGTTAAGAGGGATCTCGCCGACGTTCTCGCCGCCGATGCGTGACAAAACGATCAAAGCGGTGTCGGAGAAATCGACCGCGTCCTCAAGAAGATCCTCTAGGGTCGTGCCGTTTACCTGCTCATCGAGGAAGGGCTGGATGAGTGGGATGCGGTCGGAGTTGCCAGTGCCGTATTCCCTGGTGCCATGATCATAGGCGTAATAGAAGTCGAGGATGTCCTGATTGACTTCCCATCCTTCTTCTTTAAAGGCCTGCACAAGGGTCTTGCGCTTGCTTTCCTGGATGGTCGAGGAGCCAGAGCCGATGCCACAGAAATGGAATCCGGCATCGGTCGCGTTCCAGCCAAGGAGGTTGATGCGTTTCTCGCCTTTTAGCGGGAGGGCGTTATTGAGGTTTTTGAGCAATACGATTCCCTCGTCGCCGATCTGACGGCAAAGGTCATCGCTCGCTCCAGTGGCTTCCTTGAAGTCCTGGTTCTCGATCGGAGGGCGCGAAGCCGCGGTGAGATACTGGGTGATGATTCCCCCGAATTGGGTTCCGACGATCGCTTCTGTGGCTGCGACGGAGAGCAATAGCGCGGCGCCAACGGTGGCGACGATCTTGCCCGTTTTCTTGAATGCCATAGATGTTGCTCCTTTGCTATTTGACTAAGAGGAAGGCCAAGCCAACCCCGATGAGGGCGAGCACTGCGAGGCCGACCACGACGATGATGTTCAGTTTTTTGCGATTCATGATTCAGCTTCCTCCTTTACGCGACAGGGTCCTTGAAGATGAACGGGGTGATGGCGAAGTAGAGCATGCCGATGACGAGGGCTCCGACGATGATGTCGAGGGAGACGATCGCAGGATCGACCCAGTTATATCCCGGAATGACCTCGGTCAAGGTCGGGCGATATCCGCCATAGGGGTTCGCGGCATATTCTTTCTGCGCAAGCCTCGTGTTGCAGTACATGAAGAGGTAATGCTTCACCACTTCTTTGAGCGCATGGGCCGCTCTTCCGGTACGGTAATCGAACTTGAGGACAACGTTCATTCCGAAGTCGCCGCCAGCGCGGATCGCCTCATCGGCGTTCATGTACTGGTTGAAGTCGGAATAGTCGGTGATGACACCGCCTTTAAACCCCCATTCGCCGCGGAGGACGCCAAGCATCAAAGCTTCCGATCCGCCGCACCACTTGCTGCCAACGCGGTTATAGGCGGTCATGAGGGCGTTCACCCCGTAATCTTCGATTGCGATGCGGAAGGGCTCTAGATAGATTTCGCGCAGCGCCTGCTCGCTCATCCAAGTGTAGAGGGAGTCGCGCATCGTTTCGGTTTCAGCGGCGACGAAGTGCTTGAGCCAAGCGTACTTGCCGGTATCGCGGATGCCTTTGCAGGCATTGCCGCCGATTAGGCCAGAGAGGCGAGGATCTTCGGAATAGTATTCGTAGTTGCGGCCAGCGAAGGGCGAGCGATGGCAGTTCATGGCAGGACCATAGACGCCATTGGTGGACTTCATGTCGCTTCCCATCGAGAGGCCCCACTCATAGGCGAGGTTCTTGTTGAAGGTCTGGGCGAGGACGGTGGCCATCGGGTAGCCGGTCCCGCGGTTTTCGACGGAAGCGAAGCTCGAGATCTGGTTCGGACCGTCGATGCTATAGGAGCCAGGAACGCCGAGGGTCGGGATAGCTGGGATGTTCGGGTGGGATTTGTCGACGAGGGATTTCGCGACGGCATAGGGGACCGTTTCGAGGATCTCTTCCCAGCGCGGATCATCGTAATTGGCAGGATCGCCAAGCTCATATCCGAGTTCGGTTGCGGTGTTGGCGTCGATGCCGAGGCTCAGATCGGGATCGGCTTCCGCGCCCCAGACGTCGCTATGGAGATCAGCGGGGTCGATGTCGTTGCCGAAGCAATCGACGTCAGCCGAATTCCAAGCATTGGCCTTGGTCTGATCGGAGGTGTTGGAACCGGCGAAGAGGACGTTCTGCTTGGTGTTCTCGCCCATCTTTCTGCCGGTGGCGCGAGCGCCGAAGTGCGGGGCTTCTAGCGGCATGTCGGCATAGGTCATATTCTTGAAGTCGGCGCGGGAGACATAATCGATGTCATCGGCGGCGAATTCGTCGTTCGAGCCGTCAATCGAAACTCCATCGATCGCGTCTTCGCCGGTGAAGAGGGTCTTGATTTCAACGCCGGTATGCTCGTCTTTGTCGAGGATGATGTCATTATCGGCGGAAAGGAGGATCTCGCCATCGACGAGGGCTCCGCTTGCATTATGGACGACTTTCATATGATGGGAGTCGGTCTGTAGGCGGAGGCGATAATCGCCTTTGTCGATTTCATAGGTCGCGTGTTGATTGTGGTTCAGGTCATAGCAATCGAAGGAAGCGAGATCGCGCGCCTTGGCATTCAAGGTGACGGTGGTCTTTCCGCCGGGCTCAAGGGTTTGGGTCTTTGCGAAGTCGACGAGATTCACATAGGCTTTCTCCACGCCGCCTGGGTTATATTGCGGGACGGAATAGAGCTGGACGACCTCTTTGCCAGCGAAATCGCCGGTATTCTCGACGTTGACGAAAATCTCAAGGTTGGTATCGGCGGTGAGCTTAGCACCGGAATGGACTTCCTCATGGGTATTCGCGTCGCGAATCTGGGCGAGCGTCCAATCGAAGGTCGTGTAGCTCATGCCATAGCCAAATGGAAATTGGACGACGGCGTCATAGCCTTTCTTGGTGATCATGGCGTCGTTGTCGTCGAGGGCATTTAGTGTCGCATCGGCGAACGCGCCTTCGGCATCGGCGGTCTCGAAGTAGCGATAGCCGACGTAGACGCCTTCCACGTAATCGAGGTAAGGGAGCGAGGGGCGGGAGGAGATGCCGCCGTTAGTGGTCTGATTCACGCCATAGGGGAGATCGGTGTTGTCGTAGAAGTCGACGCCGTCATATCCGGAATACTGGAAGTAGAGGGTCTTCTGGAAATCGTAGGGAAGCGTATCGGCGAGGTGGCCGGAGAAAGTTGCTTCGCCGAAGAGGAGCTTCGGGATGGCGTTAGCGCCTTTTTCGCCAGTCGCGCCGACCATGACGCAGGCATCGATTCCAGGGATGTAATCCAAGAAATCGAGCTGGAAGGCGTTGGTGGAATTGATGACCACCACCACTTTCTCGAAGTTTTCGGCCGCGAATTCGAGAAGTTCTTCCTCAACCTCGGACACCTGCAGGCCGTGGCGGGTATTATCGACTTTCGCCGAGGGCGAGGAGAGATATTGGACGGTGCCAGGGAGATCATCGGATTCGCCACCTTGACGCGACAAGACGACGATCGCGGTGTCATTCTCATCGGCTGCGTCCATCAGGAGGTCGCTATAGTGCTGGTTGGCCGAGGGGCTAGGATCTCTGAGGCCATACATCGACGCGCCGGCGTTATCCATGTTGTTATTGAGCGAGTTGATGTCATGCTTGATGCCACCGAGACCGCGATAGAAGGAGATCAGCTCCTGCGCGGTTTCGTTAAGGGAGATGCCGTCATTTGCGAATGCGTCGACCAGATCATCCATGTCATCCCAATTGTTGTCTTTGGTCTCCGCAAGGACGCGGCCAGAGCCGGACCCACCATAGATCCACTGGACGGCGCCGAAGCCTAGGATCGCGATGTTGTTGTTTGCGCTTGCTTTAGATAGCGGCAATACGCCTTTCTTGTTTTGAAGCAGAACTGCGCCTTCTTCTTCGACTTGCTCGGCGAGTTCGTGACCCGATTTCACGGTCGAGGGCTTGCTAGGCTCGCCATCGTCGACCACGCGGTAGGTGGTCGGGACGAGGACGGTCTTGATCGCCTCGGCGTTCTCGCGGTAGATGGAATTGCCGATCACGATTCCGGTCACGGCAGCCGCGGAGAGGACGCCAAGGACGGCGGCGCGAACGATTTTGCCTGTTTTCATTGTCATTTCCTCTTGGTAATGCCCTTCACTCGCCGAATACTGGTCGCGTGAAAATGGGCTCTATTTCGTTGGTTAGGATTCTAATGCTCCGCAAAAGAAAAAAGTCAGTGCCTTGCACAAACTTTTGATTCCCCGCCTTATTCTTGATTCAGATGCTTTGGGTTTCTTCTTTGGAAGGAGGGATCGGAAGGAGGATTGAGAGGGTGAAAATCTCGCCGGTGGCGGAGATTTGCATATCTCCATCGTACTTGTTGACCATGTAGCGGATCGACTTGAGGCCATAGCCGTGGTTGATCTTGTCCTTCTTGATGGTCACGGGCAAGCCGCCAGAGAAGACCATGTTCGGGTTGTCGTATCGATTCGATTCGACGATCGAGACGAAATTCTTCTTAACTCTAACCGAGAGGCTGATGGAACGCTTCTCGGGGACTAGAGGCAAGACGGCTTCAATCGCGTTGTCCAAGATGTTCGAGAAGAGGGCGAAGGTATCGGATTCGCTTAGGAACTCCACGGATTTGCCATCGACGATGAAGGACAAGGGGATTGAGTTCTTTTCAGCAATCAGGGCTTTCTCAGAAAGCACGAGGTCGAGGGATGGGTTGCCCGTTTGGGCGAAGGAGTCATAGATTGAGATGACTTGGTTCATCTCTTCAATCACTTCTGGCGAGAGGGATTTGCTTTTGCCGAATTCGCGGAGCTGATGCTTCAGGTCATGGACTTTGATCTGAACTAGCTCTGCGTTCTCCTTGGAAAGGCGGTACTGCTCCCTCTCTTTGGAGCGGACGATCTTAAGAAACGCAACGTCTTCGTTGAGCTTGTTGCGGTAAGAGATCTCGAACTGGACGGCGAGCGAAAGGACGCAAAGCATGACCGACGCCGCATCGACGCAGCAAAGGACTTGGTAAGGGGCGTTGGAGGCGAATTCGATGACGAGCGAATTGATGAGGGCGTCAGAGAATACGCAGACAAGCGCCATGATGAAGATGGCGCGGGAACGGTAAGAGATGGCTTCGTTTTTCCTGATGCGTCGGCCATAGATCCAGTAGACCAGCCAATAGATGAGGAGGTAAACCGCGGCATAGATCACTAACTGAGCCGGCCCGCCGAACAAAGTGATCTTGGTCGTTTCATAGAAAGCGCCCGTGGTTTCTGCAAGGCGAGTCGAAAGAAGAATCAGGTCATAGGCCTCATAGGCAAGATGCTGAAGAGAGAAGCCCGCGAGGGCGCAGAAGGCGATCGTGATCCAGTCGGTGTCGAGGAAGATCATCGCCGCGAAGAAAGAAACGGTGAACATGCCGACGAAGGACGCGACCGACACGGCGGCGTTAGAGATGGTTGGGACGGTGAAGGACGCGCCAAGGCAAAGAACAATCGCAAGGGGCACGCGCCAAAATGCGCCTTTACGGAACTTGAGACGGTGGAAGAAAAGGAATTCCGCCACCAAAAGCTCAGCCATGAACAAAGCGTGGTAAAAGAAAAGTGAATTAATCTCGTACATCGATCAATTGCCTTTCTGGAAATACTCGTTGAGCGCTTTGACGAACCCCTTCCTTCTCGGATGGGACACGACGAGGCAAGTTGAGCCCAAATAGGCTTCATACCCCTGAACGGAATCGACGTAGCGGAGGTTCACCAGATAGCACGAATTGCATTTGTAGAAGGATTCGCCTTCGAGGTCATCCTCCAATTTGCGGAGGACGCCATAGGTCTCATAATCTCCGCGGGTGGTATGGTAAACGATCTTATGACCCTGGATTTCGACGTAACGGATGTCGGAAACAAGAATCGCCACATGTTGCGAGCCGGTCTTGATGAGAATCTTCTTCTCATGCCTTTGGCGGAGGCGCTCCATCAAGCGGTCCATCTTGAATTCGAGGTCTGGATAATTGACGGGCTTCACGATGAAGTCATAGGCGTTCACCTCATACCCCTTCACGGCGAATTGGGCGAGGTTCGTCACGAATATCAGCGTGATGTCGTTATCGATCTTCCTTAGGCTTTCGGCGGTTTGCATTCCAGAGAGCCCAGTCAACGCGATATCCAAGAACACGAGGTCAAAGCCTTTGCTATAGCCTTCTAGGAAGCTTTCACCGGAAGGGAAATGGGTGATCTTGAACTCCTCATTGCGCGCTGAAGAATACGAGTTGAGAGCCCTGACTAGGACAGCAAGTTCATCCGGATTGTCTTCAACGATGGCGATACGCAGCATTCCTCAAATCCCCTTGGCCAAATCGCAGAAATACGCATACGTGTGTATGGCGCATACGCTCCTGCACTTGTATAAGTATATTTTGCGATTTCGTTTCGCATCGGGCAAGTTTCATAATTTCAATATTGGAGATCAATCCGGGTCGATAACTCACCTTTATGGCAGCCTAAAATGTCGAAAAATCACAAGCCGAGGAAACGAAAACAAGACAGGGGTCAATTCTTTTTGCCAAATCGGCTATTTCTTTGACTTGTCTCTGACTCGCGGACATAATAGTGGCCATGAGCAAAGATAAGAGTCAATTGCGCTCATCCGCTTTCCACTTCTCACTCGCGGGAATTCTCGCTGGTTTTCTAGCGGTCATCAACATCGCTTGCTTCTCCTATCCAAAAGAGGTCGGTTACCTCATTTATGGCTCACCGATCCGCTTCGACGATGAGACGGCGGTCAAGGCAAGGGAATCGGGCAAGGAGCTTGCCGACAAAATCGCCGGCGAAGGCATCGTGCTCTTGAAAAACGAGAATAACGTTCTGCCTCTCAAAGACAAAGAAATCAATCTCTTTGGAATAGGGGCCACTAGCGGGGGCTTCGTCCATAGCGGCGGCGGAAGCTCATTGACGAGCTCATACGGGAGAAAGACCCTTTTCGAATCGCTGACGCTTGCTGGTTTGCAGCCCAACGCCGAACTTGCTGAATACTATGAATCATTCAATTTTAATCGCATGTCCTCATCGTATGCCGAAAAAGCATTCCGTCTTTTCGAGGCTCCGATCGTTGATGATGATCCCGATGCACTAGAGGCAAGCGTCAATTACAGCGACGTGGCCGTATATGTTCTCTCTCGCCCTGCGACGGAGAAACTTGACCTGCCGTTTGGCCAATATGACATAGATGGCCATTTGGATGCCACAAGGTCTTACTTAGGGCTTACGGCGCAGGAAGAGAAAACCCTGGATTACCTCAAATCCAACTTCTCGACCCTTGTTCTCGTTTTGAATTGCGCCTCCCCGATGGAACTGCCTTTCTACGATGACCCAGAGATCGACGCCATCATCCAGCTTGCTTATCCTGGAAATACAGGCGCCGTTTCGCTTGGAAGAATCTTGACGGGCGAAATAAACCCAAGCGGAAGGACCGTCGATACGTTCGCCACGTCCATCGTTTACAACCCCACGACAGTAAATTCATCGACGAAGGGGAATCACATTTATCGCGACAAAGCCCGCTATGTTGACTACGCGGAATCGATTTACGTTGGCTATCGTTACTATGAGACAGCCCTCACCGAGGCGAACTACTCGCATGTCGTTGCCTATCCCTTTGGGCACGGCCTAAGCTACACGTCATTCTCCTGGGAGTTATCCTCCTTCGAATTCACTCCGTCTGGCAAAGCAACAGCCTCGCTATCGAACGGTTCAACATTAGCCGAAGACGGCACGATATCCCTATCGATTTGGGTGGAAAATACGGGCAACGTTTCAGGCGCGGATGTCGTTGAAATCTTTGCAGAACCCCCATATTACGATGGGGAAATCGAAAAAAGCGCTGCAAATCTAGTTGCCTTTGAGAAAACGGCGATCCTAGAGCCGGGTAAGGGTGAGCTTGTTGAATTATCTTTCCCGCTCCGCTCCTTGGCTAGTTACGATTGCTATGACGCCAATGAAAATGGATTCATCGGCTACGAACTCGAAGATGGCGAATATGCGATTCATATACGCAAGAACGCCCACGAAGATCATCCATTGAAGGAGGGGCAATCGACCATTCGATTCAGGCTATCGGATTCTATTCGTTACCAAAACGACGATTCGACTGGCCGTCCCATCAAAAACCTATTCACAACCTACAAGAATCCCAAGACATCCGCCGAAAGCGCAATCGAGGAAAAGGAATCCCCATTGAGCTATTCCATCGACGGAGGCGATGCTGAACAAAACATCACTTACTTGTCTCGCGCGAACTTTAATGCCACTTTCCCAAAAGAAACGCCAACAAGAAGCATGTCCACCGAGATGTACAACAAGAACTTCGTCACCCACATCCCGACAGTCAATCTTAATGACGAACATCCACAGTTCTCCGTCCCTACAACTTTCACCATTGCTGACGGCATTGGAAAAGAATATGACGATCCCATATTTTTAAAGCTCGTCCAGCAATGCAGCAAGTCGGAGTTGATCGATTTCATCCTCCGCGCAGGATTTGGCACCGCCGCCATCCCTTCCATCGGGAAGCCGGAATGCATCGATCTCGATGGGCCCTGCGGGCTGAACACAACCGTCTTGGCCCATACCCCAGGCGAAGCGACAAGCTATCCATGCGCCAGTTTGCTTGCAAGCAGCTACAACAAATCGCTTGCCTACCGTTTCGGGGAAGCCGTTGCCGAGGAAGCGAAGGCATTGGGCGTTAACGGATGGTACGCTCCCGCTGTTAACATCCATCGTTCCCCACTAGGCGGAAGAACGTTCGAGTATTTTAGCGAAGACCCATATCTTTCCGGCGAGCTAGCGAGTTATGTTTGCATGGCCGCTGTAGAAGGGGGCCTCTACTGCTATCTAAAGCATTTCGTCGCTGACGAGAACGAATCTGGAACCAATTCACAATACCATTGGCTAACCGAGCAAGCCCTGCGCGAAATCTATGCAAAGCCATTTGAGATTGCCATCAAGAAAGCAAACGTGAACGCGCTTATGATGTCAAAGAATCGCATTGGCTCAGTCCGTTGCAGCGGATCTACCGCTTTATTGCAATCCCTATTACGGGAAGAATGGGGCTTTAAGGGATCTGTCATCAGCGACTACTACATCGCTGGCGACACCAATGATGCCGACGAAGCGATACGCGCCGGCTGCGACCTTTCCCTCGATGGCGAAGGGTCCGCGAAATTCGATGATACAACTAGCGCAACTTTCGAGATTGCGCTCCAGACTTCCGCCGCCCATGCGATCTATACCTATTGCTCGACGATGCATCGCGCCAACACCGCGCAAGGCCTATCCTTCAATCATTACACTGGAAAGAAAGAAGACGGGCAGAATGGATGGCGCTATATCCTCATCGCCATCGATGCTGTCGGAGCAGCCGGAATCGGGCTATACGTTTTCTTGGTAGCGTGGGCAAAAAAGCGCAAATCCATTGAAAAATAAGCGATACGTGTATTCGAATTCATATTCTTTCGATTTTTCGGCGCATCCTTTTCGTTTCCCGCCGCATCCAAAAGGTAAAATGAATTCAGCCAAATAAACAAGATCGCAGAGGAGGATTCCCATGAAGAGAAAGCTTTTCCCAAAAGCATTGATGCTAGGCATGTTTGCCTTATGCGCCTGCGCGAATTCGAACAATTCGAACATAGAATCCATCAGCGTGGATCAAAACCCGATTAAAGAATTGTCCTTGGCCCACGCCCCCACGAAAGCCAATTACGAGGAAGGGGAATATTTCTCCCGCTCCGGCCTCGTGATCGAGGCATTATTCAAAGACGGAACGCGAAAGGCCGTCCATAGCTACACGCTCTCTCCAAGCGGGCCTCTATCCTCCGACGTCGATGAACTGACTGCATCCTACTCGGGCTTTGAGGTAGCCGTTCCGATTTCGGTTTCAGGCAAAAACAATGACACGGACCCTTCCTTTTCGCCACAAGCCAAGATTGAAAGCGACGAGGAAGCCCGCTACCGCGTCGAGGCGGAGAACGCCTACTACGCCACTCCTCTTTCATCCTCTCAGCTTAAAGATCACTCCACTAGAAACAAGGAGACATCAAACTTGGGTTCGGTTGGCGAATTTGCAGTCGATAACCCGATGATAATCGCCCTCGAAAGCAAAGTCGAAGCGGATGTAAGCATCGCTTTTAGCCTCGCTTACAACGCTACCACCAGCATCGATGCAAATTATGAAGTCGTTTGGAATGGCGCTGGCCTCATCACGAATATCATCGTGGAAGCAGGAAGGGACCCTTACCCCTACTACACTTGGAAAGAATATGTTGTGGAGGGATTGTCGCTCCAGAAAGGGAGGAACACACTTAGCTTCGGGGTCAAGTCGAGCTCAAGCGCGAAGATCAACGTCGATTACGTGGATTTTCTTGTTTCCCCTGCTTCAGAAAAGCCATCGCCCGTTCAAGAAGAGGAAGAGTTCGCCTGGGGCTCGCTTCACGAAGACTACAAAGAAGAAGTGATCGGCAAAGCATCCACTGCCCTCGTGCCAAATGGCATCGATCATCCGGAAAACGACATCCATAGCGACCTTCAATACCGTTATCTGAGTTCGGGTTACAACACGGTCTCATCATTCGCATCAGGGTCCAAAGAAGAGAGCAAGTCGCGCGGGCTATCAATCGATTTCGATTATCTAGCCGGCGAGGAAGGCCCATATTTCATCGAAGTATCGAAATCTCCGGATTTCGCGTCCTCAGAGATATTTGAATCCGAGGAGACGGTATTCCACTACCCCAATCCATTGCTTGATCAAAATTACTACTATCGCGTAGACACTAGCAAAGAGGGTTTGGCCTTGCAAAAAGCGGAGCTCGCCTATTCATTTTCTTTGGGGCCACGCAATCTAGATATCGACGGGATCACCAACATCCGCGATCTCGGCGGCTATCCTTCAAAGCTCGGAGGCATGGTTAGGCAAGGGCTTTACTATCGAGGCGGAAGACTCAATAAATCGGAACAGAATACATTCGCGCTCGACATCACGGAAAAGGGAATAGAAGAGCTTTCATTCCGCTTAGGCGTGAATTCAGAAATCGACCTTAGGATGAACGATTCCGGAGATTTCCCGTCCCATCGCAACGAATTCGGTTTCATAGAAGACGGGATGATCGATGGAATCGCTTATCACAATTGTCCTTTGGACTGGACCCAGTCGGACATGATGAAGGAGTCGCGGCCAATGATAGGCGAGATATTCCATCTATTAGCCGATAAAGACAATTATCCCGTCTATCTCCATTGCAACATCGGGACCGACCGCACCGGCATGATTTCTTATCTGCTCGGATGTCTATTAGGCATCCCGCAAGAAGATCTGTATCGCGATTATCTTTACAGCAATTTCGGCAATATCGGCGGAAGCCGCGGTTTAAGCAACATCACCGGCAAATATCAAGCGGACTTGCTTGCCTATGGCGAAACGAACCTCTATTGGGATGCAAGAGCGTTTTTAAACGATTGCGGGGTCGAGGGCAGCGAGCTTGACGCAATCGTTGATCTCTTCATTGATTTCAGCGCAATCTAATCGCATATTCTTCGACGTTTCGGTGGCCTTGGATGCCCAAGTCGAACAGCAGGCTTGCCTAAGCGAGTTTTTGCATCGGGCCTTCGCTTAATTACTAATCCGTGTAAACGTCGCGAAAAAGGGGTAGACTATGTCCGACATGGCGACCTACCGAAAGAAATACAAGAAGAAACAGCCCTATAAGCGCATGACGGGCGAAGATATCGCCATGCTTCGCGAGAAGAATCGCGAAGACGGCCTCAAAGCCAATTCCTCATCCTATAAAGACAATATTGACGGAGCCTAAAACTCAAAAAGAAGGGGACATGACATGAAATTAAAACCAATTATCACCTCATTGCTCGACACCGACCTCTATAAGTTCAACATGAACCAGGTCATCTTCCACAAGCACACCGACCTCGTTGGGGAATACTTTTTCAAGTGCCGCAACGAAGGCATCGTCTTCACGAAGGAGATGCTTGAAGAGATCGATGAGCAGATCGACCACCTCTGCACTCTCAGGTTCCGCAAGTCCGAGCTTGATTACCTCCGCTCGATTCGTTTCCTCAAAGAGGACTATATCCAGTTCCTCCGCCTGTGGCATCCGATCAGGGATTATGTCATCACTTCGCTAAAGGAAAACGGAGAGCTTCAAATCGACATCAAAGGGCCTCTTTTCTCCGCGATGCAGTTCGAGATCTATCTCCTTGAGATCGTGAACGAGGTTTATTTCCGCTTCCAATACGATTACGAGAGGCTTCTAGTCTCCGCTAGAGAAAGGCTCGAGCAGAAGATCAAAGATTTCAATTCCGGCAAATACACCTTCAAATTCGCCGAATTCGGCTGCAGGAGGAGATTGTCCCACGATTGGCAAGACGAGGTCGTGCGCCGTCTTGCAAACGAAACCAAAAACCTCGTTGGCACGTCTAACGTCTACCTCGCAATGAAGTATCATCTCATGCCGATCGGAACCTATGCTCATGAATACGTTCAGATGTTCCAAGGCATCAGCAAGATCCCGCTTGCCTATACCAATTACTACGCGATGAAGGACTGGTATGGGGAATATCGCGGCGATAACGGCACCGCGCTCACCGATACCATCACCACCGATCTATTCTTACGCGACTTCGATCGCTCAATGGTCAATAACTATTCCGGCGTCCGCCACGATTCAGGCGACCCGTATGAATGGGGGGAGAAGATTTTGAAGCACTACGCGAAATTCGACATCTATACCAAAGGCAAGACGCTTCTATTCTCGGATTCGCTGAACTTCGACAAAGCCCAGGCGATCTACGAGTACTTCAAAGACCGCATCAAAGTCGCCTTCGGCATCGGCACCTATGTGAGCAACGACACCGAAGTCCCGCCGCTAAACATCGTCATCAAGCTGCAATACGTCAACGGCCACCCAGTCGCAAAGCTAAGCGATGCGCCCGGCAAAGAAATGTGCGACGACCCAAATTACTTGGCGTATCTAAAATCCTCTGTCGCTTATCGCCTAAATCAAGAAAAAGAATAAGGGGTCCGCTCAAATATCGTTTTTCAGCGAGAAATCGCCTTCTTTAAACCACCCGATTTTGCGGAAAAGCAAATCCAATAAGAATACCAAAACAGCCGGGGCCACAACGCAGAAAGCAAGGATTTCTAGTAGGAGCACCCAGTTATAATCGTTCGCGCTCAAGAAGTTCAAAGGACCGACGATTCCGCTCGTTCCCATTCCAGCGCCGACGGACAAAGTGCCAACCATTTCGGCAGCGGCGTATTCTTCTGCGGTCTTCAAAGGGAACACCATGGCTAAAGGCCCCAAAGAAGCGCTTACGACAATCGTCGGAACCCAAACTAGGGGTTTGCGGATGATGTTTTTGAACTGAAGCATCGACGTGCCAAACCCAACGGCCAATACGGACCCCCACTTGTTATCGCGGGCGGTATGGACGGCAAATCCAACCATCTGGGTGCAGCAGCCTATTAGGGCCGCAGCAGCTGCTAGAGGGGTCTTGCCTAGCGAGATCGCAACGCAAATCGCAACACTCGATATCGGAGCCGTGAGGGCCATTCCCGTAAGCGCGCTGATCAAGATGCACATGAGCACCGGCACCACTCCAGTCGCCTCATGGATCGCGATTCCTATGCCAAGGGTGACGAAATGGACCCATTCCGCAAGAAGCAAGGAATAGACGATCGCGAATAGCAAGCCCACCAATGGAATCAAAATCAAATCCACGGGGGTCTTCTTTTTATTGATGAAGTCGATTGCGAACACCGCGACGAGCGAAGCCAAATAGCAAGAAAGCGGATCCCCAATCGAATAGACGTTCCATTGTGCGAACCCAGGCATAAGGTCAGGATTTGGAGCCCAGATGAAGGCGTAATTGCCAACGAAGCCAGCGGCCATGATGGCAACGACCGCGACACCGCTTTTCTTTAGCGATAGCGCGACGCCTAATCCAATGCCAGCCCCCATAAGGCCCTGAATCGCCTTCGACCAAACCGCGACGAAGGATAAGCCAGGAATCTGGGAAAATAAGTTGATGATCGTCCCGATGATCAGAGTGCCGAACAAACCGATGGCCATGCCATTGGTAGTCGTCATCAGGAACTCTTTTACGGTGCGCCGCGGCGCTTTATTCACTTCTTCCATACTTTTGTCTCACCTAGGTTCAAACCTAGGCCCCGTCAAATTTTATTCAGAATGCGTTTCTTGAAAAGAAAAAAATTAGGGAAAATACGAATTCGCATACACGTCCCCCTTATTTTTGATCAGTGTTGCGTATCGATAGTGGCGTCGACGGCGCTAGGATCAACGAAGCTTCCTTTGCCTGCGTATTCTTCTTCCGGCGAGCCATAGACCGTGGATTCCTTGAGGTCGATGACGCGCGTGAACGAGAATGCCTCGTGGAGGGTCTGCCTCTTCTTGTTGAAACGAATCATGACCATATCAAGGACGGCAAGGGCCGCGATGATAAGCGATGAGAATCCTTGCCCAATCGGAAGGGCAAGCGGCATGAGCATGACGGAAAGGATAAAGCCATGCAGGAATATCTCCCATTTCTTGGCGCGATACCCATTCCAATCGACGACGGCCATGCGCATGAAGAACTTCGCAGGCGTTCTGCCGTATTTGTTGAACATCGGGATGGCAAGCAAAACGATTAGAGGCGAGACGATGAACGAAGGCAAGGTCTTCAGGTACGAGGTCATCTGAAGGCTTTGCGCGTGCTCTCTATAATAGGTTTGCTTTTGCGCGTGCAAGAAGATATCGATATAAGGTCCTTCGGGATTCGCGGTATTGACGGTGAGGTTCGCCCAATAAAGGAGCAATTTCCTCGCCGCTTCATCCTTATCGCTTTCTAGCTCAGTCGAAATCGATTCGTTAAGCTCCGGCTTCTTCGTGTAGTCAATCGGGTCAGGATAAGTGTAATAAGGCTGCAAATCCTTGTTGATTGAGTCTTCATTATTTAAATGGTACACATGCGCGTAAACCCACTTTCCGACGCTAACGGGGTCATTGATATCCCCATTGAAATCATCGGATTCAAGAAACTCCGCGCGGGGATCCTTGGCAACGAATACGGTGTAATACTTCCAGACGATGTCCTCGTATTTGGTCGCGCCGAGCTCTCCATCGTCCTCCACCGCTTTATAGACGAAAGCATATCCTTCTGGCGTCGCAAGAGCGGCATCGTCAACGAACGAGGTAATTTCTTCTCGCACACCAGACTCGTTGCGTAGCCCGCTGATCAATGTGTTGCCAAGGGCGAAGTAGAGGATGATTCCGATGGCCAGCATGAAAAAGCCATCGATCAAAAGAGCCGTAAGCCTTTTCGTTAAGGGTGAATATAAGACGGACGCGGACTCCGTGGGCCGCTCATGCGCAATGTTTTCCATGAGGGAAATATACGCCTTAGCGGTTCGTTTGCCAACGCCTAAGGCATAGCAAAAGCCCCCGGTTGTCCGAGGGCTCAGCGTTTGGATTTGGCTTCCTTAATTAGTTAAGGATGTCAGCAACGGTGCCAGCACCGACGGTACGGCCACCTTCGCGGATGGAGAACTTGGTTCCCTTTTCCATAGCGATCGGGTGGATGAGGTCGACGGTGAAGGTGACGTGGTCACCAGGCATAACCATGTCGGTCCCAGCGGGGAGGGTGATGGTGCCGGTGATGTCGGTCGTCCTGAAGAAGAACTGAGGACGATAGCCGTTGAGGAAGTGAGTGTGACGGCCGCCTTCATCCTTGGTGAGGATGTAGGTGGTGGCGGTGAACTTGTTGTGCGGGACGATGGAGCCGGGCTTCGCAAGGACCTGACCACGCTCGACCTGGTCGTGGGTGATGCCACGGAGAAGCGCGCCGATGTTGTCGCCGCCCTGAGCGAAGTCGAGGGTCTTGCGGAAC
>CACYCS010000047.1 GCA_902773005.1 uncultured Erysipelotrichaceae bacterium
AAAATATCAACTTGCGTCTTCTTTCAATAGGCATTCGCGGGCGCACGTGTTAAGATATCCGCGTTGAATTTTTGAGAAAGAGAGAAAAATGAAACAAGTATTCGAAACCGAATTCGCCGGCCGCCATCTTAGCGTTGAGTCCGGCGAGATCGCCAAGCAAGCTGACGGCTCCGTCTTGGTGAGGTTCGGCGACACCGTGGTCCTTGCGACCGCCTGCTGCGCCGACGAACCCAAAGAGGGCGACTTCTTCCCCCTCACCGTCAATTACGAAGAGAAGCAATACGCGGTCGGCAAGATCCCCGGATCCTTCCTCCGCCGCGAAGGAAGAGCTGGCGAGCACGCCACTTTGTCTGCCCGCTTGATCGACCGCCCGATCCGCCCCTTGTTCGCGGATGGGTTCCGCAATGAGGTCCAGATCGTCGCGACCGTCATGAGCTGCGATCAGGACAACACCCCCGAAATGACCGGAATGCTCGGCGCCTCCTTGGCCCTTTGCACTTCCGACATCCCCTTCGACGGCCCAGTCGCCGGCGTCTACGTCGGCCGCGTCGACGGGAAATTCATCATCGACCCAACCGAGGAGCAGAGGAAAGTCTCTGACATCGACCTCGCAGTGGCCGGCACCGAAAGTGCCATCATGATGGTCGAGGCCGGCGCCGCCGAAGTCCCTGAGGAAGAGATGCTCGACGCCATCATGTTCGGCTTCGAGGCCATCAAGCAGCTCTGCGCCTTCCAGAAGGAGATCATCGCCAAGATCGGCAAGCCCAAGAGGGAAATCCAGCTCTACGCACCCGATCCCGCGATCAAGAAGGACATCTACGATAGGATCGCCGCCAGGATGGACGTCGCGATCCGCGAAGTCGATAAGCTCACCCGCCAGGACAAGGTCGATGCCCTCAAGAAAGAGATCATCGACGATTACGATGGCCGCGAATATGAGGACGAGCACGACCACAAGATGACCATGCTCATGGTCGAGGACATCCTCGAAGGCATGGTCGCCGGAGTCGTCAGGAAGCTCATCACCGACGAAAAGATCCGCCCCGACGGACGCAAAGTCGACGAGATCCGCCCATTGGATTGCCAGGTCGACCTCTTGCCGCGCGCCCATGGTTCCGCCATGTTCACCCGTGGCCAGACCCAGGTCATCGGCACCACGACCCTTGGCCCTCTAAGCGATAAGCAACTCATCGATAACCTCACCGGCGAGACCGAGAGAAGGTTCATGCACCATTATAACTTCCCGCCATATTCCGTCGGCGAGATCGGAAGAATGGGCGCTCCTGGCCGCCGCGAGATCGGACACGGCAAGCTAGGCGAAAGGGCTTTGTCCTACGTCCTTCCTAGCGAAGAGGAATTCCCATACACCATCCGCTGCGTCGCCGACGTCGTCGAGTCCAACGGCTCCTCTTCCCAGGCTTCGATCTGCGCGAACTGCATGTCGTTAATGGCGGCAGGCGTCCCGATCAAGGGCATCGTCTCCGGCATCGCGATGGGCCTCATCACCGATGACCCCTCCAGGTCCCCGGACAAAGAAACCAACCATTACACCATCCTCACCGATATCCAAGGCCTAGAAGACCACTTCGGCGACATGGACTTCAAGTGCGCAGGCACCGCGAAAGGCTTGACCGCCCTTCAGATGGACATCAAGATCCACGGCGTCACCCGCGAGGTCCTCTCCGAAGCCCTCACCCAAGCCAACAAAGCCCGCGCCGAGATCCGCGAAGCGATCGCTAAGTGCATCCCCGAGCCGCGCAAAGAGGTCTCGAAGTATGCGCCCAAGATGGTCACCTTCTACATCGACACCGACAAGATCCGCGACGTCATCGGCAAAGGCGGCGAGATGATCAACAAGATCATCGCCGAGTGCGACCAGGTCGCGATCGACGTCGAGGAAGATGGCAAGATCACGATCTACCATCATGACCAGGCGATGATCGCCAAGGCCAAGGGCATGATCGACGACGTCACCCGCGAAGCCAAACTCGGAGAGATCTTCGAAGGCACTGTCACCCGCGTCGAGGATTATGGCTGCTTCGTCAACCTCTTCGGCGACACCGATGGCCTCTGCCACGTTTCTCGTCTCCGCTGGGACTATGTCGAAAGCGCGTCTGGCCTCGTCAAAGTCGGCGACACCCTCAAAGTCGTAGTCATCGGACTCGACGAGAAGGGCAAGGTCAAAGTCTCGCACCGCGAATTCGAGGACAAGCCGGAAGGCTATGTCGAGCGCGAGCCTCGCGCCGAGCGTCCCGAAAGGCGTGGTGGTGACCGCGGTCATGGCGGACATGGCCACGGCGGCCCTCGCGGTGGCAACCGCGGAAATCACCGCTAATCGATCAACGATAATAAGAAAAGGTTCGCGCGCACGCGCGAACTTTTTATTACGGGTCATAACCATGCCTTTCAAAGGGCCATTTGCCGTTTCGAAATATGTGGAATGTTCTTGATGAGATGTCCGCAAAAATGGAGAAAAACTAGAAAAAGTGGCTCACCATCGAAGAAAAAGTTCTTGATAGATTCTTGATAAGTTCTTGATAGATTGTTGATAAATTCTTGATGGCAAGGTATAATTTGAAGCGAAGGAAGGACGCAATCATGATCACTCTTGAACCTACGAGCGAAGAATATCGCTTCTATGAACGGATCGTTAGAAATGCATGCGCGCTGCAAGGGGAGGAGGAATGGCTTGAATTCAAGCATTCCAATAGCAACCCAGATCTCATCGGGCAGTATCTGTGCGCGCTTGGAAACGCTGCCTGCATCTGCCAAAAAGATAACGGGTATCTGATTTATGGAATCGATGACGCAAGTCACGAGATCGTCGGCACTAGCTTCGATCCATCCATCGCCAAAAAAGGTGGGGAAGCCCTAGAGTCATACCTTGGGCACATGCTATCGAAAAACGCCTATTTCAAATTCGTGAAGCTCTTCATCGAAGATCGCCCAATCGTGATCGGCGTTGCGATGAAAGCCGTCTCGACCCCGATTTCATTTGCCGGAACGGAATATATTCGCGTTGGATCGAGCTTAAAGAAACTCAAGGATTTTCCAGAAAGTGAGCGGAAGCTTTGGCTTAGCCTTTCGGTGTTCGACTTTGAGTCGATGTCAGCCTTAGACCATGTCGAAGGGTCGAAAATCATCGACTATCTGGATCTTTCTTGCTATTACAGGTGCCTACAGAAGCCTTATCCTTCCAAAGAAGAGGACATCATTCTAGATCTAACAAGGGACGGCATCATCCGCGAACAGGACGATGGGCGTTTCGCCATCCTCAATTGCGGCGCCTTGGCTATCGCTAGAGATTTATCTCTTTTCCCAAGCGTCTCCAATAGGGGGATTCGGATCATATTCCACCAAAGCCAATACCTGACTTCCTTTTCTAGCGAAAAAACTTTCGACTGTGGCTACGCGATTTCCTTGGAGCAGATCGTGGACTATATCGATGATCGGGCAGGGCGCGAGGAAAAGATCGATGCCGCAAGGAGGCAAAGCGTCCACGCTTATCCTCCCATCGCGATTCGCGAGATCATCGCCAATGCGGCGATTCATCAAGATCTCACTTCGCGCGGCGCATCCATTATCGTCCACCTTTACCCCGATAGATTAACCGTGACGAATCCCGGGAAATTGCTTTGCGACGTGAAGCGGAGCATCGACGCCCTTCCCAAAGCGAGAAACGAGGAACTGGCCAGAATCCTGCGCAAGATGGGATTTGTGGAGGAGCAGGGGTCAGGGTTCGACCGAATCGAGGAATGCCTCGCGAGCGAGAAAATGCCTTCGGTACTACTAGAAACGGATGACCAAAAAACGGTTGCGACCCTATTCCATAAGCGCGGTTATCGCGAGTTCGATAAGGATGATCTAACAAGGACTAGCTACACTTTTGCTTGCCTAAGGCACTTCAATGGGCTTGAACTCACAAACTCCGATTTGCGGGAACGCCTTGGAATCGAGGAGAAAAACGCCGCGATCGCCTCGCGAATCCTGAAGGAGTGCATCGCGATAGGTGCGCTGAAATTCAGCGAATCGAAAAAGGACAAACGCAGCGTCAACTATCTGCCATTTTATGCGTAAAAGTTCTTGATGAGATGTCCGCAAAAATGGAGAAAATCTATAAAAAGTGGCTCGCTATCGAAGAAAAAGTTCTTGATAGGTTCTTGATAGATTGTTGATAGACTATTGTTTGCCCTAGGTTCATTGTTCTTATAGCAGGGCAAGGATAGAAGTTAGATCCCCCATTTTTTGTGATGCTATGACGACAAAAAAGCGTATCTTTTATTACACCTTACGCTCGCATGCGCGTATAGTTAATTGACTACAAAGGAGATTTTTCTGCAAATGAAAAGGAATAAACCATATTTGATTCTCTCTGCACTGGGGGTTTCCCTTTCGCTTGCCGCCTGCGGAGCTCCCACGGCCTCAAGCGTCAGCCAAAGCGAACCTGGCAGTGAGATTTCATCGATCCTGCCTTCGATCGAAAGCGAACCGGCGAAGCAAGACATCGTCATCACCGGCGCCATCTCCATGGGCGCTGGATACACCCAAACCCTTCAAGCCAATGTCTCTGGCGTGAGCTGGGCGAGTTCCGATGACAAGATCGCGACCGTCGATAACGCGGGACTTGTGACCGCAATCGCTGGTGGCAAAGTCACCATCACCGCCTCGCTAGAAGGCTATAACGCTGGCACCATCGAGATTACCGTCGTTGCTGGCATCAAGATCGATCCAGCCAAGGCAGGCCTATTGATCGGCAGCTTCGCTGGCTCGAATAGCGCGCTTTCGATCAACGAGGCAGGCGCTTTCTACTCCTCGTTCGAAGGCGATGAGGATTCCGATCTCGTCCTCACCCCGACCAGCGTCACAACCGAGGAACTCCGCGGCACGACCGGCGATGGATGGGTGACGGAGACCCTTACCTGCATCAATTTCGCGAAAGAGGTCAATGATGGCGTCGAATATCGCGTCCATTTGAGCGTCGGCAACATCAAGAAGCTCGTCTTCGAGAAACTTGGCGAGAACGGCAGATACGAGACGATCGATAAGCTTATGCCGCTCACGAGCGAATTCTCGGGCGCCTTCAACATGTATGAGCCGAATAGCGTCGATCCCAAGAACTACGTCTATCTTTTCGATAGCGTCTACAATAGCGCCATCGGCGGGTACGCGATCGACTACATGCACGCCTATTCGGAAGAAATCCATTCGACTGGCTGGGTGCTAGAGACTTGCTTCGCCTACAACGCTTCCGATGAACTCGTCACCTCCTTCATGGTCTATGACCCATACGATGGCGAATACTTCGATGGCGTCTACTATAATGCCGAGGACAATATCTCGGTCATCGGAGAAGAGGCGGACTATGACTTCTATTACCCCGATTTCTCCGTCCTCACGCAGAATCTTTATGATGACAAAGGCAATCGCGTCAAATTCTATTTCGACGAAGGCGAGCTCCTTGACGAGGATTTCGAATCCCTTGGCTCTCCGCAGCCGCGCCATGACGATGCAGGATGGTTTACCGACTTCGTGACGGAAGAAGCGACGATCACCTTGCGCTTCGCCAAAGACGATCTCTACATCTCTAAGGGCGAGAACGATATCACTTATTACGCCCCAACATTCAGCTTCTTGGATTTCTATAATGCCTATATCGAATGGGGCAATGGCTATGACTTCAGGGGAAGCGACGTCAAACTCGAATTCGGCATCTCGATGGATGATGATTGGAATGAAACCCCATCCGTCAAGCTCAATGACGTCGAGGCTGACGAAGGCTCGATCCTAGTCAAAGCCGGGTATGATGGAAAAGCCTTCCTCACCTTCAAGCATAACGGCAAAGTCGGCGAGTTCTATCAGGTCTCTGGTGAGAAGGTCGGAAACCTCTTCCGCGAAGATAGCGTCGAACCCGTCTTGCTTTTCAATCATTCTTTGATGGTTAGCGACTTCGCGAAGGACTTCTATGGAACCACTTCGGATGGCGTGATGCGCATCGAAGTCGACGAGTCCTTCAACGTCAGCTTCAACGGATCCCCATTCACCTCCGAATTCACGTTCTACGAAGGCTCTGGAGCCGTCGGGCTTGCCTTTGATGGCAAGACGCTACTTCCGCTGAACGAGGATCCTGGCGTTTACGCCCTCGTCGAAGACGAAAACCCCGAGGAAGCGGCCGCAATCCTATTCGACCTCGATTTCTTCTCTTCCTTCCAAGGCACCTATTCCGCCTATAACTTCGATTCCTATGTTTTCGGCGGGGAAGATGGCACGACCCTCACCCAGGGCGAGAACACCTTGTCCTATGAGACGACCGCGATCAGCACAAGCACCGGCGAACTTATGCCCGCGATCCGCGTGAGTTCGACCAATTATCTCTTTGCCTTGGATATCCGCGGACTGATCAACGTCTATAGCTACACCAGTGCTGGATTGGCGTTATCGGCGACCCTGATCCACAATGCTCGCTTCTTAGGAGTCCCTGGCGATTACATCTACCTTGGCCAATCCGGCGAGGAACACCTGAAGATCGAAGCGGACGGAAAGCTCTATCTCGACACCTTCACCGATGCGACCAAGACCGCTCTGGAATCCGTCAATTACGATTATCACTTCGCGTTCGATAACGATAGCCGCCTCCAGATCATCGTCCATATCCCATCCGGAGTCTCATTCCAATTCGTGACCCTCACCTTCAATGGCATCGGATTCGAGATCCCTAATAGCGACATCACCTATGTCCACGATTACCTAATCCCGGCGCAGGGCATCTATTTCGGAGGTGGACACGCCTTCCTCATCAAAGGCAATAGCCTCACCGTCGATGGGATGCTCATGTCCCCCACCTGGAGCGTGGACGAAGACGGCAATACGGTCATTGACTATAGCACCTGGAAAGATGGAGAACATAAGATCGTCTTCGGCAAAGATAGCCTCGGCGCGAAGACCATCACCTTCGATGGCGAAACGCCGCTAGAAGAGATCGCTGACTTCGATATCGCCGATTACGTCGGCAGCTGGACCGTTGAAAATGATAAGTATGAGCTGAAGCTCGACGAAACCACCGGCGTGTACACCATGTACAAAAACGATGCGTTCTTCATGAGCAACTACAAGCTCGTGGACTACGACGGCCACTTCGCGGTTCTTTTCGAGACCCCATTCGGCAAAGCCTACCTCTACGAAGATAATGGCGAGATCGTTTGCGTCGCCTTGGCTTCGTCGCTCTAAGTTCGATTAGGCAAAACCCTCATGGCGTCTTCCTTTTTCGGGGAGACGCCTTTTCTTTGGACGCATCTAGGATGAAGAAAAAGCGAAACAAGGCGCAGGCGAAATGCAAATGCGCGTTTCAGAAAGCGTTTCGATGGGGTAAAGTAATAAAGGAGGCCGATGCGACAATGAGCAAACACATGCCTGACCCTTTTGGCGAAGAGAAACCCACATGTCCTTTCTGCGGGACGGAACTTGCGCTAGGATATTGCCCTTGCTGCGATTTCGACGCCTATAAGGCGGGATACTTGTCCTTACCGATTGACCCCGGGGATTTCGATTCCGATATAGAGACCGAGGAAGACAATTTGGTCAGTGCGTCCGATTTGCCCTTCTAGTTTTGCTAGAAGCGATGTGATTGCAGATGGTAGGCGTTTCCTTTGGCAAATCGCTTGCCATTTCGTATAAAATGATAAGGAAAGAAGGAATTTTCATGGCGCATACAATCATCACGATCGACCGTCAATTCGGCAGTGGGGGAAGAGAATTGGGAAGGCGAGTCGCCGACCTATTGGGCTTTGCCTATTACGATAAGGAAATCCTCAAGGAGATCGTCAAAAAGACCGAGTTCTCCGAGGAATATATCCGCGACATCACCGAGAAAGGCCCGATTTCTTTGTTTCCGATCACCTATAGCCATAGCTTTGCCTTGGCCTCTGACCCAAATATCGAGATGGCGGGCGACGTCTATAGCGCCCAGACTTCGATCCTTCGCGACTTGGCTGAGAAAAGCAATTGCGTCATCATCGGCCGCGCGGCGGGATATGTGCTCCGCGATTTAAAGCCGATCCGCATCTATGTCTATAGCACGCTGGACTCCAAGATCGCTAGGTGCAAAGAACGCGACAAGGAGAACATGACCGAGAAGCAGATCGTCAAGATGATCAAGCGGGTCGACAAGCAAAGGAAACGCTACTACGAGTTCGCGACCGGCATGGAGTGGGGCAAGCTAGAGAACTACGACCTTCTCGTCAATACCTCGAACAAGGACATGAAGGCCCTTGCGAGGATGGTTGCCCATTATTTCGAGGAAGAATAGAAAAAAGTGAGCATCCCGCCTGTAACTTGGGCGGGATTTTGCTATCATCGTAGAAACAAAAGAGGAAACATTATGAAAAAGGATTTAGGCGTATTGCCAGCGGTGTACCCGATGCCGGTGCTCATGGTCGGGACATATGACGAGAACAAAAAGGTCAACGTGATGAACGCGGCCTGGGGACAAATCTGCGACGAGGACAAGATCATTCTCTTCGTGGGCGAAGGAAAAAGGACTTGGCTGAACATCAAGTCCAGTAAAGCCTTCACGGTCGCTTTGGCGGACGAAGCCCATATCGACGTCGCCGATTTCTTCGGCATCGCTTCTGGCAATCGGATGGACGACAAATTCGAGCGGACCGGATATCATGCCGTCCCTAGCGACAAGGTGAACGCCCCGATCATCGAGGAGTTCCCGCTTGTGATGGAATGCGAATTGCTTGAGTTCCTGCACACCGACCACGTCGATGGAATCGTCGGGAAAATCGTGAATGTCAAAGCCGATGAAGCAGTGCTGAACGAGAAGGGAAAAGTCGATCCAAAGAAACTGAACGCAATCCTCTTCGACCAGTTCCAGAATGGCTATTACGCGATCGGCGATAAGGTCGGATCCGCGTGGAATGCCGGCGTGAAGTGGATGAAGAAATAAGGGAAATTCCCCTTGCCAAACTCGCCTCTTTCGATTCCAGCTGCATTGTTTGGAACGGTTGAAATAACAGTATGAATAATGAAAACGTCCGTACAGATTTTACGGACGTTTTCATTTATTGCAGGTTGAATTTCAGCTTCCTGCATATTTCCTTGCATACTTCTTCGCTGAAGAGGAGCTCCAGTTCTTTCTTTGTCTCGACGCGCTGGCCTTTCATCGCTTCATGAAGCAGTTTCAGAACCAAGTCGTCATAGGTCTCTTCGCTTTGGTAAGCGTCGTCGCCGAATTCTTCGATCGCCTGCTCATAGAGGTAGCTCGATAACGCCCTTCTGAAATAGAGGAGGATCGAGTCTTCGATCCAATAGGAATAAGCGACTCCCGGAATCTCGTTCCTAAGCAGCTTAGCGTATATAGGCAACGCATCGTCCGCGTTATGGTAGAGGTCAGCGAAAACGAAGTCGATCTTGGTTCCGAGCTTCTCTAGCGCATTCTCATCTAGCGCATCTCCCTCGATGATATGGATTTTCTCTTTATGCGGGAAGCACGGCAATAGATGCTTCTTGAATAAACGAATCGCTTCGGCGTCATTCTCGATGACGTAGACCTCTTCGACTTCTTCCTTCTCACTCACCATGAACGCGTAGTAGCCTAGCCCTAAGCCATAGGTCGCGACCTTCCCTTTCGCTTCTTCGATGGGACGCGCCATCGTGAAGATCTCATGCGGAATGATGCTCATCCATGGCACATCTTTATCTAGAGCGGCAGGGAAAAAGACTTCCTCATCGAAATAGCCAAGCTCCTCGCGGTCATAAATCCCTTCGATTTTCTTTTCTTTCGCGACGAAGATCTCACCTTTTCGATACTTGAGCCAGCAGAACTTGAAATCCCCTTCTTTGAATTCGCCTAGTTCGCGATACGCCTTAAAGCAAGGGTTATCCAAAACTAGCTTAGGATTGAGGCAATCGATATGCGCTCCTTCGAATTTCTCCTTGCCTAGGATCTTCTTTATAGCGAACCCGATCGAATCCGCTTCGGAATAGCTTTTCTCGCGGGAAAGCGAGTAAAGGGATGAGGCTTTCGGAGCGGATTCGATGAGCTTGTTCGCGAGGGTATCTTCGTATGCGCCTAGATTTGAGGCGTCGTATCGAGAGATGATTTCTTGATTTAATGCGCGGCTGATTTTCATGGCAATGATTATACCGCCTTTTCCTTTGCTTCGCAGTAATATGGCCAA
>CACYCS010000048.1 GCA_902773005.1 uncultured Erysipelotrichaceae bacterium
GGCGTAAAGGTCCTCTAACTTATCGATGACGGTCTGCTTGATGCCTTTCATGGCACTGGTGATGCAGATCCCTTCTTGGTAATCCCGGTCGATGATGGGGGCTTGGTCGGAGTCAACGCCGATCATATAGCCACCGTTTTCCTTTGCCGCTAGGGCAACCGAAGTATAGATGCTTCCCCCGCAGGAGAAGACGATTTCGGTCCCGTTGACCTTATACCAGTTATCGATGTATTTATGGATTTCGCTGTCGCCGAAGAACTGACCGCCATAGACATATTGGAGTTCGACCTCCACCTCTTCTTCCTTGGCGGCTTGGTCCACGCCTTGGACATAGCCATAGCCAAAGCGGATTACCGCGGAGGAGGGCATGCCACCCAAATACCCCAGTTTACGGAATCCGTCTTTTACTGCCCCATAACCGGCCAGGTACCCGGCGATTTCCTCGTGGTAGTTATAGACGGCGATGTTATCGGTCAAAACGAAACCCTCGGGGAAATCCCCTTCGGAAATGTCCAAACCGATGAACTTGACCTCGGGATGCAAAGGCGCGACTTGGGCGATGGGTTCCCCTAAGCCAAAGCCCGGGCAAAGGATTACGTCATAGCCGCGGTCAATGGCGAGCTTAATGGATTTGACGCGTTCCTCCACGGAGATGCTGCTCGGCTTATAGTAATTGAATTGGATGCCATTTTGGTTGCACCACTGCTTGCCGCCTTCATAACAGGCTTGGTTGAAGGAGGCGTCATTAACGTCGGAGAAGTCTGTGACCATCGCCACTTGGAAGCCATCAGAATGGTTCTTGGTGAAAACGCCGATGGTGAAGACCAAGGTAAAAAACGTGGTGGCGGTGATAAGAAGCGCGATAAGGAATTTCTTCACAAGCACAATTGTATAACAATTGCGATGGGTTGCGTTAAAGTCTGCGCTTGCCATTGCTGCATTACCCTTTTAAAAGGAACCGGAAATCCTTCCTTGAGAAAAACCAAATCTGACTTTTATTTCCATTTGGCGAAGAAATCGCACACTCAAGTTTTGCTTAGTCGACACTAAAAACAAAGGTTTCGCTCGAAACCAAGACCTCTCTCAACGGGACGCCCTCGATCTTCCCGTTGTCCAAAAGATCTTCGACATCGTCAAATACCCCCAAATAGATGTCAGGGGTCAAAGGATAGTCTCCATGATGGTCTTCGCAAGGCAAGGCAATCCATTCGATATATCCTTCAGGTTTGCCAAAGATTTCCCGCACTCGCTTTGTGGTGGCATTATCAGCGGTCTGATCGCGTGTTATGCGATAAGCCCTTCCATGATAACTAAATTCCAGCCCATAGATGCAGTCATCGTACAACGACTTCTTCTTAGGATCGGTCTTTGTGAAGCCGTCAATGAACTCTTCAATACATTTGAAATTGTTGTTTGCCATTATTTTAGTTTCATCTCCTTTTTTATTTTGTTTATCAATGCCCAGTCGCTGGCTCGATAGTACAATGATATCCAATTGAGGCGGGACGCGTTCCCAGTCGGAGCCGAAAGGCTCCTTTATTTTGCGATGATTTGTACACCCAAAAAGTACACCCAAAATATAAAATCCCGAATCAATCGGGATAATTTAGACAATGGTCGGGACGATCGGATTCGAACCGATGGTCTTCTGCTCCCAAAGCAGACGCGATAACCAAGCTTCGCTACGTCCCGAAGCCGATATATTTTCACGATTTGTAAATCAAAATTCAAGACCCTATATAAAATATAGATTTGGTAGGGTGCTTTTCTAGACTGTCCGAATTACGGGGTCCAGTTTACTTTAGTAGCATCGTTTTTATTAAGTAAAATCTTTGCCGCAATTATGGCAATGATAATGATGTGGACTTTGATTCCAAATCCATTCAGTATTTGTTGACTTACATTCTGGACATGGTGTTGGTCTTGACCAGGTAATACAACCACCACCACTAACAGCTTCTAATTGTTCATCGGTTAGCTCTATTCCTTCTTCTTTAGCGTAGGCTAGTGCTTCAGAACTAGTTTTACAGCTTTTAATTTTGGCAATTTGTTCATCTGTTAAACCGTCAAGTAATTCTTCTTTCATTATTGGCTCCTTTCTATTCATTATATTAAATGAAATCAAAGCCTTAAAAAACTCTAAGAAGTGCTCAAAAATAAACAAAAACGACCTTTGGGGCTACCATTGGTCGCGTTGTTTAAGTTTGGCGCGCCGAGCAGGACTCGAACCCGCAACCCCCAGATTCGTAGTCTGGTACTCTATCCAGTTGAGCTATCGGCGCGCGCTGCCGCGAATCACGCGGCTTGCATAATATAGTCAACTTATCAAAGATAAGCAACTACCAATTTTGGAGCATCCGACCGGAATCGAACCGATGGTAAGTGAGTTGCAGTCACTGGCCTTACCGCTTGGCTACGGATGCAGCGAAAGGATTATAGCACCCTCGGAAGAAAGAACAAACACATTTCGAAGTTTTTCGAAGTAGCCCCAAAGGGAAGACGATCTAGTTCCGATTCCACTAGAAAAACGCGAAAACGCATCCACGTCCTACTCGGATTTCGGTTTTTCAAGGTATCCGTACTTCTTTGATTGCTGGAAAATAAATATCGTGACCATGATCGCGCATCCGATTTCCGCGAACACGACAGACGCCCAAATGCCATCGCTTCCCATAAACGTTGGGAAAAGCATGACTGATCCAAGTTGGAACACAAGAGTCCTCGCGAAAGAAATAATCGCCGAAACGATTCCGTTATTGAGGGCGGTGAACATGCTGCCGGAGAATATGGAGAACCCACAAATCAAGTAGATGACCGACGTGATATAGAAGCAGCGCAAAGCGATTTCCATGGTTTCAGGCGCGTTAGAGAAGAAGATCATCGAGAATGGATAAGACAAAGCATAGGCGAGGCCAGTCATTAGGACTGCCCCAGTCGCGATGATTTTGACGCTCAGTCTGAATAGGTTGGCTAGTTCTGCCTTATTCCGCGCCCCGAAATTGAAACTATATAGAGGCGCGACCCCGGCCGAGAAGCCAAGGAAAGCCGAAATGAAGACGAAGGAGATGTAAGCGAACGCACCGTAAGCGGATACGCCGATTGGGCCGACGTAGCGGAGCAATTGGATATTGACCGCCATCGAGACGACGGAACTAGCGATATTCGACAATAACTCGCTTGAGCCATTCCCCATCGCGTAGCCAAGCACGCGGAAATACGGTTTGGTCTTTGCGAAGTGGAGCCGCGAATCGTTTTTCTTGGACGCGAAATAGATTAACGGTATCACGCCCCCGACGAATTCCGCCAAATCGGTCGCGATCGCCGCCCCGGCGATGCCAAGGCGGAAGCCTGCGACAAGCGCGGCATCGCCTATGATGTTCATCACTCCGGCTGCCAAGGTGAATAAGAATCCAAGATGCGGTTTTTCCGCCGTGACGAAGAAAGGATGCCAAAGGGATTGCATCGCCCAGAAAGGAAGGCCGAAGCACATGATCTTGCCATACTGGACGCCTGAAGAGATCACTTCTTCGATGTTGGGGTCGTCGGCAGAGGCCATCGCAAGGAGCCTCGTTACAGGCTCCATCGTGAAATAGCCGATCACCCCAAGGCAGAAGGCCATGATGATGGTCGCGATCACGATCGAGGTGAAGTACTTGTTCGCCACTTCCTTGTCGCCCTGGCCGAGCGTCTTGCCAACGATTGCGGCGCCGCCTGCGCCCATCATGTAGCCAGAAGAAGTCAGAATCATGATATACGGATAAGAAAGATTGAGCCCTGCAAAGGCGGGTTCTGAGACGAAATTGGCGACGAAGACACCATCCACGATCACATAGATCGAGGTGAAGATCATCATGAAGACGGTCGGGGCGGCAAACGCCAAAAGCTTGCGCATCGTGAAGTGCTCCGATAGCTCAATCCTGCGTCTTGCCTTGATTGCCATAATCTTCCTTTCCGCCAAATTTGCATGCACGCCCCCACTAGATTAGCGAAGAAGCAAGGTGCCCCGCGAAAGGCACCTTATCATACAAACTTTATTTCCTGATGGAAATAGGTAAGGCTGGATTGGTTGCGCGCCACAAAGGGGGCCAAGAAAGGCTGGGCGCCATAAAAGGGAAGCAGGATTGGCTGGGCACCACAAGGAGCAAAAAGAATGGGATTGGCTCAAAAACGAATACATGGGTGGCGTGGATCATTCGAAATGGGCTGCTAAAAACCAAATTAAAAGGAGCTGCCATTCACCTTTTAGATTTTTCGACAGCCCCTATGCTTTTTTAAAGTGACTTAATGAAGTTGTTAACAGCGTTAGGATCATACCAGTTGCCATTATCGAATGGGAATGGATGATCCAAGGCAATGCCACTGTCGTTTTGCGTGTATTTGCCGTTCACTTTATAGCACATATCATAATGGCTAGACAGATTGAAGAATGTGCCAATGCCATCATAGAAGACGCCAACTGGAGAAGTGCCGCCGCCACTAGTTTCACCAATGATCTTTGCGCCGGCATCTTTGGCTAAGCCAGGTAAGCAGTTACCGCAAGAGAATGAGAAACCGCTGGTTAGGAAATAGAAATTGAATTTGCCTTTGTATGTGTCATCAGCATCACCAAACTTACCATCGCCGTTAAGGTCAACTTTATAGTGATATTCTTTGATAGCACCATTGTAGGAATCTTTGATGGCGTAGATCGGATCATCGCTGAAGAAAGCCGATAGGAAGGGCAAGGTAGCGATTTCACCACCGCCATTTGTGGTCAAATCAATGACGACGTTCTTAACTACTTTGGAATTCTTATTCACAAGATCCAAGACTTTGAACGCTGTAGCGAAGCCCTTGGTTGTGGATGTGATAAGGTTTCCCCTAGTGATAATATTGTAGTTTTCCTCTTCAACATTTAATCCCTCTGGGAACAATTCCGCCATGTTTTGAATTTCTGGAGCGTTATTGGCGAAACCATTGAATGAAATGATCGCGGTTTCTTTATCTTTGGAGAATTTAATGCCTTGATAGAAGTTTGGATCTTCTGGATTCGCGTCATCTGGAGATAACTCTCTAGCCTTGTCCATCCTCGCTTTGTTATATTTTCTGCTTAATTCAGCAAGCTGTTTAACTCTTGGGCCAAGAGAAGATCCTGCATATTCTTTAAGTTTGTCCAAATCAGAGAAACTAGAGATAGGCGTCATATTGTTGAATGAACTGTGGCCATCATCAACATGACCGATTAATCTAGCGAATGCCTTGTTATATTCATCAGGGATATTGGATTTAAGTCCATCATCAGCGCCCGCTTGCTTAAAGAATTCAACCGCGTCTTTATAGCCTTTAATATCTTTTAAGCCGTAATTTGTATCAAACACAAAGCGCACGACATCATAGTTATAGCTACTCAGTTCTTTAGAAATCTTAGAAGATAGGAATCTAGTTTGGTCTAAATGAATTTGATATGTACCGAGGCCACCGACATTATCCGAAACTTCGACTTTTAGCATTTCGCCTTCTTTTTTCCAAGTGTATGTGTATTCGGATTCAACATCGCTAGTAGCGGCGCTTGGATCTAATTTATTGCCTTTGCAAAGCATGGAATAACCCGTACCGCCTTCATTTAAAACGAGGTATTTGGTGTAATCTTCCGTTTCTGTATTGCTACCTTCTTTTAATTTCTTTGTATCGAATTCAAATTGATAGGCAACGCCTGCTTCTTTTTCTTTGCTTGGCTGATATAAGCCAGAAAGACCTTGGAAATAACCATTGGAAGAATAGACCAATGAGGATAAGAAACCGCTGTCCGATAAGTTGCTATAGAAATCTTTGCCGTTATATGCAAGGTCAAGGCCTATATCTCTAAATATGATTTTTGTAAATGCTTCCAAAGGAACATAGCATTTGTCTTTATCGAGAACGATATCGAAATTGTATTTGCCAAAATCGAAGGTATCGTATTCTGCAACGGCACTGCCATCTTCCATATATTGCTTCGTTTTTTCACTCTCTTTGATGGTTTTGCCGCGGTAATTGCAATAATCACCTGCTAAGCCATTATTCGTTACCAAAACCGGAGAAGCGAAAGATTGAGTATTTTTAACTTTGATAATGTCTTTTGCAGCGTCGATAATGAATTCGCCTTTCTTATCAGAAGTATATAAGTGATACCCGTCTTCCTTATTTTCTGTGGCAAAGCCTGGCTTCACTAAAGTTGATAAGGTAGCGTCAACCGCTTTAGCGAGTTCGCCAACTTCAACATATGGCACATCGCCTTTCTTGCTATGATGATAAGTTGGTAACTTTTCTATTAGAATGTTTTTCTCTAACATTCGCAAAGGCTGATCAGGATTATTTGGATCTGGCTTTGGCGTACCGATTAATCTACTGTTCGCGTCGAATAATTTGATGGAGGCTGAACCACCATCATTATTGCATGACGCTAGTGCCACTAACGAAAGAGGTATTACGAATAATAATTTTCTTGTTTTCATACGCATCTCCTTTTTTGAATACAGTAGAAAATCCCTCAGTTATTTTATTTTAGCAAAGGAATTATACAAAAGTGCCACACTAATAAAAAGGGGCTGTTGTTCGCCTTTTAGGTTTTTCAACAGCTCCCGTTGTTAATGGTTATTCGCGGCAGAGCGGGCGGCTTTGATGCGCTTCTCCATGGCTTTGCGCTGACGCGTTTTGCCGATGACGGTCACGATGATGGCGGCTGCGAGCCCTCCTAGCACGGCGGCGAAGAGGATGACGCCGGCGATCGGGAGGTTATTGCTCTTGACGTCTTCCCACATCGCAAGGACATACTTGTTGTCGGGGCCATAGTCCGCCATGATGGCTAGCTTTGGCAAGATTTCCTTGGACGGGTATTGGGTGAAGAACTGCCTTCCGACGATGGTGGATTCCTCGCCGACGCTCACTTCCTCCAGCTCATCGGTATAGAAGAGATAGGGGTTGGTGGATGGGGTGTCTCCTAGAGGATCCGGGTAAAGGGCCAAGACCTCATCGGAGAGGGTCCCTTCGTAGATATAGGAGAGGTCGACGATGTCCCATTCGTTCTCCTCGGCAATCTCGTCCCAAGTGGAAATTCCATCGGGAGAAGTGTAATCGCCTTCCTCATAGCCTTCGTTAGGGACGTAATTGCCCTCGTCGTCATATACGAAGTCGTCTTCGACGTCATCGTAAGCGTAGAGCTCGAAGGAACGGGGGTCGTACCAGGAGCGAATGAGATCTAGCATTGAGTCTCCGGCGACGCAGGTGGAGTAGCCGATGTAATTCATGTTGGCGCTTGCGACGTCAGGATGGCAGAGGAAGTCGAGGAACTTGAGCGCGAACTCGCGGGTCTCCCCTTCGGATTCCTTCGGCATCACCCAAGTATCGAACCAGATGTTGCCGCCGGTTTCGGGAAGCGAATAATAGAGCTCGTTGCCATATTGTCCTTCGGCGGTGTCCTCGGCGAAGACGGCGTCTCCGCTCCAGGCGAGGTTCATGCCGATCAGGCCTTTGACCATGTCTTCTTTCCCGGAGTCGACCTCGAACCCGAAGACGTTCTCCTTAAGCGACATGAGAGTCGATTTGACCTCGAGGACGGTTTTCTCGTCCGAGCGGTTGAAGATCTTGGTGAAGTCGACGTTATAGCTTTCCATCGCTTCGTCGAAGCATCCTTCGATGAGGTTATAGTCCTCGTCGAAATATGGCGAGTCCTTTAGACCTTTCACGATCTCCTCCTCGAAGGTCTTCATGATCCCGATGGCGTAGGTGTCGCGCATCGAGTCCTTGACCGACATCTCATTGGCGAAGCGGGCATCCCAGAGGGCATCGTAGGACTTCATGGCGAATTTCACTTCGTCCTCGTCCATGTTCTTGTCCTTGGCGACTTTGGCGGGGTTATAGAGGATCCCAAGGGTCCCCCACATGTAGTCGACGGCGTAATCGCCGAAAGACTTCTCCTCGCCGTCGACGGTCGCCTTGATGTTCGCGATCGTGTCTTTGATGTAACGGGAGGCGTAGATATCGTAATTCGGGACGTCATTCGCGATGTCGATCGGCTGGAGCATCCCCTGCCCCATCATCTTCTGGCACATGTAGTCGGACGCGCAGATGAGGTCGTATTTGGTGCGGCCGGTCTGGAGCGAGCTATACATGGTCTCGTTGGTGTCATAGGTGTCATAGATGATGCGGACCGTTTTCCCGGTGGTATCGAACATGTACTGCTCGAAGCCACTAAGGACGTCCTCGAATTCGAATTCGTTCCCTTCCTCATCGTAATAGAGGAAGCTCTCGGCATCGGATCCGTAGTCGATGTAGTCCTCCGCCGAAAGGACGTGGAGGACGATGGGTTCGGAGCTTGGGACGGCGGCCAGAGCTAAGCCCGGGCGCGCCAAGATGCCAAGCAATGCGAATAAGCTTGCAAATGCGTTCATGGCCATTACCTCTTGGCGCTTCTAGCGCGGAGTGCCTTCTTGGCTTGGACGTTGCGATGGATCGTGATTCCGATCGCGACCAAAAGCACCAGAAGGAAGATGAAGGTCGTGAGGGCGCGCATCGCCGGCGGGATCGGGCCCTTCTTGATCTTGGCCTGAACCAAGGTGGAGAGAGTCTCGATGGTCTTGTCGCCGGAAAGGAGTCCGGCGCCGCGAGTGAAGGCGGTGACGATGAAGTCGTCGAGGGAGAGGGTGATGGAGAGAAGGAACCCAGAGGCGATGCCCGGCATGATCTCGGGGAAGGTCGCCTTGCGGAGGGCCTGGGCTTGCGTGCAGCCAAGGTCGAGGGCTGCCTCATATAGGGCGGGATCCATCTGGATGAGCTTCGGCTTCACGGAGAGGTAGACGAAGGGGACCTCAAGGATGATATGGCCGATGAGCAAGGTCCAGAAGCTGAAGATGTTGGTGCGGAAGATGTAGCTTCCTAGGAACACGAACATGACGACGAGGGAGAGCGCGATGACGATCTCGGCGTTCACGACCGGAATCTGGGTCACGTTCTCGACGACGTTTTTGGTCCACTTCTTGGTGGAATAGAAGACGCCGATCGCGCCCATGGTGCCAAGGATCGTCGAGATCGCAGCCGAGAGGGCGGCGATGATCACGGTGTTAGCGAGGGCGACGCCGATCTCCGCGTCATGGAAGAGTTCGACGTAATGGACGAAGTAATCGCTGAAGGCCCAGGCCTCTTTGCCGGTGGGAGAAGACCATTGGCCTAGCGTTGGGACTTCGCCTGGATCGAAGGAATAGACGATCAAAAGGATGATGGGGACGTACATCAGGATCAGGAAGAGCCAGATGACGGATTGGCCGATCGCTTTGCGGGCAATCGAGCGGCGCTTTTCCTTGCGGACGTTTGCGGTCAGCTCGGCAGCTGCTTCGTTTCTTACCATAGCCCGGCTCCTTTCTGGGGCGCGTCGTCCCCGCGGTATTTGCGCGTGAAGAACATGGCGATGAAGATCAGGGCCAGCATAATGAGGGCCATGAACGATCCCTGATTCCACATCGACTGCGAGAAGTGCAGGTAGATGATGTTGCCGAAGAGGGTCAATTTGCCTTCGGACAAGGTGTCGGAGATGACGTAGGAGGACATGGTCGGCATGAACACCATCTCCGCGGCCGAGACGATGCCCGGGACGCTTTGGGGAAGGATGTTCTTGACGAAGGCCTGGAACGGATTGGCTCCGAGGTCGCGGGCGGCTTCGATCTGGCTCTGGTCGAGCTTGATCATCGTGGTGTATAGCGGGAGGATCGTGAACGGCAGGTAGTTATAGACCATGCCGATCATGGTCGCGGTGTAAGGCATCGTCCCGCCGGCGATTCCCATGAAATTGAGGAGGTCGCGGGTCGCGGAGGTGCGGATGACGAAATTGATCCACATCGGCATGACGAAGAGCATGACCAGGACATAGTTCTTGTTCACTTTCTTGTCGGCCAATAGATAGGCAAGCGGATAGCCGATAAGCAAGCAGATCAAGGTGTTCATGACCCCGAAGAACAAGGATACGACCAGGACGTTTATCTTCGTGGGAGAGGTGAAGAAAGAGACAAGAGCCGTGAAGGAGAAGGTGAGCGATCCATCGTCTTTAGTGTCCGTGAACGCGTAGAAGACGATAATGAGGATCGGGATGATGACGAATAGGATCAGGAAGACGAAGTACGGGATGGTCAGGTATTTCCTCTTGAACGAGAAGAAGCGCTTGACCTTGCCCGTTCCGTTAGTCGCGGATTTCATATTCGGAGAGATCCTTCTTGAGTTTCAGCACGATGTCCTCGGCTTTCACGGAGACCGAGACGAGATCGTTTTCGTTCCACGTATAGGCGGAGTCGAGGATGTAATCTTCCTCTTCTTCGGTGCGGATGATGTAACGGTAATGGTCGCCTTTCCAAACGGCTTCGATGATCTTGCCTTGGGCATTCCCAATCGAGAGGTCATCGGAGATCTCGATCTTGTCGAGAGCGATCTGGGCGCGGACGGTGGCGTCGGCGAAGCTGTACCTCTTGTTGGAGGCCGGGTCGAGGACGGTTCCGTCTTCCTGGAGCTTTCCATCCGGGACGAGCTGGGCGGGATTGCAATCGAAGGAATCGTCGCCGATGATGAGCTTGTTGTTCGAGTCGATCTGGGCGTCCTCGTATTCGTTGACGGTGACGTCTTTGTGCATGACCTGGATGTTCTCCTTCTCGACCGAGATGGAGACTTCGGTTCCGACTTCATAGGATTTGGTGTCGCGGCAAGAGACCTCGGCCTTTCCGACGAGGACGACGTAGCCGTAATGGACGCCCTGGAAGATCTTGGAGATGATTTTGCCATCGATCTTCCCTTTGCCCTTTTCGCCGATGATGACGTCTTCTGGGCGGACGACGATATCGACCTTCTCGTTCGTCGGGAAGTCATCGACGCAATCCCAAAGCGCGTTCATGAAGCGGACCTTGCCCTTCTGGCCCATGGTGCCGTTATAGATGTTGGATTCGCCGATGAAGTCAGCGACAAAGGCGTTGACCGGCTCGTTATAGATGTCTTCGGGCGTGCCGATCTGCTGGATGAGGCCATCCTTCATGATGATGATGCGGTCAGACATCGTAAGGGCCTCTTCCTGATCATGGGTGACGTAGAAGAAAGTGATGCCGAGCTTCTTGTGCATGTCCTTAAGCTCGATCTGCATGTCTTTCCTCATCTTGTGGTCAAGCGCGGAGAGCGGCTCATCGAGGAGAAGGACCTTCGGCTCATTCACGATGGCGCGGGCGATCGCGACGCGCTGCTGCTGGCCGCCAGAAAGGGTATTGACATCGCGGAGCGCCATCTCGTCGAGGTCGACGATCTGAAGCGCTTTGGCGACGCGCTTATCGATTTCCTCGGGAGAGAGGTGCTTCATTTTGATGACGGGCTCGCCGGTTTTCATTTTGGGCTCGCCGGTTTTCTTGTCGATGACCTCGACCGGAACCTTCTTGAGTTTGAGGCCGAAAGCGACGTTATCGTAGACGTTTAGGTGTGGGAACAATGCGTAGTGCTGGAAAACCGTGTTGACCGGGCGCTTGTTCGGCGGGAGGAGCGAGATGTCTTCCCCGTTGAGCAAGATCTTGCCAGAGCTAGGCAATTCAAAACCCGCGATCATCCTCAAAGTCGTGGTTTTGCCACAGCCAGAGGGGCCAAGTATGGTAATGAACTCCCCTTTCTTGACGTCAAGATTGAAATCGTCGACGACGACGGTTCCGTCAAACTGCTTGCATACGTTCTGCAGGCTGATGATGGTACTGCTATTTGCTTCCATGAGTTTACCCTCCTAGATAGAGAACAAATTTACAGAAACGTTGATGGCGGCTTTCTAAGGAGTCCGTTTTTCAACGGGACAAATAATGGGGGCAAAGGTTAGAAAATGCAATCATTTTTTTAAGAAATTTTTCGAAACACGAAAATTGCGGAATTTCTTAGGGCCAGTCGGAGAAATTCAAAAGGCCATTTTATCGAGTTTTTTGGACTTTTTTGCTCTGATTTCCTCTTAGGCTTATAATACTTCCCTATGAAGAAAAAAATTAATCCCTTAATACTATTTGGCTCATCGGTCGCGATGCTAACTGGCTGCGGTCAGCCCATCGATTCCTTTGAGCAGGTTTCTTTGCTTTACGGTACCGAAATCGGAATGGATGCGAAGATCGAAGGCGAAAGCCATTTGACCCAGGTTGCGTATGAAGAATTCTCCTCGATGGTCGAGGATAAGAAGAATTTCATCATCGTCTCCCATTCGACGACGAATTTCTGCTCCTGCTGGGCCGCGTTCCATGAGAATATCCTCGCTCCCTATATCAAAAAGCATAGGCTTCTGGTCTATTTCGTGGACTATCAGGACATCGTGGGCAAAGATAGCTATGGCCTTAAGGTCCTCCCAAATCACGAGACGATCGGGATCTACAAGGAAGGCGCTTTGCTATATCAGCACAATAACAGCGACGTCGAATCCGATTGGGTAACCAAATACGACGTCTTCTCCGAATGGATGGATGCGCGACTATCTCACCCGCAGGCCTTCTATATAAATAAAGACATGCTGGACGAGAAGTATAAAGGCGGACGCGAGTTCACGATCTACTTCGATCGCTCCACCTGCCCCGATTGCGCTTTCTTGGATGCGAACGGGCTTCCCGCATACTTCAATTCGCGAAAAGGATGCGACCCCTTATTCGTTTTGGACTGCGACGTAGTAGGAATTAGGTTGCTCCAAGGAGAGGACGGAAAGACCTATGGCCCTTCCAATTCCGACTCGGCGTCCGATTACCAAAAGCAAGCCTACGCCCAATGGAGCGAGTTCAAATCCGAATATGGCCTAGCCTATGAAGAAGATAACCCCGCGGGATGGGATTCGGGATATGTGCCCACGATTTACCACGTGAATCCAGATGGAACGAAGAAGAAAGGCGACGTAATCGATGCAAGCGGCGTCTTCTTTAACGACGCGATGGACAAAAGCGGCAAAGTCACCGCCACTTATTACACCGCCGCTCGCCTAGAGGAAGATTGCATGCAGTATCTTCGCGAGAGCGATGTCGCGAAGAAGACCTTGGAGAATGCCCAACTAGATGGCACGCTCAGCCGTCGCGAAGCGTTCAAAGACGTGCATAACGCGATCCTGAATGCGTTGCTAGATTGGTGCATCGCAAACTAAATCGCATACACGCCCCTCATGAATTAAAAATCCGTCGCAAATCGAAGCGACGGATTTTCTCTTTAAACCAGATTAGGCGATATCGTTGCCATCGTCGTCGACGGGGACTAAGTCATCCGGTCCGGCGCCGCAGATTGGGCAGGTTCCGTCGGGATTCGGAACGACGATCTCACCGCAAAGCAGGCAGCGGTACTTCTGGACTTTCTTCTCTTCGGCCATTGGTAGGGTTCCTCCTTGAATTAATGATATGAGAAACGAGCTGATTACTCAACTGATTTGAGACTCTCGACCATCTGAACTTTGCGGATCAATAGCGATAGATATAGATTCACCAGAATGCTCACGAGGAAGGTCAATCCGAAAGCGAACAAATAGGTGGCCCAGTTGATGAAATAGAGGAACTGAACGAGGCTTACCGTATTGACGACCAAGACCGCATAAAGGAATGGGTAGCCTAGCAATGCCCCGATGATTACGCCAACGATGGTGAGAATCAAAGATTCCGTGACCAGGGACACCGCGATCTCGGCTTTGGAGAAGCCAAGGACTTTCAATGTAGCGATATCGCGGGAATGCGAATTGAAGTTCTCTAGCGCGAGGTTATAAAGGACAACGACAGCAAGCAGGATCGCGAACGTCTTGACCGCGGCCGTGATCGTTTTGATGCCGGAGAGGATATTGTCGACGCGCTCATTGAGGGATTTGATCGATTCCGCAGAGGAGACGAGTTCTTCGTCGACGAGCCTTTTCCCGAATTCGTCGGCATCCACCCCTTCTTTTAGATTCAAATAGCAGCCGGTATACGCTCTGTCCACCTTATCGGTGAAATCGCTTGCAAGGCCGCTCACGCCATTGAACGTAAACGATTCGTATATCGTTCCGATCTCGGCAGAGAGATAGCTCCCGTTATAGCTGAATTCGATGAGGTCGCCGACCTTGATTCCGAGTTCGTTTTTGATTTTGGTCGAAACGGCAACCTTGCCTTTCGGAACCTCGATTTTGCAATAAGGGTGCTCGTCGGAAAGAAGTCGGAAGGTCGTCACGAAAGACTTGCCATGCGCCTTCGCAGTCGAGGAGACGGCGTAGAATTGATCAAGTTCTTCCACCTCCGAATAACTTGCGAATTGCGGGGTTTCTTCAGAAGTTGGACCCGAATAGGAGATCATGAGGGACGCGGTGTAATTCAGTCCGATATCGACGTCTATGCCGTGATCTAGGGTATCCTGGATGCCAAATCCCGTGACTAGGAGCATCGTGCACCCAGCCACCCCCACCACGACCATGATGGATTTCGCTATGGAAATGCGGATATTGCGGATTGCCATTGCAAACGCTAGCCCCATTGGGGAACGCCTAGACAGTTTCGTTTTGCCCTTCATCTCGATCTTTGGCGGACGCATGGACTCGGCTGGGGACAAAGCCACCTCTTTGCGAATCACAAGAGTGGTCACTAAAAGCGCAGCGGATAAGAAAACAGCAAAGGTCAGAAGGGCTTGCCACCACGGGAAGACGAAGAAAGCGCGGGCAGGAAGCGTGAAGAGGATGTCGTATTTGATTCCCATGATTCCCGGGATGATGATCGGGCCCAAGATGAAGCCGATGATGGAAGCTAGCGTCACCAAGCTACCGATCATCCCAAAATAGATTCCATAGATCGGGGCCTTTCTTACGCCTAGGGCTTTCAGGGTTCCGATTTGCGTCCTTTGCTTGAAGATAAGCTGCGACATCGTGGTTAGGATGACAAGCAAAGCGACCAAGAAGAAGACAAGTGGGAAGACAAAGCTGAGCTGAATGGCTTCTTTGACCTCGTTATCGATGGTAATCGACCAAGGATTGGAACTGCGGTCAAGCACTTCCACGAGGTTTGATTCCCCATTCGCCTCGGCTTTCGCGGAGAAATAATCGCGGATCTTAGCCTTTTTTGTCTCCAGACTCGAGCGATCGGCCAACTTGATCATGTATTCGTTTGGCTGCGGGAAGCCATAGCCGAGTTTCATATTGACCATCGTCACGGCGATGCCGCGATAATTCGCCCTAAGCTTTGCCTGAAGCGCGTCAGAGAATATGTCGTGGCTGATCAAAAAGTTGCCAGAGCTGTAATTGGATTGCTGGATGTTCTCGCCAAAAAGCATCGAGCCCGTTACCTTGGCCTCGAAGGTGAACTTGCCTTCCTTCAGGAAATTGGTGCCCTCAGCCCGCACATATTGGTCCAAGCTCGAAAGCGAATCGGAGAAGCTGCTAAGAAGCGAGGTGAAATCAAAGGAGAGCTCGACGGTTTTGCCGACGTCGACCGGATCTCCTAGCACCGCACCGCCATTCGAGGTGAGCGCATAGTCGACGATCAGGAAGTGGGTATTTGTCTGTTCAGGGTCGCTTTCTTTGATTTCAACGGGATAGGAAACGTTAGGGATTTCTTCTTCGACGAGGGCGTAAGCGTTATGAGTGGATATTTTGCCTGGCGCAAGAAAACGATCGCCATAAAGGTCCCCTTCGTCGAGAATTGATTTCACGAATTCCGCATCTTCGTCTTCATGAAGCGTCGTCACGGTCCATAGGTCAGGGGTATTGCCAGCTGCATAGAACCGCTCAACGCGCTCCGAAAGGGATTGGGCATTTGCAAGAAGCCCAATGAACAGAGTAATTGCAATCGCTCCCATTGCGACGATCGCCAAAAATTGCTTCCAGGATGCAGCCGCATCGCGGAGCATCTTCTTGAACAAGATCTTTGCGGTCGAGGGTCGAGTTGTCATAACGAAGGGAATTATAGAGCGGCGAACTTCAATTTTTAAGTTGAAGTTCCTTTTCTATGCGCCCACACACGTAAATTTCGCCACTCCAAAACGAAATCCATTGAGGACGTGTATGCAAATTTCATCAAAAATCCCGCTCAAGCGAACGGGATAGGACGATTAATCGGCAAGGGCTCCCATCGGGTCCCAGGGATCGAGGTGGATTGGGTCACCGCTAGCTGCAGACCTTTCCTCATCGGTGAGGTATTTGCGGTCGACGACGGCTTGGTAGACGAAGCGATCGAACCAATCCGCGTTCATCACGAAGTAGCCGTTTTCGCCAGAGCTAGAACCCCACGAATTCTCGATCTTCCACTTCACGGGTTTCTCGTCAACGATGTCGACGCCGGTGATAAGCATGGCGTGGTTCATGGCGCTATGGCGGAAATCAAGCATCGCCCCTTTGTCGAATTTCACATCCATACCATAGGCGGATTCATAATCGAACGCCCCGCTATTCCACGCGAATCCCTCGGTGTCGCGATAGAAGCTTACATCGCTTCCAAACCATACGGGCTTTCCGTCTTTGAGCTGGGCGATGATCAATTCCTTCATCCTCTCCATCTCGATATTCAGATGGTTGATGGGCTTCCCTTCCACGACGTTTCCAAGATAATCGACGGTGAAATTCCTGAGGTAAGGCTTATCGTCAGTCGGGGAATTGATGAGGGACTGGTAGTCGTTGATCGCGTCCCCGATGTATTTCTCGAAGAACGATTTCGCGGTATAGCCGCGCTCGATATGGTATTCGTCCTTCGAATCCGAATACTGGAAATCAAAGGTCTTAGGCGGCACGCCGAAAGCATTGAGGTAGAAATGATAGATCTTCTCGATCGTCTTCTCTTTGAGGGTTCGAATCTCATCGAGTTTGCCCGCGAGATGAAGTTCGTGGGCCTTATGGGCGAAGTCGCGAATCGCCGCGTTGACGAGGAAATTCGATTTCGCAGTCTCATTGGACTGACGGGTCTCGGGGAAGGCTTCTTTCGGCATGAGACCGTATTTCTTCACGAGGTTCACGAACATGTCCCACTGTCCTCCATCGGAAATGGGGGAACTAAGAATGAACATCAGCACGCGGTCTGTCGGCTGCCTGTCTGAAAGCGAGGCGATTGCCTCAAGAGCGTAATTCGCCTTCTCGATCTTGTCGTAGAGCGAGATATAGTTCTGCGACAATTCAAACGATTTGAGATCGAGCTTCTTCGCGATGATCTCGCGGAGGAAGTTGAGGCCAGCGAAAATCCAGCAGCGTCCGCTTCTTTTCTGATTGGCCACAGCCATCGTCTTGACCTCGACCGAGAAATGCATCGTCGCATTGGCCTCGCAAGATGAGTCATAGACGGCATCAGTCAGCGAGCTGCGCGACAAAGCGTGGCGCACCACCGCGTTCTTTGGATCCTTATCATAATCGGCAAGGATTTTGTTCAGGGCTTCTCCTTCAAGAGAGCCAACTATCTTTTCACCCATAAATCGTTAATACTCCTTAATCTTTTCTTGTTTATTGTACGCGCACGCGCCTACTAGGCAAGACAAAAGCATAACTTTCATAGCGTGCGCGTGCTAGAATATCGTCAATCATCCGCTTTGCGGGAAAGGATACTTCCAATGGATAAGAGCCTCGAACGATTCTTGCGCTACGTCAAAGTCGACACCCAATCCGACGATACTTCGTTTTCTGTTCCGTCGCAGGCCAAGGAGCTTGACCTCACCAGATTGCTTCAATCCGAACTCAAGGACATGGGGATTGAAAGCCATATCAACGAATTCGGAATCCTATATGGCAAATTGCCAGGCGAGAAAGGCCTTGACCCCATTGGGTTGAATTCGCATGTCGACACCGCCTTGGAATGCAGCGGAAAGGACGTGAAGCCGCAGATCATCAAGAATTACGACGGCGGCTATATCCACCTGAACGATACCTACAAAATGTCTCCCGCCGAATTCCCGACTCTAGGCGAGCATATTGGCGATGATCTCGTCGTCACTAGCGGAGATACGCTTCTTGGCGCCGACGACAAAGCCGGCATCGCCATCATCATGGCGGTCCTCTACCACTATGTCACCCATCCAGAAGAAAAGCACCACCCCATTTGCTTCTGCTTCACCCCGGACGAGGAAATCGGGCGCGGCCCCGACCACTTCAACGCCAAGGAATTCGGAGCCAAATACGCCTACACGGTCGATGGCGGCATCTGGAATGAAATCGCGACCGAGACATTCAACGCGGCCCACGCGACCGTCATAATTAGCGGCGTCTCCATCCATCCAGGCGAAGCCAAGGGCAAGATGGTGAACGCGGCAAACGTCGCGATGGCCTTCGATGCTGAGCTACCGCCTCTAAAAAGGCCGCAGTTTACCGAATACAAAGAAGGGTTCAACCACCTCGTCGAGATGAGCGGCGGGTGCGATAGCGCGGTCCTCCGCTACATCATCAGAAACCACTCCCGCGAAGAACTCGAGATCCAGAAAGGCGAATTCCGTGCCGCGGCGAAAGCGGTCGAAGAAAAATTCCCTGGTGCGAAAGTCGAACTCGATATCGGTGACGACTACCGCAACATGAAGGAAATCCTCGATAAGCATCCTGAGGCAGTCGATCAAGCCGTCAAAGCGTTCCATTCATTAGGATTCGAGCCCGTCTTCCAGCCGATTCGCGGCGGAACCGATGGAGCGACTTTCTCCTTCAAAGGCTGCCCAACGCCGAATCTAGGAACCGGAAGCTACAACCACCACGGCAGATTCGAATACCTGTCCGTCAAGGAATTCCGCCGAATGATCGATATCGTCAAACAGATCGTCAAAGCATAACGGAAGCCGCCTTCGGGCGGTTTTCAAATGCGAAAAAATAAGGTCCTGATTTCTCAGGACCGAACTTTCGATTGGCTGGGGTGGCTGGGATCGGACCAGCGCATGTAGGTTTCAGAGACCTATGCCTTACCGCTTGGCTACACCCCAAGGTGCCCATATATTGTACTCAAACCAATATAAGTTTCAAGCCCCATTTTGCCAAGCGGTAAGGCATCGTTGAACCAACGAAAACGAGTACATGCCCTTAACGGAATTGCCGAAATCCATCTCTAAGGATAGCTGGAGCATTTGCAAACTAAAATTTCTTCAAGGGTTTCCTGTACATTTTTCGCTCGATGATATAATAAGGGGAGGGAGAAACGAAATGGCAAAGATCATCGCGATATCAGGCGGAAGCGGTTCGGGGAAAACTTTCATCGCCAAAGCCCTCAAAGAAAACCTTCCGGGTGGGGCCGTAATCCTCAGCTACGATAACTATTATCGCGACCAAGGTCACCTTAAGCCCGAGCAGCGTGCGCTGTTAAATTACGATGACCCGAAGCAACTCGATGCCGAGCTATTCGAAAAGCACATCAACATGCTGCGCTCTGGCGAAACCATCAGCGTGCCTCAATACGATTTCTCAACACACACCCGCCGCAAAGTCTCCAGACCCCTTCGCCCAGCCGAGTGGATCATCTGCGAAGGCATCATGGTCTTCCAGATCCCGATGGAGAACTACGATTACGCGATTTACATCGATGCCGATGACGACGTGAGGCTATCTCGCCGCATTCTGCGCGACACCGTATTGCGCGGGCGCACCGTCGATAGCGTCGTGGCCCAATACATGGCAACCGTCAAGCCGATGCACCGCAAATACGTGGAGCCCGGCAAAAAGATCGCAAATAGCGTCTATATCAATAACGACAACAACGGCTTGGATCCAAAGCAATTCGACGACCTCGTCAAAGCAATCCTTGGCAAGGTCTTATAAAGCGAGCTTCTTGAGTTCGTTCCTAAGGAAGGCGAGAACGCCTTCTTTTGTTTCCCCATAAGGCGCATCGTGGCCCGAAACGATCGAAATCGCATCAACGCCCTCGATGGTTTTGATCGTCTCGAATAACGCAGAGCGATTATAGCCACCTTGGTTCACGTTATCGTAAAGCGCATCGCCGACAAAGCAAACGCCATCGTCGGACAAAAGGATCGTCGAGCCTTTGGAGTGAGAGCTGATGATAGGCAGAAGAATCGCTTTCGCGTCTCCGAGGTCCACTTCCATTCTCGCGTCTACGATTTGATCGATGCGCACATACTTGGCGGTGTTGGAACTTCCATAGGTCTTGCAGGAAGCAAAATATGGGAAATTCGCGATATGGTCAGCATGGAAATGGGAAACGCCAAGGTAAGAGGGGTTCTTGAATTCGCCTTCTTTCCGTAAGGCATCAATCACGTCGAGTTGCTTTCTGGAGGTTCCGCAATCGAAATAAAACGTGCCGGAAGATCCATGTATCACGCCGATCTTCGGGCAAAGAAAGCGATCATCTTGCTCGATGTAACCAGCGTGAGGGGTGAGTGAAACATAATGCAACATAAGGAAATATTACCATCATATTGACTTTACGGGGTCAGAATCAGCCCAAAAAGAGAGTATCTCTCTTGCAACCTATTTCAAGGAGTTTAAAATGTAAGTCACGGAGAAATATATGAAAATCTTGGTCGCTGGCTTTAAGCCTTATTCAACCTATCCAACAAATCCTTCCGAGGAAGTGTTGCCGCTCATCGAAGAAGATGACGTCGTAAAGACGGTCTTTGACGTGAGCTATGAACGCGCTCAGAAAGAGCTGATGAAGCAAATCGGGAACGTCGAGCCCGACGCCATTATCCTCGTTGCGCTTTCGCCCTTCATCAACGAACCCGCAATCGAGAGGTACGCCTATAACGAAATGGATTCCGTTGAGCCCGATATGGATGGCGTCGTGAAAAGCGGTGAACCCGTCATCAAAGGTGGCGCGAGCAACTTGCTCCCGCCCGTTGACGTCACCACGATCGACACCTACGTCACGAGCCAAGGCAATTCCATCTACATCAGCCTCGACCCGGGAAAATATGTCGCCAATGCCGTCTTCTATCGTTCCCTTTCAGCCGGGATCCCGACCGTTATGGTGCACATTCCTTTCGCCGATCGCTTCCCGTTAGACGAAACTCGTGATACCCTTGTTAACGTCATTGAGTACCTCCGTGGGTGCCAATTCTAAAGAGTTATGATTCCAAAGCAGCTAGTCACACCAAAATCACGCGTCACCACTCTCTTTTCGGACATGACGATACGTCAGGCCATCGAGAGGATGAACAAAAGCCGTTTCCAGATGGTCCCCGTCCTCGAAAAGGATTCGGGCAGATACCTCTATTCCCTTGCCGCGAGCGATGTCCTAAAGCACATCGTCACGGCTGGGAGTTATGAGAAATCCCTGGACAACCCAATCTCGAGCATTCCTATCGACCGCTTGATCATCCCTGCGACCAACGATATCAGCATGGAAATGCTCGTCGACCTGCTCGCGAATCAAAATTACGTGCCCATCGTCGATAATGGCGGAATCTTCGGGGGAATCATCACCCGTAAGAACGCTTTGTACCATCTCATCAAAACTGAAGAGGAAGAAGAAAATGCCTAATTGCGATAGCAACTGCTCCGCCTGCGGTGAGAACTGCAGCGAGAGGAGGGAGCCCCAGTCTTTTCTTGCGGACCCTAACCCCAATAGCAAAATCCATAAAGTCATCGCCGTCGTTAGTGGCAAAGGCGGCGTAGGAAAATCCCTCACCACATCTTTGCTTGCCGTAAACGCTAGGCGCGATGGCAAGAAAGTGGCGATCATGGATGCCGACGTGACCGGACCTTCGATCCCGACCATCTTTGGCCTAAACACCATGGCCACCGCTAGCGAAACCGAGATCTACCCGGTTCTCACTTCCACCGGAATCGAAGCCATGTCCCTCAATCTTTTGACCGAGGACCCTGCCGCACCGGTTGTCTGGCGCGGGCCCGTCATCTCTGGGCTCATCAAGCAATTCTGGACCGATGTCGCCTATGGGGAAATCGATGAGATGTACGTCGATATGCCTCCTGGAACTGGAGATGTTCCGCTTACCGTATTCCAAAGTTTGCCCGTCGATGGCATCGTCATCGTCACCTCTCCGCAGGATCTCGTATCCTTAATCGTGGAGAAAGCCGTCAGGATGGCCAACATGATGAATATCCCTGTCCTTGGACTCGTCATGAACATGTCCTACATGGAATGCCCCCACTGCGGCGAAAAAATCTACCCATTCGGGCAGCCTGACGATGAACTCGCCAAGCGTTATAACTTCCCGGTCGTTGAGCACCTCCCGATCAATCCTAAGCTAGCAACCCTTTGCGATAAGGGCGGCATCGAAGGATACGAAGGGGCTTATCTCCAAGACCTATCCAAAGTCATTCACGACTTGAAGAAATGAATCACATCCACCTCAACGCGAGGTGGATTTTTGTATCCATAACGAAAAAAGAGAGGGGGCATGTATTCGTTTTCTCTCTTTTCAGTCGAAATACTCGACCGTGATTTCATCGAAACGCGACGCAACTTCAGGAGATGGGTCGACATAGCTATCGATCATCTTGCGAATGGTTTCTTCTGGGACCCACTTCTCCTCCGGCCTTTGCTTGTTGCGGATGAACACCTCGGAATAATCATGGTATTTGACCATGTGATGGACCAAACGGTCATATCCTTTAAGCCGGCTTAGAAAATAGAGCCTTCTTTCGTCGTTTAGGAAGGTGCTATCGATGATGACGGTCACATCCTCATATTTCGCGAGCAATTCATTGGCTTGGCGGATCATCTCATCCCAAGCTAGACTCACCGGCTCGGTGAATTTGCGGTAATCGCCCGTGATGGATCGACGGACTTCATCCGTGTCGACGACATAGGAATTCGGATGCGCGGCCGCGTATCTTTTGGCCCAACTAGATTTTCCAGATCCTGGCACACCGGCCATCAGAATCAATGTTCTCATGCGTCTATGATACGCGCCCGCGCGCATTTTCGTAAAGGAGATAGAGATTTCTTCATTTTCCTTGGCCCGTTTTATCTTCATTTAAGGTTCGCGCCATAGAATTGGCAGCGAAAGGAGGAACCTTCATGAAAATCCTAATCGTCGAAAGCGAACGCTCATTGCTTCATGCGATGGGTCGATACTTCAGCTCACTTGGCATCTCCGTCGAGAGCGCATTCGATGGCGTCATCGCTGGAAACGCATTCACCGATGACACGGATCTAGCGATCGTCGATGCGAATGTGCCGCGAATCGAACCAATCGCCCTCATTGAGAACCTCAAGAAGAAAAAGCCAAGCCTAAAGGCAGCGCTCATCATCGATGAGTTCACCATTACTCATCAGCTATTGATTGAGAATCGATGCGTCGATGAGTTCCTGACCAAGCCATTTCTCTTCAACGAACTGGATTGGCTGATCGCCCACGCGAAAGAAGAGAAAAAGGATGAGGGGCCATTCCTCACCTACAAAGAGATCTTCATGGACGAGAAATCGAAAGGCGGAAAAATCCGCTTAAGCCTTAACGAGGCTTGGCCAATCAAACGAGAAGAAATCAGGGAATACGAAATTGCGTTAAAGCAAAAATTCGCCAAAAACCCTGCAAACAACATCTAGAAAGGAGGCAAAACGGATATGTACAAGAAACTGCGAAGGCGCATCGCACTCGCCATCGCCGGAAGCGTATTCGCGCTATTAGCGGTCAGCATGGTGGCGATCAATACCTCCAACTTCGTCGGCGCTGCAGAGGATGCCGATAGAATCACGGAGCGGATCGCAGGCAATAGCGGCACGATCGGAGGACCTGAAAGAGATGGACCAGGGATGTCGCCTGAAGGACTCGGCAGCATCCACTACTTCGTCTACAACCTCACCGATGGAACGCTTGACCGCAATAGCCTTGTGACCATTAACGAAGCCGAGCTTGAAAGCTGGGCCAACTCGCTAGCCAGCGCTGCGGAAAAAGGATGGACGAGAACCACTTACCGCCATCGCCTATATGAAAATGCAGGCGACAAATACGTGGTGGTGATCGACCAATCCCGCGAGCTCTCCCCAAGCTACAGGGTCCTCTGGATCTCCTTGATCGTCGGAGGCGCGGGGCTAGTGCTCGTCATAGTCGTCGGAAGCATCATCAGCAAAGCGATCGTCAAGCCATTCGAGGAAAACGACAAAAGCCAAAAGAGGTTCATCGCCGATGCGGCAAGAACCCTTAGGACACCGGTAAGCGTCATCTCCATCGATGCGGCGACCTTGAAAGAAAAACTCCCAGACGACGAATCGCTTAACTCGATCGAAAAGCAAACCAAAAAGCTATTGAAGCTCGCCTCAGACCTCAACTCGTTCGCAGACGCGAGCAAAGACAATGCGAACAAAGCCAAAACGAACCTGAGCAACGTCCTCAAAGATGTCCTAAAGCTCTACGAAGACGGATTCAAAGCCGCAGGAAAGAAGCTAGAGACTTCGATCGAGGAAGGCCTTGAGGCAAATGTCGATGACGGAATGATTCGCAAAGTGTTATCGGAAATCATCGAGAACCTGCTCAAATACTCGTCGACCAAAGCGATAATATCTCTCCGGAAAGAGGGAGACCGCGTTGTGCTTGAGACCAGAAACGACTTCCCAGGCATCGCTGAAGGATCCCTTGACCGCGTGTTCGATAGATTCTACCGGCTCGACGCGGACAACATGTCCAAATACGAGGGAAATGGCGTCGGCCTCTCCATTGTGAAAGAGATCGTCGATGCCCATCGGGGGCGTGCCAAAGCCAAAGGAGAAGGCGGGGACTTCGTCCTGAAGATCGAGTTCTAATATGGAACAGGTCATCACCGCGATGAAGCGGTACGAGGTCAAATACATTCTCACAGCCGAGCAATTCGAATTCTTAACGAAAGAGCTCGTCGGGAAGATGGAAATCGATAAATACGGCCTCACCTCCATCGCAAGCATCTACTACGACACCCCCGATTACCGCCTGATCCGGACTTCCATTGAAAAACCCCCGTTCAAGGAAAAGATCAGATTGAGGAGCTATGGCTTATCAAAACCTGGCGGAACCGTGTTCCTCGAACTCAAAAGAAAGGCCGAGGGGCTCGTCTACAAAAGGCGGGTCACCACAACGGAAGAAGCAGTCAACCGCTTCTTCGCCTATGACGGCGATATCACCGCCGACGGCCAAATCGCTAGGGAAATCACCTATTTCCGGAACTTCTACAAAACCTTAGTCCCGGCGATCCTCATCATCTACGACCGCGTCGCTTACTTCGAGCCAGGCGGCGACCTTCGCCTCACGGTGGACCGCAACCCACGCTATCGGACAAGCGACCTAAACCTAGTGACTTCGATGGAGGGATCCCCGCTTCTTCCAGAAGGAAGCGCGATCCTCGAAATCAAAGTCCAACAGGCAATGCCATTATGGCTCACCGACATCCTCTCGAGAGGAAATATCTACCAGACGAGCTTCTCAAAGGTCGGCGAAGCGCACAAAAAGCAAATGCAGCTCTATCTGCAGGAAAGGATGTAACCCATGGATTCATTGTTCAATTACTTCAGCACCTCGAACGCGATGCTCGCCGCCTTGATCGTCTTGGCTGCGACGCTAGCAATCTCCGCCCTATTCGCATTTCTGGTGTCATTCAAGCTCCGGGCCACGAAAGGATTCTTCGTCACCACGGTCCTCATGCCCGTCATCGTCGCCTCGATCATCGCTATGATGTCGATCTTCCTCACCGGAACGACTTCCGACGTATCGCGAATCGTCACCATCGCCGTCGCGCTAGGCCTCATCCGCTTCCGCAGCGTGAATGCCAAATCGGATGAGCTCACCATCCTCTTCGCAACCGTCGCGATCGGCTTAGTCGCCGGGCTTGGCTACATCGTGGCCGCCGCGATCGTTGCCCTCCTCATCGCTCTTGTCTATCTCCTTCTTATGCATCTCCACGTATTCGAAGGCAGAAGGTTCTCGAGTGAGAAGACCCTCAAGATCACGATCCCCGAATCCCTTGAGTATGGCGATGCCTTCAAAGACACCTTCGACCACTACACCAAAACCGTCGAGATGCTAGGCGTCAAGACAACCGGAATGGGATCCTTGTTCCGCCTCACCTACAAGATCATCCTCAAGAACCCAGCCGAGGAAAAGGAGTTCATCGATGAGCTCCGCACCAAAAATGGGAACCTTGAAATCTCCATTCTCCCTTACGTCGGAGAAGAAAAAGCCTTATAAATAAGGAGTTAAAAACCATGAAAAAGAACAAATTGCTATGGGCGTTAGCAGGATTGCCCCTGCTCGCGCTTGCCGGATGTGGCTCGATAAACGTCGCATCCTCCCCTGCCGCTGGAACTTCTGAAACCGGCGGAACATCGTCTCAGCCTGGACAAACTTCCTCCTCCTGGAGCGAAATCAACTCCGCCGTATCCGTTCCCGAAACCTCCTCCGCACCGGTCGTTGACGTCGAAGGCGATTTCTCAATCACCACTTCAGACGGCACCTACGCCAAAAACGGTTCGGTCTATTCCATCACCGCAGCCGGGACCTACACCCTCGCTGGCGAACTAGAAGGCCAGATTCTAATCGAAGCTAGCGAAGACGATGAGGTCGTGCTTGAACTAAATGGCGTTGAAATCACCTATGGCCAAGACTCGCCGATCAAAGCTGTCACAGCTGGCAAAGTAGAGATCTCAGCTAAGAAAGACACCTCGAATAACGTCATCGATACCCGCTCTGTCAAAACCGTCGACGTCGAAACCCAAGGCGAAGGCGCGATCTCTGCCGATTGCGACCTGAAGCTCAAAGGATCGGGAACCCTCGTCGTCACCGGAAGCTACAACAATGGCGTCCACACCACCAAGGACCTGACCATTCAGAAACAGACCCTCTATGTCACCGCCCCAAACAATGCCCTCAAAGGCAAAGACAGCATCACGATGACTAGCGGCGACGTTACAGCGATCTCCAAAAATGGCAACGGTCTTAAAAGCGAAGCTACTGACCTATCCTCCAAAAGCAAGCAGCGCGGTACCATCACGATCTCCGGCGGAACCTTGCTCGTCGATTCCTGCTACGACGGAATCGATGCGGCATATGACCTGATCGTGAACGAAGATAACGATGAATCGCTTGCCACCACCATCACCGTCAAAACCGGAAAAAATTCCAAAAACTCCGCAAATTATAAGTCTTCGACCTCTGCAAAAGGCCTAAAAGCCGCCAATTCCATCCAGCTTGCAGCCGGGACGATCACCGTCCAGGCTAGCGACGATGCGGTCCATGCGAACTATGGCGATACCTTCGAAAGCGGAGGAACGGGTCTAGGCAATGTGTCGGTGAGCGGCGCAAACCTCTACGTCGCTAGCGGAGATGATGGGGTCCACGCTGACAACACCTTCACGATCTCTAATGGCGTCGTCGTAGTTAGCAACGCCGGCGAAGGAATCGAAGCGAATCACCTTGCCTTCGAAGGCGGATCCACCTACGTTTACGGCACCGATGATGGGATCAACGCATCGAAGAAGATCAACCAGACTCCTACCGTGGTCGTTAGCGGCGGATACCTTGACGTTTCTATCGGAACTGGCGACACGGATGGCATCGATAGCAATGGCAACTTCTCAATGACCGGCGGATTCGTCGTCACCCGTGGCGGATACGGCAGCTCTGGCGGCATGTCGACAGGGCTCGATTGCGATGGCACCGCTTCGATCACCGGCGGAACCTTCATCTCCTTCAACGGCGTCGAAATGACCCCGACCAAGGGTTCCAACGTTCTCTACGCCTATTATGGCACGACCGGCAACCAAGGCGGATGGGGCGGAGGACCTGGTGGAGGCGGACCCCGCTGGGCAAATACGATTGCTTCCTCGAACTACAAGTTCTCCAGCGGCACTTATACCCTCTCTGGCGGGAGCCTCAGCAAAACGTTCAAAAACGAATACGCGTATAGTTCCTTCCTTATCTACTCCTCCGAGCTTACGACCAACACGGCCTACACCCTCCAAAACGGGTCGACGACCGTCCTAAGCTGGACGCAAAGCAGCGCCTCCGTCCAAATCAGCTAAAAGACTCTTGGCCGCGCAAAAATGCGCGGCCTTTTTGATTTTGTTTTAGGGTAGTCTGACGTACTACTCTACTTTTTTACCGTGCCGCCGACCAAAACGGTCATCTTGACAGCCTCGGGGGAGTAGTCCTGCAACTCCACGTTGAGCTTCTTTTTGAGCGTGCCTTTCTTGCCGGTGTGAGTCTTGCCGCTCTCGTCGTCTTTTACAAACGTCGCCGCAACCTAATCAGTCGTTTCCTTCTTCCGCCGCAGCCGAACATGAGGTCTCGCCATTATCTCAGCAGGCTTTCGCTCTACTGGCGCGGGCTTTTTCGCTACCAGCTCGGCCTTGACTTCTTCCTGCGTTTCTTCCGCTGCCGGCTCCGTTGCTTCGACGGGTTGTGTCGGAGCTACGGGAGCGGTTTCGGTCGCCACAGGATCGTTCTTAGCGTCTTTTTTGAACAGTTGCTTAAAATTCTTGATATCCTTGATGGCTTGCGGGTTTTTGACGATGATTATCACGTCGGCTACCACCACCGCGACGAGCAGCCCGGCAAGCACGTACAACGCGACGAACGCGCCGGTCGCCATGGCTGCGCTGAGCAGTACAGGCAAGCCCACTACCGACCTGACGGTCGAGCCTTTCTTCTTGGTGCTATAAAGAATAAGGTACGCGAGCATTAAGACAGCGGGTATAAGCAACACGGATACCACTACGAGCGAAACGACGGGGGCTTGGCTCTTGGGATTAACGAGATCGTCATAGGCCTTTTCCGCGCTAACGAGAGTCTGAAGGTCTCCTCCTGCCTTGATTCTGGCTTTCTGATCTTCGGAGAGATTTTCGTACGCCGCGCGTGCCGCTTCGATCTTTTCTTTGCTCTCTGCGCTATTCTCAACGCTGCCAATATTCTTGATGAGCGCTATTACTTCTTCGACCTCGAGAGCGAATTCCGCTTCTTTGAGTTTGGTAAGCGTTTCGGGCGCTACATTCGTCTTTTCCTCGTCGGTAAGGGCGTCGTACGCAGCGCGTGCCGCTTTGATAGCTTCTTTGTCTTCAGTCGTAATATCGTCGGACGAGGGAAGCGCGTCGATCGTCTCGCTTACCGCAATTACCTCGAGAGCGGATTCCGCTTCTTCGAGCTTGGCGAGGGTTTCGGGGTCGACCTTCTCCTTCTGATCGTCGGTAAGGGCATCGTAAGCCGCGCGCGCCGCTTCGATAGCTTCTTTGTCTTCAGCCGTTATATCGTCGGAAGAGGGAAGCGCGTCGAGCGTTTCGGCCACCTGGCTCGACGCCTCGATGTCCTTGATCTCCTTCTCGGCGGCCACGAGCCTGTCGAGGGTTTCTGGGTCGACCTTCTCCTTTTGATCGTCGGTAAGGGCGTCGTACGCAGCGCGGGCTGCCTCGACGGCCTCTTTGTCGGCAATCGTAATATCGTCCGATGAGGGAAGCCCATCGATAGTTTCAGTCACCTGGCTCGACGTTTCGATGTCGCTGATTTCCTTCTCGGCGGCCACGAGCTTGGCGAGGGTCTCGGGATCGACCTTCTCCTTTTGGTCGTCGCTAAGGGCGTCGTAAGCCGCGCGGGCCGCCTCGACGGCTTCTTTGTCGGCAATCGTAATGTCGTCGGTCGCGGGAAGATTGCTGATCGTTTCGGCCGCCTGGCCTGACGCCTCGATGTCGCGGATCTCCTTCTCGGCGGCCACGAGCCTGTCGAGGGTTTCTGGGTCGACCTTCTCCTTTTGATCGTCGGTAAGGGCGTCGTACGCCTGGCGCGCCGCCTCGACGGCTTCCTTGTCGGCGGCCGTGATCTCGTCGAAAGAGGGAAGCCCGTCGATAGTTTCAATCACTTGGTTCGACGTTTCAATGTCGTTGATTTCCTTCTCGGCGGCTACGAGTCTGTCGAGAGTCTCCTTGGAAACCTTTCCCTTTGCCTCCTCGGAAAGAGCGTCGTACGCAGCGCGTGCCGCTTCGATGGCTTCTTTGTCGGCGGCCGTGATCTCGTCGATCGGGGAAAGATTGCTGATTGTTTCAGTCACCTGGTTTGACGTTTCGATGTCGCTGATCTCCTTCTCGGCGGCTACGAGTCTGTCGAGGGTCTCCTTGGAAACCTTTTCCTTTGCCTCGTCGGAAAGGGCATCGTACGCAGCGCGCGCCGCCTCGACGGCCTCTTTGTCGGCAATCGTAATATCGTCAGATGAGGGGAGCGCGTCGATCGTTTCGGCCGCTTGGCTCGACGTTTCGATGTCGCTGATCTCCTTCTCGGCGGCTAGGAGTCTCTCGAGGATTTCGGGCGCCACTTTCGCCTTTTGGTCGTCGCTAAGGGCGTCGTAAGCCGCGCGTGCCGCCTCGACGGCCTCTTTGTCGGCGGCCGTGATTTCGTCGGTCGTGGGAAGATTGTTGATCGTCTCAGCCGCCTGGCTCGACGCTTCGATGTCGCGGATCTCCTTCTCGGCGGCTAGGAGCTTGTTGAGGGTTTCGGGCGCTA
>CACYCS010000049.1 GCA_902773005.1 uncultured Erysipelotrichaceae bacterium
ATACAAAATCGAGCGCTGAGAGGCCCCCGCCGGCTGGCAGGGGCCTTTTCACGCGCTCAAGGCCTTGAATACAATTTCCTAGTCAAAGAAAAAACTGGACGCAGAGGCCCAGAATCTAGCATAGTGGCGCGCCCGAGCCGATTCGAACGGTTGACCCCTTCCTTAGGAGGGAAGTGCTCTATCCAGCTGAGCTACGGGCGCGCAGCGTTGTAATTAAACACCAACAGCGGAACTTGTTCAAGTCAATTCGAGAAAGCAAGATGACGCAGGCAAGAAAAAACTCCAGCCGCATCGTTGCGAATGGAGTCTAGTTTCAAGGTGGTCGGAACGGCGGGACTTGAACCCGCGACCTCCTGGTCCCGAACCAGGCGCACTACCAAGCTGTGCTACGTCCCGAATTATGCTCGCGGTGGATTGCCGCGAGCGATAGTATACCCTTTGAATCACATGAATTCAAATAGGGACATTTGATTTGTTTCGCCTAAGCCATCGAGGACCCCTAGCTTATCGAGATCAGCGACGTTGGTGTTATTGAGTTTGGTGCGACGGATCAAGTCCTCTTTCGAGAGGAATTTCTTGCCGTCCGACCTCGCCTCCACTACCGATTGCGCAGCGTTCACGCCAAGGCCATCGATGACGGAGAACGGAGGAATGAGGCACTTGTTCTCATGGTCAACGACGAACATCTTCGAATCGCTGCGATAGAGGTCGATGTTGGCGAATTTATATCCTCTTTCAAGCATTTCGAGCGCGATTTGCAAGGTTTTGAGAATGTTGACCTCTTTTGGCTTCAATGGATTATCGCGGTCGTTTTGACGCATTCTGAGTTCGGTGATACCGTGTTTTACCGCGTCTTCGCCTTGAATCATAGCCGCGATATCCCAGTCGTCAGAACGGATGGAGAAGAAGACGGCGTAGAACTCAAGAGGATAGTAGAGTTTGAAGTAAGCGACTCGGACGGCCATCATGACGTAGGCAGTCGCGTGTCCGCGCGGGAATAGATAATGAATCTTGTTGCAGGACTCAATGTAGTACTCCGGCACCTTCTTCTCGCGCATCATGGCTTCGTAGTCGGGCTTTAGCTTTTTGCCTTTTCTAACGTCTTCCATGATCTTGAATGAGATATCGTTAGGAATGCCCATCGAGATGAGGTAGGTCATGATATCGTCGCGGCATCCGATGACGCCGTTGATGTCGGTGACCTTGTTCAAAATCAAGTCTTCGGCGTTGCCAGACCAGACGTTAGTGCCGTGAGCTAGGCCAGAGATGATCAACAGATCGTTAAAGCATTTCGGGTCGGCTTCTAGAAGCATTCGCTGAGCCAGGTCGGTTCCGAATTCAGGAAGCGCGGCGGCGCCCGTTTGCTGGTTCAGCCAATTGTCGCGGAGGTTTAATTCCTTCGGCGAGGTGAACAAGGACAATACCTTGGGGTCATTCATCGGAATGTCCTCGATGCGGACGCCAGTGAGGTCGCGATAATAACGCATCGCCATCGGGTCGACGTGGCCAAGGATATCGAACTTTAAAATCTCGTCGTGCATCGAGCGGAAATCGTAATGGGTGGTAAGCCATTCGGATTCAAGATCATCCGCCGGATGCTGGATCGCGGTGAAGTCAAAAACGCTTTTATCAGACGGAACGACAACGATGCCGCCTGGGTGCTGACCAGTCGTGCGTTTGACGCCTTGGCAGCGAGAAGCGATATAAGCAATGTAAGCCGGAGGAATGGCATCAGGATCCTTGCCCATCAGTTTCATGAAGTTCCTGACGTAGCCGAAAGCCGTCTTCTCGGCAACCGTTTCGATGGTGCCGGCGCGGAAGACGTTGCTCGCGCCTAGAAGCTGCTTCGTGTAATTGTGGGCTTTGTGCTGCGACTCTTCCTCGAAATTGAGGTCGATGTCAGGGACTTTGTTCGCGTTGAATCCTAAGAAGGTTTCGAACGGGATGTTCTGACCATTTTGGACGAGCTTCGCGCCGCATTGAGGGCAAGTCTTATCGGGAAGGTCAAATCCGGATTTGTATTTTTTGGCATCGCCCCATTCGAAATAATGGCACTTCGGGCAAAGGTAATGCGGAGGTAGCGCATTGACCTCCGTGATGTCGGCCATCGTGGCCGCGAACGACGAACCTACTGAACCACGGGAACCGACGATATAGTGTTCTGGCTCCTCATTCGCCATCTTGATAAGGATATGGGCGATGTAATAGGTAACCGAGTAGCCGTGGCCGATGATACCGTTAAGCTCTTGATCCAGTCGGGCGCGAATCTCTTCAATCCTTGCCTTGACCTCAGGATCTTGGTTCCCACCATAACGCTTCTCGAAATTCGTGTAGCAAAGCTCGCGAAGTTTATCGGCGGAGTTCGGCAGGTTGGCGTTCGGCGGGAATAGATCGTCCGAA
>CACYCS010000050.1 GCA_902773005.1 uncultured Erysipelotrichaceae bacterium
CGAGGACATGAAAGGCTCCTTCATGATGTTGCGTTGGTCCGCGACGTTATGATAGGAGCCTTTTACGGATCGCGCAAAGCTGTAAGCCTCACCGAACTCCCCGACAATCGGGGAGTTTTCACTCGCGCCCACTAACGGGGACGCTCAAACAATGAAAGGCAGCCGCGACCCGCGGCTGCCAAGGTTATTAAGATTTTAGATTCACTCAGGTAGAGCAATCTTGGTGTAGACGTATTCGCCGTCCTGCGACATGCGGTTCGACCAATCGTGCGACTTGTTGAAGTCCGCGGCGCCGCGAGCCATCTCGCCGCCCGAGATCATCGAGACAAGAGCGCTGTCGCCCGCCTCATAGGACGAGACCAAGAACCAACCTGTCGGTAGAGTGATCGTGAATTGATCCCAAGCGTTTTTGCCGTCTATGGTCTGCTTCGGCCACTCATCCCAGTCCGGCAAGATCTCGATGCAAGGGTTGTTCTCCCAGCCCACGCCGCTTGCGGAGTAATAGGGATCGCAATGATAGCTATACGCTTTCGGACCGCCATAGCCATTGGCTGGGCACCAGACGGCGTAAGCAACGCGGCCAACATCATCGATGACCGCGAAGGTCCTCCACGAGAAATTAATCGTGCAGCCGACGTTCCAACCGTCCACGCTATGGACGACGACGTCAGATCCGGTGAAGACGGAGAAAGTCGAATCAGCAGAGGTCGAGAGAATCTTCTCTTTGCCAGAATAGGCAACTTCGACGCCGTCTTTGATGTAGGCGGCGAAGAAGGTCAAGTTGTTATCGGCCTGGAAGGTTCCGCTTTCGACGGTCTGGCCACTGCCATTAACCCAACGGGAGAACGTGTATCCCGCTGGAGCAACAGGAGTCGGAAGGGTGTATTCATCGCCATACTCGACGACGATGCTATTGTTCTCGATGGTGCCGATGACGTCGACGAGGTCGATCGTGTACTTCGGGGTAGCAAGGTTGATATTGACGTAGTTGGTCTTGACGTCGAATACAAGCTGCCTGCCGTTATAGTCGCCATCTTGAAGCGTGTTCTCAAAGAGAGCGTTATTCTCGTATCCGGACATGTCGAATCCAGACCACTGCTGGACGAGCGGTTTGATCTGGTCGAGGGTGCCAGTGATGATATAGCCGCCTTCTGGCACGACGATGTCATAGAGCGTCCATGCGCTCCGCTCGTCACTGGTCGTAGCGGGCCAAGGCGCGAATTCGGCATCGAGATCGAAGATTCCGCAGACCTGACCAGCAACAGCGCTGTATTTGCCATCGTGGTAGAAGCCATCGCCAGGTCCGCCATAGCCATTGCCCGGGCCATAGGAAGCGTAGATGACCTTGCCGGTTGCGTCGACGCCAAGGGTGTAGTTTTTCGCGCCGATCACGATGGAATCCGCATTGGAGTCATAGATGGTTGCATAGGTATCGGAAACCGCGTTGATCGCGCAGCTGATGACTGCATCCGGATCGATTTCGACCTCGGCTGCAAAGGAGATGTCTAGCGTGTTTGTGGCTAGGTCATAGGCGAAGCTATAGGTGCCGGAGCGTCCCGCGTGGAAGGCATTGGAGCCATCAACGAAGTACATCTTCTGGTCGCCATCGCCACCAAGAGTCGAGGTGAATTCGCCAGTGATCGTGGTGTTCGCGGCGGTTAAAGCGCTTGCAAGCAAGCCATCGAAGTGGTTCAAGGTGACGGATGCGCCGGGAGCCAAAGCGATGTCTTCGCTATAGGTCTTGGCCTCGTTATCGCCTTCGAATACGCCAGAGGCGCTGCCAGTATAGGAGATATAGGTTGCGAGGTCGTAGACTTCGAGAGCGCCGTTTACGCCATCGTATTTGTAGCGCCTGGTCGACCATTCGCCATGGGTTGCATTGTAGGAGCGCTTGTCGCCATCATCTTCGGAGCCATCATATAGGTTGATGGCGCCGTTAGTGACGATCTGCGAGATCGAGGTCGCGCCAGCGGTATGACCGGTCAAAGCGAAGCCGCCTTCTGGGACGACGAGTTCGAAGTCGTCGGGGTTCGTTGGATAAGTCGGGCCGAGGCGGAACGCGGGGTTGCCCTGATATCCGAGGCCGCGCGAAGAATAGTATTCGTCGCACACATAGGAATAATCCTTGGGGTTGCCGTATCCATTATCGGGGCACCAGACGGAGAAGCAGACGCGGCCTTCCGAGTCGACGACCAAGACGGTTCTCCAGGACATGGTGATGGAGTTGCCACTTGCCCACTTGCCGGTTTTGTTGTGGCCAAGGAAACCGGAGGTCTCGGTCCAAAGGGTAAGTTCGGAATCGCCGCCATCGACGATATTCGGGGTGATTGAGGAAGTAAGGACGCGCTCGAGATTCACTTCCCAGCCAGCGTAAAGGGTGATGTTGCCGGTGATGGGAGTCGCGAAATCGAATTCCTGAGTTAGCGCTTCATCGGTATACCAGCCAAGGAAGACATAGCCGGCTTTGTTTGGGTCGGCGGGTTCAGTTGCGAGTTCGCCGTCCTCGACGGTCTGCTTTCTGACCGCGGTACCACCCTTCGAATTGAAGGTGACGGTGAATTTCTCTTTCGGCTGTTCGATGGAAGTGGACACCGAGACTTCTGAGACAGGCGCTTCAGAAGAGATCTCCGGCGTTTCCTTGGACGAAGTTTCGGGCGCGACGCTCGAAGTAGGTGCGTCGGCAGAGCTTCCTGGAACGCTAGCAGGCGTAGATGAGGCCGCTTGGGCTTGACCGCAGGATGCCAAAAGCATGCCCAACGATAAAACCGCAATCGGAAGTTTGAATGTTTTGAGTTTCATTTGGAGAAACCTCCTATTAAATCTATTTTGTGTATGGATAGGCGCACCTTCAAGAAGGAATGTGGCCCAAAATTAAGAAATTTTAGGTTCAAATATTCCAATATTAGTTTTGGGCGGTTTTCGTCCCAACAAGGAAGGTATTGAAGACTTTTCGGCAAGAAGTCGGAGTGTATGAACCATAGTCGGAGGAACGGACCAGCATATCGTATTCCTCTTCCTCGGCGGAACGGGCGAACATCTGGGTCGATCCGCCGCCATCGAAGTTCATCGCATCATAGCAGCCGATCGCCCTTTCGAATTCCGCTAGCTCAGGCAAATTCACGCCATAGGAATCATCCTCGGAAGTGGATTTCCGTCCATACCTAAGTCCTTCGATTCCGGTGAGCAGAACTTTGTGGTCGGGGGTGATGCCGACGCAAGAACGCGGCACGCCGGTATTCTGAGCTCCATTGGAGTTCTCTAACGTCACGGTCGAGGCGATTTCGCCATCCTCGACGAGAGATTGCCTTCCACCGATGATGGTCGTGTAGCCATCCCATTTGCCATCGTCATTGCCGACGCTCATAAATAGGGTATCCCCGATTTCGATCGGGCATTCCACCCCTGATTTCTTGAAAAGATATGCATATCCTTCCGCAGTGTCGTCAGTCATCGTGCGCCCAGCGCCGCATTCATATTCATCCACCACTTGATAGGAAGAATTGAATCCGGAGTCAACGAATTTCTCAAGCAGGTAATAGCTGTCCGACGCAGCTGCGGCAACGCCGCCCGTGACCGCATAATCGATCAATGTCAAATCGCCTTTGAGAGCATTGGTGGCTTGGGCAACGTCATAATGGACCTCGCCATCGATTTGGTGCACGACCTTATCTTCGTGCGCGTATTTCAACTTTTTATATACCGAGGATTGGATCGTTTCCTGAACCGATTTTCCTTCGACGATCGGCCCGATGCGGACATGAGATCCCGAGACACCGAATAGCATCGGAAGAGACGCCGGGATATCCGCATCTAGATTCGTATAGTCATAGATGCCTTTGTCGTTATGGGCGGATTTGACGATAACCCCATCCTGAACATAGGCATTCACGCAGGTGCTGCCGAAGAAGTCAGCGTTGAGACCTGCGAGGATTTTGATGTCTTCATGCGCGGCATCATAGGCCTGCATTTGGGTGTAGACAACTTCTTTTGCGGGGTGATAGCTGGAACGGATCTCCGCCTTAGAGGGATCGATCTCCACCACTTCAGCCTTAACGTGATTTCCAGAATTGAGGTCGAATGAATAGCGTTTTAGCTTTACTCCATTCGCAAGGTCTTTCGTCGAGTCGATTTTCAGCGTATCGCCTTTAAACCTCGTCGGGGAGAATTCACCTAAAGCGTGCATCTCTTCTACATACACTTCTCCGCCATCGCGGAAAGATGATGGACGAGGGTCTTTGTCCTCATATGAAGATTGCTCGGGCGCCTCTTGAGAAACGGGAGCCTCCTGTTCGGATTTCGAAACTTCGGGCTCGGCTGAGGGGTTTTCCGAAATAGCGGAAGAGGCTAGTTCTTCAGGGGAAGAGACAGGGACACTAGATGCAGGCGCGGACGTTTGCCCACCACCGCAGGAGGCTAAAGCAAGTGCGGCAAGGCTCGAGATGACTTTGATGAAACGCTTCATGGTTTATTTCCTCTTTTTATGAATTAGGATAGCGATGGCGACTCCGATCCCGATGACGGCAACTCCGCCGCCCACGGATAGTCCAACTACGAGTCCGGTGTTGCTTGATTTTGATGCGGGAGATGGCGTATCGGGATCCGAAATCGATGTAATGGGGTCGCTATTTTGCGTAGCCTCAGACAATTGGGGCTCTTCCGAGGATTCCGAGATGATCGGCTCCTTCTTCACTAGTCTTACTACGTCAGAGTAGAAAACGTATTTGAGGGACGGGGTTGCGGACCCACTTGAGAATTTGGCTTGGAGGATGACGTCGGCGTAGTTCTCGTGCTCCTCCGCATAGAAGACGCTTGCGGTCAGTTTCTCAGTAGATACCGCTCGATCGTAAGTTAGATATGGCAGTTCAATGGTGAAATCTTCGAGGTTGCCATCATATTCATACATCTCTTCCGCCGCCAAGGCGATCGGGTAATCTTCAAACGTATCGGCCAAATTGTTCGTCAAACCGAATACCCCGTTTTTGATGGCGGTGTAGGAACGGGAAATGTTGTCGTAAGTCCAGAAGAAGGATGCAAATCCGCGTTCGGCCAGCTTGCGGAGGAAGGAAGCGCTGTAACTCGCGGAATTCGTGTCGATGATCATTCCGTAATCGCCGATCGTTGCCATCGAGCTCATAAAGGTGCCTTCCGAATAGGAATTGAGGTCGGCCGTTGGAACTTCGGGCAAGGTTTGTCTCATTCTCATAAGCTGCGCCGTATAGAACGAGATGACCACCACTTGATCATAAACATCATATTGATCGATATAGTCCTTCATGATCGAGACGATATTGATGTCGCTCGTTTTGATTTCGAGGATCATCACGATGTCCTTGCCTTTGAAGTACTCGAAGAACTCATCGAGCATCGGAATCGGCACGCCTTCCCCACTCTTTTTGACGGATAGCGTGGAGTCGATCCTGAACTGCTTCAGTTCCTCGGCGGTGTAATCTGAGATTTTGCCTTCGCCCGTCGTCGTGCGGTCGATCGTGTCGTCATGCATGATCGCGATCTTCTGGTCTTTGGTAACCTGAAGGTCGATCTCGAAATGGGTCGCCCCAGCTTCGTATGCCTTGATGCAGCCTTCGAGCGAATTCTCGTATTCGGTTGCGCATAGTCCACGGTGGGCGATGTTAAGGAATGGGCGGTTGTTGTTATAGCGTTTCTCAAGCGAATTGGTCGAGAAGTGCTTCAGCAAGGAATAAATATGTGCAGGGTCACCGGAAATCGAACCATATGCTCCGTCGGTCACCTCTTGGATAACCTTGATGTCGGAAGCGCCTTTGTCATTCACCCAAACCGATTTGAATCTCGCTTGGAAATAGTAGATGTTGGAATAGTTCGCCAAAGAGCTAGGAAGGACGATGGTTCTCGCTCCAGCAACGTTAGCCTCTTTGAGAGCGGATGCTAAATCGAGCGTCTCTTCCGTTGCGTCAGAAAGGTCATAGACATAATGAAGCGGCTTGCAGGATTCGTGGATGGTCTGAAGGATGTCCTTCGAGGAAGACATGACACCCATGTCATATGTATTTATATCATTATAGAAAGAGATGAAGTTCGACGCGGTCGCTTCGTCTTTGATATACCAGATCGGAATCATCTTCTTCTCGAGATACCATCCATAGACATCGCGATAGGGTTCGCCGAAGGAGACGCCATTCTCATCGGTCATTTCGCCATCGGAATTGATGTAGCAGATCATGTTCGAGGGGCGGACTTCGGCATTGGCGACGCTTTCAAGCCAATCCAAATCATTGGCAACCCCATTGACCACGAAATCACCCATCAAGTCGAAGGCCGGATCGTAAGTTGTCGTCGCGTTAGTGTTCGGCAGAGCGCCAAGCGGGGTCAAAAGGAGGCCAAATGCCACAAAACCCAAGGAGAAAAGTGAATTCATAATCTATGCACCTGATAGTAAAATGATTCCCCTTTTTACTAAGGGGAAAAGACAAAAATTGTATTTTTGATAATTTTTCATGCCGAAAAATGATTATTTGAATATTCTTTGTCCAAAAGGGTATTTAAAATGTTGCTGAAATAAATAAAGGTGAACTTAATAACGCACATGGAAAAAATAAACGGATTCAAGAACGCGAACATCGTCCTGCCTGATCGCATCATAAAAGGCGGACTGAAAATCGAAGGTGGTCGAATCGCCTCCTTCGGCGAAGGCGATTTCGAATTGCCGGAAGATCTATTCGTCGCTCCCGGCTTCATCGATGAGCACATCCACGGCGCCAACGGTTCCGATGCGATGGATGCGACGCCTGAAGCAATCTTCAACACCTCAAACTCCTTGCTTCAGGAAGGCGTTACCTCATTCTTGCCCACGACGATGACGATGGCGGACGAAATGATTTTGAATGCCTTGCGTAACATCAGGGAATGCGCGAATTCGGAAAAGCTAGGCGCAAAAATCCAGGGAATCCACTTGGAAGGCCCATTCATTTCGTCGAGATATCCTGGTGCTCAGGACCCAAAATTCATACAGGCCCCCAGCGAAATAGCGATGAAACGCTACGTCGAGGCAAGCGGCCATCTCATCAAAGAAGTCACCTTTGCCTACGAAGAAGACAAAGACGATGAGTTCCTAAATTATGTGCTCCGCGAAGGGATCCTTCCCTCGAACGGCCATTCGGATTGCCCTGGGAAGTTGCTTGGCGAAGGCGCTGGCAAAGGGATTCGGTCCATCACTCACCTATTCAATGGCCAAAGGCCTTTCAACCACCGCGAAATCGGTGTTGTTGGGGAAGCGCTTGTCGACGATAGGCTGCGTGTCGAGCTCATCGCTGACTTCATCCACTCCTCCCCTGAGGCAGTGAAATTGGCTTTCAAATCCAAAAATAAGGGGGACATTGTATTGATTTCCGATTCGACGGAAGGAAAATACTTGGCTCCAGGCACGTATCATCTTGGTGGGAACAAGATCTATATCCGCGACGGCGTCGCTAGACTCGAAAACGGCACAATCGCCGGCTCCATACTTCGACTCGATCAAGCCCTGCGCAACGTCCGTACCATTGCCCCCGATTACTCGATGTCCGATCTCATCAATCTCGTCTCGAAAAATCCCGCGGACAATCTCCGTCTCCAAGGCGTAGGCCAAATCAAAGAAGGCTATGCAGCCGATTTCGCGATCCTAGACCGCGACTTCCATGTTGTCATGACGATTGTCGATGGCGTAATTCGTTACCGAAAATAAGAGGGACGTGTATCGATTTTCAGCAAAACACTATTTCAATCTGCGGATAGTCCCAACATTTTCCTTTGGCGGCCTAAACACGCAAATAATATAATGTCCTGCGAGGTTTCATATTATGAAGTTCTTAAAGAAATTATTCTCTCCGCGTTTCCTTTGCATTTTGCTCCTTATCGTGGAAATCCTCGTCTTAATAGGCGCATGGTGGTTCCTGGAATATGGACTCGACACCATTTTGGAAGGTCAGACAGCCAAAAACGGCATGAGTTTGGCTAACCTCATCGCAATACTTGTCTTCGTTGGCCTGCGCGTTGTCCTGACCGTCATCGCGATCATCGTCTTCTTTAGGATCATCAATCGCGACGAGAACCCGGAGTACAAGATCCCCTGGGTCGCCTTCATGTTCATCGTTCCGATCATCACGCTATCCTTCTATGTGATCTTCGTAAGGGTCAGACTTAGCAAGAGACAATATAGGATTGTTAAGCCGGTTCGCAAAATCCTCGATGCGAAAAAAGAGGAATGGAAGCCCGAACACGAAGCGAATCTCGCTGAAATCGAGCCACATTTCCAAGGCACATTCCAGTATCTTCATAATGTCACCCGCTTCTCCGTAAGCAAAAACAACCACCTCACCTACTACAAAAACGGCGAGGAATTCTTCCCCGCGATGGTCGAGGAGCTTAAGAAAGCGAAGCGTTTCATCTTCATGGAATTCTTCATCGTCACCGATGGCAAATGGTGGAAAGCCATCCATGAGGTTTTGAAGCAAAAGGCAGCGGAAGGCGTCGAAGTTCGCTTCGTCTATGACGACTTCGGAAGCGGCGCAGGCTTGCCCGATAAATTCATCAAGACATTAAGGTCGGAAGGGATCCATGTCTATCCGTTCCACCCGATTTCCTTCTTGCTCAACAGGACGATCAATAACCGCGACCACCGCAAGATCGTCGTCGTCGATCATCAATGCGCCTTCACCGGAGGCATGAACCTCGCCGACGAATACGCAAACGACAAGCTGAGATTCGGCTATTGGAAAGACACCATGGTCAAGATCGAAGGCAAAGGCATCCGCGACCTCGCTGGCATCTTCCTCGAGAACTATGACCTCGCTTCGGAAAGCGTAAGTGACTATAGCGCCTTCCTCGATGGCGATGACTATCCGCACTTCGAAGAGCCGGGATATTGCTTCTCCTTCGGCGACGGCCCCGGCCCTTACACCAAGCACGAGCAGATCGGCGAGCAGAACTACATCAACTTGCTTTCCATCGCTACAAAGCAAGCCGATATCTGCACCCCGTATCTCATCTGTTCTTACCCTCTCCAGCGCGCCGTTTTGGCTGCAGCGAAGCGCGGCGTAAGAGTCAACCTCATCGTTCCGGGCATCCCCGACAAGAAGATGGTTTATAAGATGGCCCAGTGCCAGTTCGGCATCTTCCTGAAGGCCGGCGTTCACATTTATGTCTACACCCCTGGCTTCAACCACGAAAAGCAGATGCTCATCGATGATAGGATCTGCTTCTGCGGCACGATCAACTTCGACTTCCGCTCCCTCACCCACCACTTCGAAGACGGCATGGTGTTCCTTGATACGCCCTGCATGAAAGAGGTCAGGGCCGACTTCGACGAGATGATGAGCCAAAGTCAGGAAGTCCCAGTCGACTTCAAGGTCCCAACCGGCCAAAGACTCATCTGCGCGCTGCTTAAGATCTTCCGCGTATTGCTTTAATCCAATTAAATCGAAACCAGGTTCTATCCATCAAATATGGATAGATTTAAGCGCGGCAAGACTTTAGAATTTATCCTAAGGGCGGGGCCATCCCACACAAAGGAGTCGAAATATGTTGCTAGAAGAAGTATTGAAAGCAGTCGAAGTTTTTCCTAATGACGTCGCAGTAATGGACGAAAGCGGCAACATCACCTATCGCGATCTATGGGACCTATCCCTCAAATTCGCAGGGAGATTCTCTCGCGATGGCGTAGGCAAAGGCGATTTCATAAGCATCGAACTACCAAGGAGCATCAATTACGTCGCCGCCATGATCGGCTGCTGGATGGTAGGAGCCGCCTTCGCGGCATTAGACATCTCTTATCCTTCTGATAGGCTTGACTACATCGCCGAGGATTGCGGTTCGAAGATTCGCGTCACCTCCAATTACATTGAAGGAATCGAAAACGAGCCAAAGATAGAAAAAGCATATTTCCCTTCAGGCGAGGAGAATTCCTTTTTGGTCTATACCTCCGGATCCACCGGGCGGCCCAAAGGCGTTCTTCATAGCCACCAAAGCATTTTCGATTCCGTGGTTCGCGGAGTCGAGGCCTTGGACAGCTTGAACCGCGAAAGGCGCGGGCAGATTCTAGGCGTGCCCGTCCCCTTCAGTTTCATCGTAGGCGTATCCATGCTATTTGGAGGGATGCGAGGAGGATTGCCGGTCTACATCATTCCCGTCGTGGCTCTAAGAGACCCCATCTTGATGGACAAAGTCGTGTTCGACAACAACATCTCCGTAGCTTATATGCCCCCGAAGACGCTTAAGGTATTCCGCAACGAGGGAGGTTGCCTCAAAACCGCCATCGTGGGCAGCGAAAAAGTTTCGGGAATCTATCGCGACGACATTGCGATACTCAATATCTATGGTAGCAGCGAGACTGCAGGAGGCGTCACCTATTTCCATATCGATAAAGAATATGAGAACACGCCGATTGGAAAGCCTTATGGCGGCACCAAGGTCTATGTGCTCGACGAAAATGGTAAGGAATGCGAAGAAGGCGAAATCTGCATCGCTGGCCATTTCGCGAAATGCTACCTGAATGACCCCGTTCTCACCAAAGAAAGATTCGTCCTAAACCCATTTAAGGAGCGTGATGGCTTCGATACGCTCTACCGTTCTGGCGATATTGGGAAATGCCTGCCTAGCGGAGACTATCTCTATGTAAACCGCAAAGACTGGATGATCAAAATCAATGGCCAGCGCGTTGAACCTGGCGAAATAGAAGCTACGATCCGCTCGGTTGGAGGGGTATTTGACGCTGCGGTGAAGGATTTCGTCGGCGCTGCTGGGCAAACCTATCTTGCCGCCTATTACGTCCTTGAAGGTGAAAAGGAAATCGATGTCAAAGACATCAAGGCCGCTATCGCAAGCCGGCTCCCTTCCTATATGATGCCCGCCCACTTCATAAAGCTCGACAAGCTCCCGACTAACGCGAACGGCAAACTTGACCGCAAATCGCTAAAGGCGCCAATCATCGAATCCATGGTCGAATACGTCGCTCCGCGCGATGAAGTGGAAAAAGAGCTTTGCAAAGGATTTGAGCAAGCCCTGAATATGCCTAAAGTCGGATGCAAAGACGACTTCTTCGATTTAGGCGGGGACAGCATCCGCGTCATGGTCCTCGAGCGAATCTGTTCGAATCTGAAGTTATCGACAAAGATGATCTACGACCTTCGCACGGTGGAAAAGATCGCCAAAGCGGTAAAAGAGGCCAAGGCGGAAGAAATCGATATCGATCTGCGCCATGGAACTTTCCCGCTTACCCAAGCTCAGCTTGGCATATTCCTTTCTTGCGAGCAGCGCGAAGGCGAGGTTGCTTACAATAACCCGATTCTGCTTCGCTTCAAGAAAGAGGTCGACGCCAAGCGCCTTCAAAAGGCCGTCGAGCAAACCGTCCTTAATCACCCTGGGCTATTTGCAAAGCCCCTGATAGATGAACAGGGCCTGCCCGCAATCCGTTATGAAGAAGCATTTGAAAAAGAGGAGATTTGCGACCTTTACGACATAAAAGAGAGCGATTTTGCCGCAATAAAGAAAACGCTGCTTAAGCCTTTCTTCATCAAGCGGGACAGACTTTTCCGATTCGCGATCTACAAAAGCGAAGCCTGCATTAGGCTTTTCATGGACATCCACCACATCGTCTTCGACGGATACTCCATGAAGATACTGCTTTCTGAAATCGCTTCAATCTATCACGGAACGGGTGTCGCGCCCGAAACCTTCACTGCCTTCCACGCATCCATTAGCGAAGCAAAGGAAAGAGAAGGCGAAGGCTATGCCAAAGCAAAAGAATGGTATCTAAACACTTTTGGTGGAGTGGAAGAAATCTCTTTGCCGAAGGGAGACGAAAATGGAAACGAGACGATTTTCGGCCACAGCAAAATCGCCTTAGGCATCAGTCCACAGAAAATCAAAGAGTATTGCCTTGATCATCAGACAACAGACAACGCCTTGACCGCTGCGGCTTTCGGCTATTTGCTTTCGGTTTATTGCATGAGCAAAAAAGCGTCCTTCGCCACGGTCTACAACGGACGTCATGACGTCAAAACCGCCAGGACCGTATCGATGTTCGTCCGTACCCTGCCCGTCCTATGCGAAATCAATCCAGCCTTGGAAGTAGATGAATTCGTGAAAGCCACTAAGGACCAGATGATGGGCGCGATGGTCAACGACACCTATTCCTTCCGTGAGCTTGCGTCCGCAACCGGGTATTCCAGCGACGTTCTTTTCACCTACCAAGGCGATTTATTCGAGGTTCCGAATTGGGGAGACCTAACCTGCGAAAGAGAGAGCATTGAGTTCAACGCAACCGGCGAGAAGCTGTCCATCCAGCTTTACCCATTAAACGGCAAGCTCATCCTCGACATCCAATACCATGGCAACCTATATAGCGAGAAATGGATTTCCGATTTTGCCTCGCGCTACGAAAAAGTACTAAGCGCATTCCTATCTGCCAAAACGCTAGGAGAGGTCGCGCTTGTCGACTCAAAGGAAGAGAAAAAGCTCCTCGCTTTGTCCTACGGAGGCGATTTGCCTTTTGACAAGACAAAAACGTTCGTGGATTTAGTGTCTAAGAGCGTATCTAGATTCCCCACTCACCGCGCCGTCGTCGCAAAAAACGGCGTCTATACCTATTCGAATTTGGACCTTGCGTCAAATATTATCGCCAACCATCTAGTTAAGATAGGCGTAAAAGAAGGCGATTTTGTCGCACTTAAAATGAGTCGAATCAAAGAATTCGAAGCAGCGATTCTAGGCGTCATGAAAGCCGGTGGCGCATACGTTCCCGTCGATCCGGCATACCCAGAAGAGCGAATCGCCTATATGGTCGAGGATTCCAAAGCAAAGGCGCTTCTAACCGATGAAAAGGTGGCTGCGATTCTTGAGGCGGAAGAAAACAAAGATCCGATCAACCTTTCGAAGCCCGATAGCCCAGCCTATATGATCTACACATCAGGCTCCACAGGAAAACCAAAAGGCGTGGTAATCCGCCACGTCTCTTTGGCTGCATTCGTGGCTTGGAATATCGAAGTGTTCCATTTGACTCACGAATCCGTCAACGGCGAGCACGCAAGTTTCTCTTTCGACGCATCGGTTGGCGATTTGTTCCCCGTGTTGGCCGCAGGCGGCGAACTCCATATTCTTGGCGAAGACCTACGCATGGATTTGGATTTGATCTACGAATATCTGCAAGCCAATAAAGTGACAGGGTTAACGATGTCGACTCAAATCGGGTTATCCCTTATTAACGCCCATCCGGATGTCGGGCTGCAATACATGATTTGCGGCGGTGAGAAGTTTCTCCCTACCGCCAAAACCAAAGTCAGGATGGTCAACGGCTATGGCCCAACCGAATTCACCGTCTGCTCCTCGTTCCAATTCGTGGACCAAGAGAAGGAAGGAGATGTTCCTATTGGGCGCGCTGTCCCAAACTCCTACTCGCTCATCTGCGATCAAAACGGGAATCTATTGCCTCAAGGAATGACAGGCGAGCTTTGCCTGTCCGGAATTCAGATCAGCCAGGGCTACTATGGCCGCGATGAACTAAACAAAGAAAAATTCGTCGCGCGGCCTTTCCTAAACGGCGAGAAGATGTATCGCACAGGGGATCTTGCAAGATATAACGAGGACGGAGTTCTTGAGTATCTTGGCCGAATCGACTTCATGGTGAAGCTCCGCGGCTTCCGCATCGAGCTCGGGGAAATCGAAAGCGTTGCCTCGCGCTTTGAAGGCGTGAAACAAGTCATCGCGCTAGTGAAGAACAAGCAAATCGTCCTCTACTTCACCGCCGATCGAGAAATCAACACAGCCGAACTCAAGTCGTTCATGGCATCTAGCCTGACCGAGTACATGGTTCCGAACGTATTCATGCAGCTCGATACTATGCCGCTCAACCCCAGCGGAAAGATCGATCGCAAAGCATTGCCGGAGATTGAAAAAACCGGTGCAGAAACCATCCCTCCACGCAACGAAGATGAGAAAAAAATATTCGAAATCCTTGCAAAAGTAATAGGAAATGAGGATTTTGGGGTCGAAGATGACTTCGGCGATATCGGGCTTACCTCGCTAAGCGCGATGCAGTTCTCCTCGCTTCTAGCATCCACCCTCAATAAGCCATTGAGGGCCAGCGACCTAACAAAGTACCCGACCATCGCTTCCCTCGCCAAGCACCTTTCCGTTGCTCAATCGGAAGAAAGCTATGCTCTTCAGGAAGATTATCCTCTTACGATGGCCCAGCGTGGCATCCTTACCGAGGCCATGGCCCATCCTGGCACTACGATATATAACATTCCCGTCGCGATAGAGTTGCCCAAAGCAATCGATCTCATAAAGTTTGAGAATGCGATTTCGGAAGCTATCGACGCACATCCATATCTAAAAGGTCGAATCGTTGCAAACGACGATGGCGACTTCCGCATAAAGAGGAACGACGAATCTAAAATCGAGATTGCCCATGTCGATCTTGATGCGCTTGAAGGTGGAGCGCAGGTAATGGTCAAGCCATTCGATGTCATCGGCGGCGAGCTCGTAAGAGCCGCCCTCCTCCTCGGAAAGGATAGGAACGTCTTCTTCTTTGATGCCCACCACATCGCATTCGATGGCGAATCGCTTGATGTCCTGATGAACGACATCAACGATGCTTATATGGGCAAGACGCTCCAAAAAGAGTCTTTCAGCGAATTCGAATACGCCTTAGCCGAGGAAAAATATCGCCAAGACGGAGCGCTCCAGGAAGCCAAAAACCACTACATGTCTCTCCTCGATGGTCGAGATGTCGACTGCTTGCTCATCAAAGATATCCAAGCTAGCGGCATCGGCAAGCAAGAGATAAATCTCGCTATGCGCGCCGATCAAAAGCAAATCGAAAAATATCTAGAATCGAACAAGACCACAGTCAATACGCTTTGGATTTCTGCTTTAGGCGTAGCGATCGCGAAATTCCTCCATCGCGAAGACGCCCTCTACACAACCGTATATAACGGGCGTGGCGACGCGCGCGTAAAGCGCGATGTCGGCATGTTCGTCCACACCCTTCCCGTAGTTGCTGAGCCTTATAAGTCTCCTGACGCTGCAACGTATGTGAAATCGATGGGCGAGCAAATCCAAAATAGCATGGCCAATGATATCTATAGTTTCATGGAGATCGCCCATGACTTCGGAGTCAGGGCCGACATACTGTTCGTCTATGAAGGAAAAATCGCGCAGGGCTATCAGCTTGGCGGAATCGATATTCCTTCTGCGGAATCGCTTTCCCCCGATGAAATGAAGGCATCGATTTTGCTTGCGGTAAGCGATTCCGAGAATGGCTTTGGGCTGCATCTAGAATACGATGGCGACGCTTTCGAAGCGTGGAGCATGTCTTCTTTCCTAAACGCGGTCGTCGCTTGCTTCAATGCGATCCTGCAAGGCAAAGACCTGAAGAAGCTTTCCTTGCTTTCTGCTCACGACAGGAAGATCATTGACGCTTCTAACGCAACCGAGGTCAAAATCGAAAAAGACGACATCGTCACCTCGTTCCGAAAAATGGCTAAGCGTTACCCTGACAACATCGCCATTATATATAAGGATATAAAGCTGACCTATGCCGAAGTGGACGAGACAACCGATCGAATCGCAGAACGGCTTCTCCAAAGCGGCATTGGAAAAGGCAAAGTCGCTTCGGTTCTAGTCTCTCGCAGTCAGAACATGGTACTATCGGCTCTAGGCGTCCTCAAAACCGGCGCCGCTTACCAGCCGCTCGACTTCTCTTATCCTACCGATAGGCTCCTATTCATGATTAAGGACGCCAATGCCGCGATGCTCATCGCTGATAGGAATCTCATGGACCGCGTTCCAGGGTGCAATCTCGACGTTCTATACACCGAGGATTTCGCTGGGTTGCCTGCGAAAACGCATGACCTCCCCCACACAAATTGGGATGATCTATTCATATTGCTTTATACTTCTGGCACGACTGGAACCCCAAAAGGCGTTATGCTCAAGCATTCCAACCTCGCTAATTTCTGCGCTTGGCACCACCGCTATTATGGTCTAAGCGAGTCCTCCGTCGTATCAGCATACGCAGGATTCGGTTTCGACGCCTGCATGATGGACCTTTACCCCGCGCTTACAGCCGGAGCCGCTGTCTGCATCGTCCCCGACGAGCTAAGGATGAATCTATCCGACCTCAAGGATTATTTCGCCAAGAATCGCGTCTCGCATTCTTTCATGACGACTCAAGTTGGTAGACTTTTCGCAAGCGAGCATCCCGAATCAAGCTTGTCTTACCTCTCCGTCGGCGGAGAAAAGCTCACTCCCGTTGAACCGCCAAAAGACTACAAACTCATCAATGGCTATGGTCCAACCGAATGCACGATATTCTCGACCACCAAGTGGGTCGACCGCATTTATCCGCGCATCCCGATAGGCCAGCCTCTAGACAATTACAAGCTGTATGTCGTCGACGAAAGCGGCAATGAAGTCCCGCTCGGCGCTCTTGGGGAACTATGGATTTCAGGCTTAGGCGTTGGCGAAGGATACCTTAATCAGCCAGAGAAAACCGCGCAATCGTTCATCAAGAATCCCTTCTCTGACCAGCAAGATTACGCTCGCGCATATCGAAGCGGCGACATCGTCAGGCGACTTGCCGATGGAAGCATCGACTTCATTGGAAGAAACGACGGTCAGGTCAAGGTTCGCGGATTCCGCATCGAATTGTCCGAGGTCGAAGTGGCGATTCGTAGTTTCCCGGGCATCAAAGACGTCACCGTTCAGGCCTTCGACGCCGAAGGCGGCGGAAAGTTCCTAGCCGCTTATTTCACTTCCGACAAGCATATCAATATCGAGGACATCAAGCAGCATATCCTCGCCGATAAGCCATCTTACATGGTGCCCGCAAGCATCATGCAGCTCGACCAAATCCCGCTCAACCAAAACCAAAAGGTCAATAAGCGCGCACTGCCTAAACCCGTATTCGATCAAAAATCCAGCGAGTACGTCCAGCCGAGTTCGCCTGCAGAAAAAGATTTCTGCACGATCTTTGAACAGGTCCTTGGTCTAGAAAAAGTCTCTGCAGACGCAAGCTTCTTCGATTTGGGCGGTACCTCGCTTACCGCGGCCAAAGTCGTGATATCCGCGATGAACAAAGGCTATAGCGTCTCCTATCAGGATATCTTCTCGCACCCAACCGCAATCGAGCTGGCCGCCTTTGCCACCAATGCGAAAAAAGAAGACGAGGCGAAACCCGAAACCAATGAAATCGCGTCCGAGCGCGAATCATTGAAATATAACGTCGTGGCCCATGTTGATGAAATCGTCGCCGAGCGAAAGATCGGCCGCGTCCTGCTAACGGGGGCGACGGGCTTCCTTGGCGTGCACGTCTTCAGGGAATTGCTTGAACGCGAGACCCCCACCATCATTTTGGTTCGCGGAAAAGGCATCGACCCCATAGCGAGGGCGAAAGGCCTTCTCATGTACTACTTTGATGACACCTTCGACGATGTCTTCGACCGCTTTGTGAAAGTCATCGATGCTGACATCACCGATGAAAACCTCTTAGATAAACTCGGCGGCGAACAATTCGATACGATCATAAATGCCGCCGCAATCGTCAAGCACTTTGCAAGCGACGACTCGATCGAGCGCGTCAATCATGGAGGGGTGAAAAACCTCATCAAAGTCGCGGAAGCGAAGAAAGCAAGGCTAATTCAAGTCTCTACCATTTCCGTAGCTGGAGAAAACATCGGCCACAAATTCCCGGAAACCTTCGCAATGAAGGAAAACCAACTCTATTTCGGCCAGGACCTATCCAACAAATACGCCTCCTCAAAATTCAATGCGGAGGATTCGATTCTAACAGCAATAGAAAAAGGCGAACTAGACGCCAAAATCATCCGCGTGGGCAACCTCATGGGTCGCCAAAGCGATGGCGAATTCCAGATCAATAGCATCACCAATGCCTTCATGCGCAACCTGCGCGGATATAAGGCTTTGGGCAAATTCCCAATTTCGATGCTAGACGGCAAGGTCGACTTCTCGCCAATTGACGAGATTGCCAAAACCATCTTGCTGCTTGCCGAGACGCCAAGCCGATTCACCGTCTTCCATAGCTACAATTCCCATATGGTTCAAATGGGCGACGTGATCGATGCGATGAATCTCTGTGGCATCCATATCGATAAGGTAAGCGACCAGGAATTCGCCATAGCGATGCGCGAAGCGATGCAAGACGAGAGCCTAAGCGAAATCGTTTCGCCACTGCTCTCCTACGCAAGCAGCGACAACCTCTCCCACGAATTCATTCCTGCCGACGCCACTTACTCTGTAAAGGCGCTATACCGTCTCGGATATCGCTGGCCGATCACCGACTTCGAATACCTGATCAAAGCGATCGAAGCGCTGGATACGCTTGGCTTCTTCGACGGGAACGACATGTAAGAGCTAAGGGTCAATGCAAAATGCGGCGGCCGAGTCAAGCATAAAACTCGACCGCCGATTTTTAGTCAAACGTTCTTAAAAAACCTTGCAATAACCCAATGAAACGGTCAATCAGCAACGAGTTTATTTTGAAGCGCATCAATTTGATTTTGCGAAAGGCCAATATTCAGGAGATATCCGTTGGCTTTGCTATGAAGCGCGGACGCGGTAAGCAGGGGCATGGATACGCTTTCGTCAAAGCTGAAGACGTAACGAATCATCTCGTCGATATGCATTCCCTTAATCACGTTGTATTTGTCGGAACCAACTTCGATGCCGTAGTAGTTCTTGTAGGTGACAAAATAGTCGGCGACGAGCTCATCGTAGTCCGCTCCGCACAAAGCCTCAAGCACCATGCAGACATAGCCTGTTCTATCCTTGCCTTCGAGGCAATGGACGTAATATGGGCCATCATGAGCAAGCATTCCTTCGAAAAGGGTTTTCATCTTATTGGAGAAATCCTCAGCTTTGTAGGCGGCGGCCATTCCGAGGAATATCGCATCTCCGCGATCCATAAGACCTTTCATATAGGTCCCGATTTTGAATTTCGGTTGGGTCAAGACGTTGCTCTCCTTGTCAGCCAAATCGATGTCGTATGCAATCCCGTTTCTTTCGAGTAACGAGTCGACGATTTCTGCTCTACTGCGCGAATCATCAACGGGAGACGCGCCGCGATAAAGTGTTTTAGGCGCGATTCGCCCGACATTCACCTCGCGGAAATTAGCGAATTGCTCATCACTTTCATACTTGGTCCGATCGTCAGAATAAGAGATGGATAATGTCTCCTCGACATCTTTGTATTTGCCTTTTTCAAACTCGGTGATGGTGACTTTGGTATCGGCTGCGAACCCATTTTCCGCATACACGTCCTCACCGTAATTGATGCAGAACTTGATATAGTCGTAGCCTTTGTATCCGACGACGAGCTCTTGCCCGGCCGGAACGTAGTAGCCGCTATAATAGCCAATGTCTTCGAATGTCACCGTTTTCTCGCCTGTTGCAAATGACAAACTCACGCTATCGCCGAACGCGAATCCCTTCTTGTTGAATTCCTCAATCGATATATCGATATAGGCTCCGCCAAATTCATCGTCATGGTGAATGGAATAGTCTTCGAGGATTATCTGCCCGGATTGCCCCGATGCATCGCAGGAAGATAGGCAGCATAAGGATGAGGCAAGAATCAAAAATGGCACGATTTTCTTCATGTCTAAATTATGTGACAAAAACAAATAATTGGAACATCTTTCCAAAATTTAGCGCAGACATGTATTCGAAATTCACAAATTTTGGAACGAAGAGGGCTTAGTCAAACTCGTCAATCGCCAACGTAATAGACCTTGCCATCGCGATAGATAAGCTCGACGTCCTTTTTAAATGGATCAGACGCGGAATCGTCTTCTAGAATCTTCTCAGTCGATGTTTGCTTAGCGATCATCGCCAAATCCTCTTCGGGGATTGCCTTGTAGCGAAGCTCTTTGTTGAAAACTCCAGGCACTGCGGTGACGAGCTTCCCGATTCCCTCTTTCTTCCTCTTCCCTTCGCTTGCCATGATTCCTAGCTTCTCAGCACATTCGGAATGCCAAGCCTTGATGGCGTCTCTAGACCGCTCTGATTGAATCAAATAGCCAGAATATAGGGCGAAGCACTGCTCTTTCGATGCCTTTCCTAGGCTAAGCGCATATCTCAAATGGCTGATTTCTCTTAAGCATCCAAGAAGCGCCTTCTGATATCCCTCATACCCATCCGCCACCTTCAGGAGCGATTCGAATTCCTTGTAGCGCTTCGGCAGGTTCTTGGAAATCCCGTTCAATGAGAGATTCGCTTGCCCCAAAAGATCCACCGCTTCTCGCTCAAAGGAATCGATTTGCACCGCCTTTTGCACACGCGCCTCGTCGTTGGAGACGATTTCGCCGCGGAAAGTTGTGACGACCTTGACCGATGCCAATAGGCCCATGAGCCTAGCTTTGTATTCATTATCCTGAAACGAAGCGATGCGTGAGGCACTTTCGGCAATAGAACCTAATCTCTTGTTGATTTGGAAGAGGTAATATTGCCCCACTACCATGGATACGGCTGCGATCGCAAGATTCGCAACCGAACCAGGATTCGCCAAAGGTCCAGTTGAGGCGATCGATGGAGCGCTTGCGTATATTGCGGCCGCGTTGCTAGAGGCGTTAAGGGTAATTGCGTGGGGGATAAGCGCGCGGTACATCTCGCCATTGGATGCAAGTTTCGCAATCCCGGGCGAGGCGCGCGAAATCATCGTAAGCGCGGTCTCGTCCCTGATTTCGACGAGCCTGCCTTCATCAAACTCCGCAGGCGGAAGATAGGGCTCGAAGACAATCTCCTCGCCTTGCCTTTTCTTATGGAACAGTTTCTTGAACGGATTGAACATGTTTCGAAGAGGATTATATCCGATTCGCGCAAGAAGTTCCCCTGCAATCATTGCGCTTCCTGCAATTAGGCTCCGGATTCGGGCGATTAGCGAATGGTGCGTATACATTCCTGATGCGAAAAATGGCATAATGGTAGCCATGAATCCATATCTCCCCGAAGGCGTTTACATTCCAGATGGCGAACCCCATGTATTTGGGGACCGCGTTTATATTTATGGCTCATGCGACCTCCCTAACGGCCATAGCTTCTGCTTGGGCGACTATCATGTTTATAGCGCGCCAATAAGCGACTTATCCGACTGGTCGACCAAAGGCGTTGCTTTGAAACGCAAAGGACCCCATTCCATGGGGGGCGTGCATACGCTTTGGGCGCCTGACGTAATGCAAGGAAACGATGGGAAGTACTATATGTATTACTGCTATTCCTGGCAGAACCTCATCTGCGTCGCCTCAAGCGAATGCCCAGACGGGCCGTTCCAATACATCGGCGTTGTCCGCCATAAAGACGGCAAACCCTATGGTCACAAGAAAGGCGACCGTCATTGCTTCGATCCAGGCGCATTGAGGGACGAGGATGGAAAATGCTATCTCTATTCCGGCTATTCCGCGATCAGCCCCGCCCTAAAGTTCATGCTCACGATGCGCGGGGCAAGAAACGTCGGGGCCAAAGGCAATCAATCGATGCGGCTGGCCGAGGATATGATGACGATCGAAGAGGGTCCGTTCAATATGCTGCCCGGCAAAGACAATGGAGCCGGAACCGGGTTTGAAGGTCACGAATTCTATGAAGCGAGCTCGATGCGCAAATTCAATGGCAGGTATTACGCGATCTATAGTTCCACTTTATCCCATGAGCTTTGCTATGCGATTAGCGATCACCCCATGAAAGGCTTTGTCTATGGAGGCATTCTCTGCTCGAACGGCGACATAGGATTCAAGGGGAACGAAGACCCGACGATGGATTACGGTAATACCCATGGATCGGTCGAATATATCAATGGCAAGTACTATGTGTTCCAGCATCGCCAAACCAACCTCACCGAGAACAACCGCCAGGGAATCGCGGAAGAGATTGAGATGGACGAGAGCGGGAATTTCAAGATGGTTGAGAACACTTCGTATGGATTGGATGGGAAGCCGTTCTCCGAATTCAAGGAATACCCTGCCTACATCGCCTGCGTGCTAAAAGGAAGGACGAGCAACCGAAAAGTCATATACGGAAGGCCAAGATACGACAAATTCAAAGACCATCCCTACCTCGAATTCGCGGATGGCCATCAATTAATCCGAAACCTATGCGACGGCGCAAAAGCCGGCTATAAATATTTTGCTATCGGCAGGAAAGCGACGGTTGTATTGAAATTAAGGGGAAGCGAAGGAACGCTTCTTCTTGCTGATAACGAAAGCCTAACCGAAGCCGTCGAAGCGAAGTTTCAGGGAAACAATGGATTCAGCGAGATAGAAATCCCATTCGATTTCAAAGGCAACAAATGCCCTCTATATATTTCTTATAAAGGAAACGGGCGCGTAGACCTCCTCTCGTTTGCGATTAGGCCTGTCGATATATAAATCCGTGCGGACAAAGATTGTCCTTTGCCCTGATTGGTTGTAACAAGGGAAAAACGCCCATCCAATCGCTTGAATGGGCGTCCCCTTCCGCAGCGGGGAAAGCATGCGCCCCGCCGCAGAAGAGCCGGGCGGGCTTGACCGCGGAGGCCACTCCGCCCATAATGTTTGTGTGCGCTCCCCCCGAAAGGGGGGTTGCTTTTTTCTAGGCGATGGGCCCGCCCGTCATATGGCCAGCGGCCAGATGGCGAGCGAAATCACCAACGCCAGAATCAAAGAAATCGTGAAGCGAATATACGATAGCCCTGCTAAGAAAGGGCTTCCCTAATTTCCCGGAGTTCTTCTTTCCTACCGTAAAAATCCGTAGCGTTCTCCTTGCAGCTATAAGAAATTCCAACAAATTTGTTGGCAACTATTTTGTTGGCGTTTCCGCTTCATAGAAAAAGTGCGCGAAGATGACTGAGGCGTTTAGAAAAAGCGTGTGGCCTAGTAAACTGAGCGCGTTTTTCAATGCACGCCCCCACCAAATGCCTGCGAACTTCATGTTTTTTCAATAAACTAGGTTCCTACCATCAGCTTTGCTGAAGAGTTGAATTTTGTCCAAAGAGATATCGCAATATATGACACGTTTCTCTCCGTTTGAGTTCTTCATTGATTCGCCAGAAAGAGAAGGGTCAAAAGGAACTTTAATCGTGAGAGTTACATCCCCGACCTTTACGTGTAGATGATGCTCCGTCCCCATCATCTCCGCAATTATCACTTCCGCAGCAATTCCCTCCCCAGGCATCTTTCCAAAGGAGAAATAATCGGGTCGCACCCCCACCGTTATTTCACCCTCCTGGGCGCCTTTAGAATCTAAAACTCTCGAAATATCGGCGGGCAACACATACTCCCGCCCTAAGGTAACAAGCGTCCATCCTTCCCCCTTTCGTGACAATGTGCCATCAAAGAAATTCATCTGGGGCGTGCCGATGAACCCTGCAACGAAAAGGTTGGCAGGCTTATTGAAAACTTCCACGGGCGTTCCAACCTGTTGGATGATTCCGTCTTTCATAACGACAATGCGATCTCCCAGGGTCACTGCCTCCACTTGATCGTGGGTAACGTAAATGAAAGTCGTCTGAATCTTTTGGCGAAGCAAGATTAGCTCGCCGCGCATTTGGTTGCGCAGTTTGGCATCAAGGTTTGACAAAGGTTCATCCATGAGGAATGCCTTTGGGCTTCTAACGATTGCCCTGCCTATCGCGACGCGCTGCCTTTGCCCGCCCGAGAGGGCCTTTGGTTTACGTTCAAGATAGTCTTGAATCTCAAGGATTTTGGCTGCAGCGATAACTTTTTCATCAATTTCGGCGTTCGTGTAATGTCGCTTGTAAGGAATGCGCTTCCCATTCTTATCAAGGCGATAGGAACCGTCTTTGTTCCTGCGATAATCCAGGATCTTTTTGAGACGGAGGCCAAAAGCCATGTTGTTATATACGGTCATGCTCGGATAAAGGGCGTAATTTTGGAATACCATCGCAATATCGCGATCCTTCGGCTCCATCTCATTCACAAGTACGTCATCGATGTAGATCTCGCCTTGGCTGATATCTTCCAGACCCGCAATCATTCTGAGAGTGGTTGATTTGCCGCATCCTGACGGACCGACGAAAACAACGAACTCACCATCTCCAATCTCAAGATTAAAATCCTTAACGGCAGGTTCTTTGCTGTTTTCGTAGTATTTATAAACGCTCTTAAGTGTGACGCTAGCCATGTTGTTCCTCCTTTGCTACGAGAAATCCTCCAGAAAAACTAATCTCACGGAAGCAAGGCCTTTCCTGCAAGTGGGGAAAATTAGGCCTATGGAACGCCAAATAAAGTCGTCCATCTCTCTCAAAAACCATTCCGTGCCCCCCATCATTTTCAATTAGCGGGTTTTTGGCATGCTGATAGGGGCCGAAGATGTCTTTAGCTTTCGCCTGTCCAATGGAGTATCCGGTTTTGCTAAAGCTACTCCAGATCATAACGATCTCGCCATCGTGCTTCAGCAAAAATGGACCGTCTGTGACAAATCCCTTTTCCTTGAGGACCACCCATGGGGCTTCGCTTGCTTTAAACAAGATGACGGGCTCTCCGATTGCCTCGAGTCGATCGTTCACTTCCACCGCCATGATCTCGCCATCATAGCATTCCGTCCACTCGTGGGAAAAAATGATGTATCGTTTGTCCTTCCATTCGAAATATGTTCCATCTAAATGGGAGAACACCTTTTCAAAGAGAGGGTGGGGCTTCGGCAAAAACGGGCCAACAGGGCTATTCGATTCGAATATTTGAATCCTGCGTACTCCGTTTCCGCTGGAACAGGCGGCAATCATATAAAAGATATCGTTAATTTCTACCACTTCTGGCGCCCAAAACTGTTCATAGCCCCAAAAGGAGTCGTCCCGCTTGAACGCGATGTGAGGTTCAAACAACTCCAAGTCTTCCGACTCATAGACCTTGAAGCCATCGCCCTTGCCGCCCCAGGCCTGCTCATCGGTTGTGCCATATAAGTAAAATTTTCCACAATGAAAAAAGACATATGGGTCGCGTATGTAGAGGTCTTTCCGTGTAATCATAGGATTCTAAGTTCCTTTTTCGAGAGCCAAAGATAAACGAAGGGCAAAGGAAGAATCAAAGCTGCCAAAGCGATATAGCGTTTCTCTCGCTCGATTTTGAACTTCAGCATCACTTTTTTCGTTGAGCTAATAAGCGAAGCGTAAAGAGCAACAAAACAGCCTGCCATCACCACGGCCATGATTTCCCATAGCGGCACTACCGATTCCGGGGGAAGGTGGTCGTTCCCCCAGAACCCATAGATGCAGGCAAAGATTGGTATAAGAAGGAAGGTAGTCGCCACGAAGGAATAATTCTTCACCGGAATCGTGAATACGGGGAAGGCGCCAATTTGCCTTCCAAGCAATGAAAAGGCATAGAAAGGTATGAAGACCTTCTGGGGCTTTGCCTCGCCCAGACGCCTCAAAAGAAAGAAGACGCCTATTGAATAATAGTAGACGAAAACGAGTATCCCAAGTATCACGAATACGATGCTGACCATACCTTTATAGCAATTCCGAAAGCTGTTTCAGGGTCGTGTAATGATTGTACACGGCCGCAGAGTAATCGTGGGTGGACGAAAGATAGTTGTCGACAATCGCCTCATGCTCGGCCTTAGAGTAGTTCTTAGTGCCCGCCCAAATGGATTGGGTGTAGTTGAACATCTCCTTTCTTGCCGAAAAATGCCTGTTCAGCAGGGTTTTGTCAGGCAGAATCAGCATATAGTCCACCTTGTCGTTGACGAGGTAATTCTCCGCTTGACGCGCTTTTGCAATCCACGCAAGTTCCTGTTCGCTGAAGCCTGCATATTCCATGTCCGAAATCACCTGGTTTTCCACAAGTGTCAAGATTCCCGAGTAAGGCTTATTCTCATAGTCATAGCCTTCGGGGAAGCTATAGCGCCCATTTGAATCGACGAAATAATGGACGCCTTTGACGCCATATCTGCAAAGGTCGTAATTCTCCTTGGACGAATAGGCCCAATTCAAGAAGGAAAGAATTTTCTTATGATCTGGGGAGTTCTTCGCAATCACTGCGCCAAAGGTTCCAAGCGAATTGCGCATGAAACCCTTTTGAGTGCTTTCTTTGTCCTTCGTCATCGCGCCAAGTACCGCAAATTTTGCTTCAGGATTCTCCTTTTTGCAAAGGCGGGCCACTTCGATTAAATGCGTGATAGTCGGGTTTTCAAGGAAGACGCCCGTCTTTTCGGCGATGAAATCGGTCTCGCAATCATCGACTTTTTTATCATCGGGAGAAGCGGGCAGAATTCCATTGGAGATCCAGCGAGACTCCACCGACAAAACATCCCCGTAACCCTTGTTGATGAGCCCGCCAACATCAACAATCGGAGTTCCCTGATATTCCGACTCGCTGCTTGTGTAATAGCCGGCAGGAACTCCATAGGCCCCGAGTATGCCCGTCTTTTCAATTTCGTAAATCGCGCCCGAAATCGTATAAGGGAGATTGTAACGTTCTTTCATGGCGAGGCACATTCTCTCGAAGGTTTCGTAATTGTCGACAAGCTCGAGCCCTGCCTTTTCCTCGTCGGAGAATCCACAAGCTTCCATCCAGTCCTTACGGACGAGGATGCCAAACTTGTAAGGCTTCACGACGGAGGGAATCGCAATTGTTTCGAACGAGGAGGTGAGCACCCTGGCAACAGCGTTAAGACTAAGCCCGTCTCCGTCGCTCCATTTCATATTTTTGCCAATATACTCATAATCCTCAAAATCATTCGTAAGGTTTCGATAAAGGCCGTTTTGGCTGATCCAATCGTCAATCCCATCGCCACCGCCCATGTGGGAGATAATGACATCGATGGATCCGTCTGTAATTCCGGTCGTGATTGAGTTCTTCATGTTTTGACCCAAGAATTCGACGTTGAATTTGAGCCGGACTCCCTGATCTTCGTAATAACGGTCCTCGATTGCCTTGTAAACTTCGGCTTCCATCCCACCTTTGCGCCAGGCGAATTCGCTGCTTCCGCCCGCGTAAATAGTTATCGTCGTGGCATCTGACTGGACGTTTTGGTTAGAGGAGGCCTCGACCGAAGGCGAGGATCCACTGCCCCTTTCGGTAGAGGATTCTTTTGGGCTTTCTCCGCCGCACGAAATTAATAAAGCAGAGAAGCCAATTAGCGACAAAATTCTTTTATTGATCATGGGATTAGCCTCCTTTATGCAACAAGCGTGCGAACATTATCAATGTAGACACTACCTTTCGGCGCGACGATAGAAGCGTTGCTATATTGCCCACTGAAGGCACCGACATGGGTTTTCGCGAATGAATAGTCAAATAGGACCGTATACCAGACATCTGCTTGGATAATTTCACCACCCTCTTCAATTTTCTGAAGCTCGCCTTCGACGTTCTTATAAACACTTATCGATGAATTGAAAGTTCCGTTATTGAATGGCCCATACGAGCTTCCAACAGAGAGCAGGTTAGTTTGCGAAGATCCGTTATTATTCCCTTGAAGCCTTGCGGAAGAGGAGGCTGCAAGGCAGATATCCAACGCAAAATGGGTGACTCCGCTAGAGCGAATCAAGGACATGACCTCTGCGGAGTTGTTTGTGGTCGTCGCACGAGCGGTTTCGGGGAAGTCGAGCTGGTCCTTATATGTTCCGGATCCAGTAGCGCAATACACGCCAGCCCTACCTCCAGCTTCGCTTCCATACGCTCCATACGTTCCAGGATGAGTGATGTCGCTTTCATTCGTGTAGACAGCCAAACGGCTTCCGTCGGACTCGACCTTTGTGCCGACAACGTCTACCTTTACCTCCGTTTCAAGTACAGTCTCATCTTTTGTAAATGAGATGGTTGGCGTGCTATTTCCGACGTGGAGCGCTTTGGCAACAATACGGCCACATTCGATGGAAACGTCTTCCTCCGAATCTACAGAGGCGACGTAATCATCAGTTTTAGCGCCATTTTCATATACATCCACATCAAGATCGGCCGATGTCGCTTTTTCTCCATAAAGAGCAGGGAACTCATTGATCAAAGAAGCGTTATTGACTAAGGAATAAGAAGACTGATTCACAGAAAGATACGATGCCTTCGGGTTGACGTGATATAGCTTTGGCTGAGATAAGTAGAAGGAACCCTTCCCATAAGTGAAATGTACGCATTCGTACTGATCGGAACCAAATGTGGCTAAATTGGTGGCATCAACAACGACGCGATACCATTTTCCGGCATCTGTCCTACTGGTGATTACATCACCATCATACACGCTTATGTGGTCATTGGAATCGCCGATGACACTCCCGGCAGTAAACACGTCTCGCACGTGCTTGTTCGCGTCGCCTCCGCCAGTTTGGGAATATAGGGAGAAAAAGGATCCACTTTCCAAATATGCGTCGAAAACCACGTATTGTATGCCGTGCTTCCATGCGTTGGCGTTCGATGCCGGCTTTGTCGTATGCTTTAATTCCTCAAGGTCAATCACGTCGCTCCAGTTCGCCTTCGCGGCTTCGAATTTGTACACCTTCTCGCCAGAGCCGGTCGGATCTTCGACAAGGCCAAAAGTGGCTCCGCCGTTCCCGACTTGCGTAAAAGAGCCATAGCGGTAGGTGCTCTTTAGATAAGAGACCACACCGTTAGAATAGGTTCTTTCAACGTCATCTCCATTGACGTTGTCCACGAAGGTGACTCCATCTCCCATTCCAGATGAGGCGGTCACGCAGTCATATTCGATGTTGATTGAATCGATGGTCGTCAACGCATTGGAATGGATGGTTATATAGTTGCCATAGATTGTGGTTGGTACGCCACTTCTGAGATCGAAGTACATCTCCTCCCCGTCTTGTTCAAATTGGGTTTTGACGGTCAGCGATCCGGAAAAGGTAGCAGTGATGGACTGAAGCCCTCGAGCCTCATCCTTTGTGATTGTACCGTTATAATTCAGTGTGCAAAGCCCCCCCTCATACGCCTTGACACGATTGAAAGTGTATGTGGCGTATTGAATCCCCGTATAATTGATGCCGTATTGCCAGCTCGTGGCAGCAGTTGGGGCGTTCGCGGAATTCAGCGTATCCGAGCGGGAAGCGTTCACGAATGATGGGGCGATCGTCTCAACGTTCGCGACACCAAAAGCGCCAATAGCCGATGCGAGAGCCGCGGCCGTCAAAGCGACGACGGATAGAATTTTGATACTGCTTTTTGACATGGTTAATCCTCCTTATAGCAGCAAATATTATTGATTAGTCTCTACCGAGAGTTCTTCAGTAGGGATGGAATCGTGGTAATAGCGAACATCGGCGAAATGCATCGTTCCGCTTACGTTCGTGATCTCGGCGCATGTGTAGCCCGATTTGTATTGATTCGAGAATGCGGAGAAATCGATTACGACGCGGTACCAAACGTCAGCCTGAAGAGCATCGACTTTGGTGCCGTCAAGATAGAACGAAATGTTATCGTTTGGCCCCGTTGCCTCAGCAATCGGTGAAGTCGTCGATAGTTTCAGGTTGACATGCGAACCATTAGGCGCAACGCAGGCGATTCTGCCAGTAGTTCCTGAACTCAGACGAATGGCATAGCTCACGTAAGCGATGTGGCCTGCGACGATTCGTTTATATGAGTCGGCGGCTTGGTCGTGGCGAGTCGACTCGACGTCAAGTTTATTGTTCCAGCTCGCGACATCGGCGTGGTAGCGATAAGAATTCACAACTCCGTCAATCGTCTCCGTTTCCTTTTCGTAGGTAGCGGGATTATTTGCGTCGCTTGCAACGATTGTCATCGCGCCCATGCGATAATGGTCAAACACCGTCACGCGCACGCTGTCCGAATAGGTGATTCCGTCGCTTAGGAATGACAGCGTCACCGTTGCAACACCCACGCTCTTACCGATAATGGTGCCTTCGATGATCTCTATTGCATCGGCATCGCCTTCTATGGACACGTTGAGATCAGAGAAGGAAAGAGGGTTCTTGTTATCGATGGCCGTGAACACGATGCTATGCCTTTTCTCGAAGTAGCTGCTGTCCCCGCAATGCAAGGTCACCTCGTCTTCCGCAATCGACAGGTAGGTTGGCCGATATACGCGGAAGCGAATCCTTCCTTCCTTCGACTTTTGGTTGCAAGTCACAGTGAATGTGATGGTAACTTCTCCTTCTCCATCCAGAGCGACCACCGACCCAGTGACAGAGGCAATCTCGCTATCCGCAAAGGCATCGGTTATTTCATATTCATCCGTTGCAAGGGAGCCATAATAAACACTGATTTGATCGCGGATATCATGCGTTTCTTCCAAATAGGCATAATCCACGTCGGTCACGATCAAACGAATGGGGTCCTCTTGCGAAAGGTCATCGAAGAAGCTCTCGTCTTTGTAATATGCAATATCTTGGATTTCAAAGATAGCATCCCCGCTCGAAGTTAGATATGCGGAGGAGGAACTCTTTCCATCTATCCTGACGACAATGTCAATTGTCTCTCCTTCGGGGATAGTATCGATGGGGGCTCCGTCTACGAATAGTTTGACGAAGGGACTTGAAACGAACGAGTTAGCGGCGAGAGAAATATGAACGAATGACCCTGTTGAATAGTTATAGACGTAGAGAAGCGGCGTGCCACTTATGTGCTTGTAGGTGAAATGGAAGTAGGTATAACCTCCGGAAACCGCGGTTCCATGGATCAAACTATACGGTTCGATCTTACTACGTGCCTCGCGGTCCATCGCCTTTGCGCTTGTGCTGTCATATGTCCACGCCCCGGAAGAACCCTTCTCGAAAGAGATATAATTCGGCGAATAGACTACGAATTCATCATCGGTAATGGCTCTATTTTCGTTCGTCTCATCAACTGTCAATCCACGCACGCGCCTATCATAGACGCGAGTAATTGAATCAAGCATGGAGAAGTCATAGTGGTAACGAATGTTGTCAAAATAGATTGCATCCCCAACAAAGCAAGGCGCGCAATATAGCGTAGAGCTTGTTTGTCCAGCCGCCATGTTCATGGTGATAATCGCCTCGATGTCCATGACGACGGTCAGCCAGGTATTGTCGACAAGGGTATTCGTGGCATTCCCGTTCGCATCCACGATGAGAATGTCATCGCGGTTGACCTGAACGTCATTGTAGAAATAAGAATTCGCACCGGTGCCATACGCGCCCATGAGGATTCCTTTCTGGCCCGTGTAATAGATGTCGAAAGATAGCAACGTATAGCCTTCATCTACAAGATGCTGATATTGCGATACGCCATTTTTTGTCGTCGTCTCATAGAATTCAGCACGAGCATTCCAGGCGGCCCAAACAGGGTTAGCCGAATTTTGGTTCGCCGGATCATCCATGATTTCAAATTTCAGGACGCCGTCCCTTCCGGCGAAGTCGGTGACTGTCTTATCGATGACGGCTCCGGGCTGAATTTCAATCTCTTCCGATTCCGATTTCTCATCAAACGATGGATAAAGGGTCACTGAAATATCCTCTTCTACTTCGTTCACGGATTTTGGGGACACCTTGCCTTTCACCATCAAAGGCGCAGGGCCCTCATAAGGTGAAGAAACAAAGATCTTGTTCCCTTCCGTCACAAGATAAGGATTTGCATCAAGGGAGACTTCAAGCTGAACATCCTTCAGCTCTCCGCGCTCATAATATTGACCATCCACTTGGGCTTGGTTCTTTTTGACTGGGGCATCTTCGTTTACCGAATAGACTTCAAATTCGTTTTGTTGAAGTATCAGAGCTTTTTCTTGGCGCACATGCGCAGTGAACGTTTTTTCCGCAAGCTCTTTTCCCTTCCATGTGCCGGTGATTTTGACCAAGGCGTCCCCGACGTTTCTCCCGCGTAGACTATTGTCATCTACCACTTCGATAACGTCAGAAGCTTCGGTAACCAATTCGAATTCGAAGAGATCGTATAACTCACCATCGTAGCGGACCTTAGGCATTACTTCAGTTAACGCATTCACAAAGCAATCAATGTCTTCGACCACGATATTTGGGGTCTTCAATTGATTTTTCGCGACGATCCTGCATGTACCTTTCCCAACAGCAGAGGTCGCCGTGATGATGGCTTCGCCGATTGTTCCTTGGCAGGAAACATGGCCAAATTCATTAACTTTCGCGATGCTGGCATCGCTAGATTCCCAACTCACCTCCCCCGTAAAATTAAGCACGGATAGGTCGTATTCGGCGAAGATGTCCAAAACGATCTCTGATTCGCTCAGTATCAAATCGATTTTCACTTCGTCGGAAGAAGGAACAGGTGCGAATTCGCTCGTCATTGAAGGCGACGAATCTTTACTCGAATCCGTCGGTGAGGAAGGCGCGGCCTCCGTTCCGCCGGAGCAGCCTGCCAAAAGCAAGGCACACAACCAAATTGGCACACTCTTTTTGTTCATAGCGAAAAGCCTCCTTTAATAAATTGCATTACCATCTTTTTTCTATCCAAAGCCATTCTGCGTCGCTCAAAAACGGAGCCGAACGAAGAAAGGGATTCGCCCAGATCATAAATCTGGGGAAATTCGGTCATAATCTCGCATCCTTGTCCACGGGGCGAGACGTGATAAAAGCGATTATTCCTCCACAAAGATTCCTTCATCATCTTGGTGGTAAAACACGATTTCGTTGGGGACATGCATGCGAAAACGTTCTTGTTGAATGCATCCCCATAAGTAAAGGTTGACTCATCCTCGGTATGGACGATGCTTTGCCCCTCGATGTTCGGGTCAAGAACAACGAGGTTGTTGCTGAAGAAAGCGTTATTGGTTTGTCTCGCAATCGTAAGCATCGCCGAACGGGTGGGATCAAGCGGATCGCCGTTATGGAAGAAATAGTTCTCGTGAATGAGATTGTTGCCCCACATGCCCTGCTGCTTTTCATCGAATCCATCAACTTTAGTTGCCAAATTGCAACAAAGGAGTCCGCCGCCTTGATTATGGTGGGCAATATTATGGCGGAACAAAACATCTTGGCAGCAGTTATCTAGGTCAAATCCCTGACCATCCTCGGCGCCATGCAGCCGGAAAGTATAGCCACATTCATTATCTTCAAAGCGGCACCCCTTCACGTTATAGACCCAAATGCCGGCATTCCAGTACCCTTTGCGGCCAAGGTAGGATGCAGCATAACAGACATTTCTGGTCATTCTGACGTTTGTCGCGCTTGAAAGAACGATGCCATCGCCACCAATGCATTCTAGATAATTTCCATCGCAAATGAGACGATCCGACATGAAACAGCCGACCCCTGTATCGAAATTCCGTTCTGCGGCATATCCATTCCAGTGGTTGTAGCCATATCCTACGCCAGGCTGATCCGTCCATTTGTTGTAAATAGTGATACCGGTTCTTGCGACGTTTTTCACAATATTGTCCCTGATCACGATGTTCCAAAAGCAGCTTGGCCCTACCTCATTATGAGCGATGATGCCTCCGTGATAGCGATAGAAATACCTACCATGGGTCAAGCCATCTTCTTCGAATTCCGGGCAAACGCTTTCCGGATCTATCGTCTCGGGAGAAACCTCAATCGGATCTTCCCGCCGAGTCCAATGCCAATTGATGTCGTGGACATAGCAGTTTTCTATGAAGATGTTCTCCATGATACCCGGACGGCATGGGGTAATATGGATGCCGCGCAAGGCGTTTTCCCCAGTTACTTCAAGGGAGGAGACAACTACATTAGACTCCAATATTTGAATAACGGAACCTTCGCCTTCGAAAATCGGATATGTGCCTCTCCCGTACGCCCCAATCAATAACGGCATATCCTTCGTAGCCTGGCATCCCTCGATCCGAAGATTGCCGCTGTATTTCCTCCCGCGGCGGAAAAGGAAGGCTGCAGAGCCTGAACTGCCAATCAATCGCGAAGCCTCTTCCAAACTTCTTTTTGGACGAAGCTTCGAGCCGTCGTTGGCATCATCGCCGAGCAAAGCATCGAAATAATAAACGTACTTGTAGCCGGCGGCTTGCGCCTTGCGCGGCAAAACTAAAGCCGTTCTTTTTTCCAACGAACTCAGGCGATTCCTTTCACCTTTTTGGAGCATCCAGCCCTTCTCTGTAAGTTTCATACTATTTCGAAATCGCTCCTAAGTAAGGGCCTGTTGAAGTGTCCATGCCCAATAAGTCGAAACGCAGCTGCTCGGCCAAAACCTGTGCTTTCTCACGAATAGAAACCGATGGGACCACCCGTTTGGCCGCCTCATATCCATCCACGTGGTTCGGTATAAGAAGGTATGGGTTTTCTAGAACCGCATGACGATCATCGGAAAGCATTAGCTGGCCCTCCAACGGCTTACCGTCTGCAATCTGAAAATAAAGATTGCCGTCGAACAGGGGCTTATCGATCGTATGATTAGCGAACACCGCCCCATTATCGTTCACGCTATAGAAAATGTTATTTTTGTAACTATGACCATAGGAAACGACAGTGTCCTCGCAATTAATGATATGCTGCCCAGGAATTCGACCTAACGCCACCGTATTGTTCTCCGCGATGAAGCCATCGCATCCCCTGGCCAGGGTAATGAAGGCGCTCCTCTCCCTTTTCTGAGTATTGCCATTGTGAACGAAGACATTGTTCCTTGCGAAATTGTTGCGCCAAATTCCCTTCAGGCGCCGGGGGGCTGAAGAAGCGAGCGCACCTGTTTTATCGTAAACGAAAACATCGGATGAGTTGTTGCACAGCAATAATCCTCCGCCTTCGTTATGGTGGGCGTAGTTATAGCAGAAATGGATGTCCTCGCACGCGTTGTCAATATCAAAACCCTGTCCATCTCCTGCGCCGTTTTGGAGGTAGGTATAAGCTGCTTCGTTGTACCGGAAATATCCGTGCCTTGTATTGTGCAGCCAAATTCCGGCATTGAACATCCCGCTTCGTCCCAAATAGGAGGATTTATAGGATACGTTGTGCTCTAAATAAGCATAGTCGGTGCCGTCAATGATGATGCCATCGCCGCCGATGCAGCTGGTCACATTGCCAGAGACGACGACGTTCGTATTTGGAAAATATCCAACCCCCGTCGTGAAATCTTGATAATCCGGATCCTCTTCGACGAACTTATTGTATCCGTATCCAATTCCGCCTCTATTGACCCAATAGTTATAGATGTTGATTCCAACGTGCGAAACGTTCTCCACGCGATTGTTTATGATGAAGAGCCGATTGAAGACGATTGGCCCAGTTTTCTTCGATTCGTCGGCATTGGTCGTTCCATTAAAAATCTCGATTCCGCCATAGAGCCTTCGATAGCGATTGACGGAGCGCAGCGGCGTCACGGACTCAGGGTCGATGTCTGCGGGATGAGTGTCCTCCGGCAAAGAATCGTATCTCCAATTCCAATTTAGATCATGGACGTAGCAAGAAGAAATCACTATATCCTGGAAAACGCCAGACTTGCGAGGCAATACGTATATTCCGCGCGTGCATGTCGGCCCCGTAACCTCAATATTGGAAATCCGCGTATAGGGTTCCTGAATCTTGATGACGGCATTGGTTAGCATCTCGGAAGCGGAGCAATTCCCTTCAACAACAGGAAGTTCCCCTTCTCCATATGAATCGAAGATGAACGGTGCATCTTTGCTGGCACGATACCCGCCCAGAACGATGTTTTCAGAGAACAGTGAGCCTCTCTTGAGAAGAAGGCGGAGAGGGCTTGTTCCATAAGTGGCGAAAATGTCGGGAAGTCCTGCAAGCGTCTTCTTCGGTGCGTTGGCGCTCGACCCGTTGTTGGAATCGTCCCCAAAAACAGAATCGAAATAGAAAGTGCGGTAACCCGCAAGCGCCTCTTCCGATACATCCTCATAAGTCGGAGTCGCCGGGAGCTCGGCATATATGGTCTTCGGGCGTTGCTCATCTATCGAGGAATTTGACGTAAAATCGACGGAAGATGCGGGCGAGGTCGCCTCGTCTTCAGCACAGCCGAAAAGAAGAGCAACAAGCAATATAGATAAATTCAATGCGCGTCTTTTCATAGCTTATCCTTTCGTTGACCCAAGAGTCAGCCCCTTTTCGAAATACTTCTGGACAAACGGGAATGCGACCATCAGTGGGATGACCGTGATGATGATGGTTGCTGACTGAATCACGTACTTGCTTATCACTCCATTCTGGCCTGTGTTCGTGAGGTTCATAAGCATGTCCATGATCACATACTGAATCGTCCAGAACTGCCTGCTTTCCTCGCCTGGGGAAAGATAGTAGAGAATGTCCATGTAGCTATTCCATTTCAGGACGAAAGCCATCATGCCCGTTGTAGCGATGATTGGAACCGAAACAGGCAGAATCACCTTTATGAAAACGCGGATATGCCCCGCCCCATCGATCCGAGCGGCTTCTTTAAGCGATTCGGGAATGGAATACATGTAATTTCGAATCAAAAGAATGTTGTAAACGTTGATAATCGCAGGAATCACAAGCGCAACCGCTTTATCGTACATTCCAATCTGTCGCATGACGAGAACAATCGGGACCATGCCGGTGGAGAAAAGCATTGTGAAGACAAATATCTTATTGAGCAAAGCGTGACCAGGCATCTTCTTTTCGCTCAAGACATAAGCCGCAAGCGTATTGACGATCAATGACGCGACCGTGACAATGGGGGTCACAATCACACTGTTGAGAAGGCCACGAAGTATATCCTTGTTGGAAAGAACATACCGATATCCTTCGATTGAGAACTGGGGGATCCACATCGAATAGCCGTTGCGAGCAAATGCTTTGAAATCGGTGAAGCTCGCAGCGATGATGGTCCAAATGGGAATGATGAAAAACAGACAGGCCAAGGCGATCAGCATGCCTTTCGAGATGGCAGCAAATACCCTCTCGATCCTTGATTTCACTGCGATGGGCATTTTGAAAATGTTGAATGCTATCATCGCGTAAGAAGCGAAAAACAGCACAAGTCCCGAGGCAATCACTATAAGAAGTATCTCAAACCACGTCATATCACATAATCCCCTCATTGTCGGTCTTCTTGACGATGTGATTGGCCAAGATCACCAAGAAGCACCCAATCACTCCCTGGACGAGGCCTATCGCCGTGGCGCTGCCGAAATTACCATTGAGTAGGGAGGTGTATGAAATGCGCCCTACAACATCAACCGTCTGCGAAATCGTGGAGGTTATCTTGCCATTGGTCATCGCATAAATCTGATCGAAGTTGTCTCTCATGAGGTTGGAGATATCGAGAATCAGCTGTAGGCAAATGACGTTCATGATGCCGGGGAGCGTCACTGTGAAAGCTTGACGGATTGGACCGCAACCATCGATTCGCGCAGCTTCATATTGCTCGGGATCGATTTGGCACATTGCTGCGATATAAATCAACGCAGACCATCCCATACCCTTCCAAAGGGAGGACAAAGACAGCAAAGCCCACCAAGGTTCGGGAACGCTATACCAATCCGTCGTCAGCGCAAACAAACGATTCACAAGCCCGGTTTCCGAATTAAGCAGCGAGTAGAAGAGTCCACCTATAGCGACCCAGGACAGGAAATAAGGAATCATCGTCAAGCCTTGGAACATAGTCTTCGGCCGCTTGCTCCGCATCGAATTGATGAGCAAAGCTAGAATGAGAATAAAAGGAAGATTGGTCAGGATTCTTATGAGCGAAATGAAAATCGTGTTGCGGAATATGCGGTACATCTCAGGGGTGTTCTGAGCGGTGAAGATGCCGATTAAATAATCTGGCCCAACCCATTCGCTATTAAGCCCCTCAAGCAGTCGGTAATCCATGAACCCGGCGCTAAGCCATAGCATCGGGAGGTAACGGAATACAACCAAGAGAACCAAAGCGGGGACAATGAGCACATAGAGCGTCTTGAACTTCAACAATCGCTTCATGTTCGTTTTCGAAAAAATTTCGGCAAACTTCCTTTTCGCGATTCCGAGATAGAGCACGGTAGCGAGAAGTATTCCCAAAACAATGAACCCAGAAATTGCATAGCGAGAAAGGTTCTGGCGATACACAAAATAGCCAAGGTAGAGATCGAAATTTGCCAAAGTAGTCGATTCCGATGTCCGGGAAGTCGCTTTAATCGTCTTTATCGCTTTCGCGGAAACTGGATATATGGTCACGCGGTTACCTTCTACGACCACGTTCTTAATCTTTTCGCCACCCTTAGTAAGGGAGGAGTAATAGCACACGCTTCCATCTACCTTCACCGAAATGGACTCAATCATCGGGAGGTCGATGAGATTGAAATGAACAACATGATTGCCGCTGGATGTCATCGCTTTCTCGGCATCGACAAAAGCAAGGGGCTGACCCTGAGCAGTATTGAGGCAAAGAGAGTGCCCCAAAGCGGAGACCCTGAACAGGGATTCTGTGCCATCTGGGTATACCCGATTTAGGGCAACGCGGTCTTTCCCTTCGTAAAAATATTCAAGGTTTTCGCTTCGCGATTTGTCGATTTCAAAATATTGCTCTGATAAGCCGTAGTCAAACCCGCCCAAACCTTTCAGTTTATCGACCCGCCTAGTGGACAAGTCTACAAGGAAGGCATCATCGCTTTCGCGATAACCGTTCACGGTATAGTAGGCGTAATCATAATAATAACCGGAGGCGCTATTGAGTCGTTCAACATAATCATTGAAATAGGAGGAGAAACTCGAAAGGTCAGGCGCCTCTTCGCTGACTTTCTCCTTTTTGACAGCCACCTCAACGCGAGCCTTACCGTCGCGCATATTGCTCGTCCTAAGCAATGAGGCCGACCCGAAAAATACGCCGATCAGCGCAACGATGAATCCAGCGATGATCAATTTCTTTCGGGTCTTCGTTTTCATTTCTTACAGCAGTTCCCCTTCCGTCAATATTCGTTCTGCAATGGCTCTCATGCCCTTATCGTTAGGGTGAATCGCAACGCCGGGGTGATCGAATTGTCCAATTGCCTTATTTGATTCATCCGCGCCAATATCTCCGAGTTTAATAAGGGTATATCCCCGCTTTTCGCAAACCTCGTGGATCGGATCGTCAATCGTTTTCCAACTCCAAAAATCATCGGTTACCAGAACCTTGGATTTTGGGCCAGCGAAATAGCGAATCATGTAGTCCCAATATGGCGCAAGCGGCTTCTTTTCCAATTGGTCGCGAACGCCCCAAACGTTTTCCGCAATGCGAATAACGACAATGTCGGCATCAAACTCCCTGGCCGCGTGATACTCTTCCAGGATTGCGCGATTCCAGTATTCGCGCTCCCATTTCGACATCGAGCAGATGCAATAATCGACAGGGCCGTATTTTTGTTCAAGGGCATGGAGCATCACATGAACATAATCGTTCTCAATCGATGAGGCCGCCATGCCCCAATCGTGCGTCCATCCGATTTCAGGCTTTGGCATATGGCGAGTTATCGAATTACCGATGAAAGCAATCTTAAGACGACCGCCCTGTCGAACGATCTTCACTTGCTTATCGTCACTCACCTGCGCAAAGGACGAAACAGTATTTATTGCATTGTCGTTTTTCATCTTACAATCACACTCTCTATGCCAAGACAATCAGCAATCTTCTTAATGGTTTCCGCCCTATGTCCAATTCCCAAAGCATAATGATGAGTTGGGCCTTCTTTGCACCAGCGGACAATAAAATCTCTGGTATCTGGCGGGAAATAGCCACGAGTATTGGTATTTCCGGTCGGCGGGATTGGACCGTCTTTCGAATATCCTTCTCCAATAATGAATTTGAATGTTCCGTCAGCCTTTTGGCCAATCCCCAGCATGGTGATCGGACCCTCTTTCAGCTTGAACTCAACCGAAGCGCCAGAGCCAGGCTTACCATGATATTTAATAAGCGAGCGCAAAATCGGCTTGCCCTGAGCTATTTTGATATGATGGGGCCCGTCGTGCCCAATCAGGATGGTGTTATCTTCGAAATCAAATGGATGAAGCTCTGCGAACGAACCCCCAATGTCAAGTTTATCCATGATGAGCATTGCGATATTTGTCTTGATGTCAAATTCGCCGCACATAGGAATACCTTGGGCATTCAAAATCGAATTGCCTACAATCAAAGATGTAGCCACGGTTCGCTGAATGCTGCCCTCCGTTCCTTCATAGTAATATGCCATTCCATTTAAATGATGTTTGGCAACAAGCAGGTCGAGGGCGGCCGCCGATTTGGCCGATTGCAAAAGATCGTAATCGGTCAGTTTTCGTGTGACGGGATCGGATTTCGGATCCGGCATTTCGAATTCGGCTTTGATAAGTTCGACTTTCTTGCTTATCTCTTCTTCTGTGACTTCTTCGAAGCATCGAACAAGGTCATCGATCTCAAGAAGCGGGACATGTATGCCGAACGTGGAGGCAATCGCCGTTGGATCAGCATGCATGTCGTACATGGATTCAAGAACATGGCCCATCAGTGCAAGACGCGCGCCCTTGAGGCCGTGGAGCACTTTCGCGATGTCAGTCCACTCCTTGATTTTTTCATCCGCGCTTCCGTCATCATAAAGAGTTCCAAGAATAATGTCGGCTATCTTTTTGCCGAATCGAATCGCAACGCCGCAAAATTCTGGAACCGAGCAGATTGAGTCGTTTTCCAGTTGCATGAAGGTATTGGCTTTCTCGTAGTCCATCGCCTTCCTAGGCTGTAGACCCACGAGGACAATCGGCGCAAGGGCAGCCCTCAAAATTGGCGCGAAAACGCTGCTTGTGGCGTAAGTGATCATGTTGCAGAAAATGACGTCTGGGGCAAAGGCGTTTATTTGTTGTGCCACGTCAAATGCTTTTTCCGAGGAATCGACGATTCCATAATTCGCAATCGTCACCTCATTGGCACCAATCTTTTTGCAAAGCTCGCCATGATAGACAAGCATCTTGTCCAACAGCCCGGGGAACTGTTCCCAATAAACACCGTGCGCGACTGCAAAAACCGCTATTTTGGCTTCTCTTTTGGCAACTCGCTCAATCATTGTTGTTTTCCTCTTCGTCAAGAACGTTCTTAATGGCTTCCAAATAGGAATAGCCGTACCCTTTCTCCGGTTCCAAAAAATTCCCTTCCGTCCATTCGTTCCAAACGCAGGTAATGAAATGGGCTTTGCATTCGCCGCTAGAAACAAGGCGGTGCATCTTTCGGAACACGTTTCCGAAAGCGATTGGCGAAGGATTGTTCACAATCGCGTACCATGGGTAAACGTTCATGTTCTCATAGATTTCCGATTGAATGGTGCGCGGGCTTTGGTCGATGCCAGTCATAAGATGTGGAGCGGTCGGAATATCGTAATCGGCGATATCTTGCTTTGTAGCCTCATATCCAGCTTCCACAAAACTCCAATAGTCCATGGTTAGCCGCGCGTCTTTATATTTGATTGGCCACCAATAGCGAAGGTTCTCGTCGATGCCAAGTTCATTGAGGACTCTGTTAATGTCCGCATGATCGTCGAATACATCTTCCATGATGGCGCCAACGGTGCAGAGATGAACTTCCCCCAGTCCTTTGTTGCGAACCCGCTGCCTGAAATCATCAAAAATGCGTCGGCATTCCAAAATGCCACCCAGTTCGTGAACCAACTTTTCAACGTTGTAGATTGCAAAGAGAAGCTTTCCATCAATCCGGATGTAGTTTTCGCGCCAAAAGTATTTCGCAATGAAGTCATTGGTGATGTCAACGAAATCCTTCTCAGTAACAGCTCCGCTTTTTAGCATCGGTGCGATGCCAACCCTTGGGGACGGATGAGCGTAAATGGCATTGTGATTGCACCAAAGAATCGCGAATCCAAAATCCTTGGCATTCGGGGCGTGCAGGAATCCTTCATCAAGGCAACGTTCGCGATAGGGTCCATCGTCATAATAATATGTATCAAAGATAAATCCCTTAATGCCGTATTGCTTAGCGCAAAGGATCTTTTTATCCATGACCGCGGGATCAGCTTCGTCCTCATAGCCCCAAAGAGGCACCAGAGGCTGATTATGGCCAGGGAAACGCGGGCGCGCACACTTTAGAACCTCCCATTCGGTCCAGCCTTTACCGTGCCAGATATCATTACGTCTATCTTGGTGCCAGTTGGGGAAATAGTATGCGTAAAGATCGATATGCTTGCTCATTAGTCACTCCTTCGGAAAAGGTTTTTGCTTCTAGATAGATTCTATGACTAGAGAAAATCAATGGAATGGATAAACTGAATGACAATGTGGATATTTTAAAGATTGGTGATGAATCTAAACTTCCAAAAGTATCGATTTTTTTCTATTTTTTGAAACGTAAGTGTAGATTTTCTCAATCTCCAAACTATCAAGTGCTTGATAAGATTTCGAAGGAACAACTCCAAGTTTGAGTCTTTTTTCATTCATGAGATTATGCGTGTTGAAAACCTCGGTTAAGGCGTTTGGATCATCCTCGATAAGTTGCAAGCGCGCCGCCACCTGTTCCATCGAGCCGTTCAGCGTATTCATAATCAGCCTGTATCTGTGGGCTACCTTCGATTTTTTGAGTAAAGAAAGATTCTCAACGAACCAATCAAACCTGTCATAACCCAAAATGGATTCGGCGTCAGACTTGGTCCCCACTTTGATGTCAGCGCATATAAAGTCCGCGAGAGAAAGAGCGAGTCGAAATTTCTCCTTGGAGACGAACATCGACGTTTCGAAGCAAATGGTTATCCCGGTTTTGCGAAGATCTTCAATTAGTGGCCGAATCTCAAAAACGGAATTAATTGGTTCCCCGCCAGAAAACGTCACCCCACCATCTTTGCCGTAAAACGGGAGATCGCTAAGACACTCACCGAAAAGGCTCGGCAAGTCAGCGTCAAAAACCTCACCATTAGGGTAAACCCCTTCTGGATTGCAACACCACGGACAGCGCAGCGGGCAGCCAAAAAGGAAGATCGTGGTCCGTATCCCTGGCCCATCATCTAGGCAAAAATGCTGTACATTAAAAACTTTGGCCACGGACATTTTTCGCCCTTTCGATTAGGAGATCCTTATATTCGATTGGGAGGTCGTTGAAATAGCTGCTGAAGCCCCAAACGCGGACAATCAGATTCTCATGCCTTTCAGGGTGCAACTTTGCGTCAACAAGCGTCTCAAAGTTTGTCACGTTCATTTGGAACTCATAGGCTTGGCTATTACAGCATCCGCGGAGAAATTGCAGACCGAATTCGGGATGAGAAGAAAATAGGCTCGCATCGAAAAACGAATCGATTACATTTCCATTCACGCAGCGCGAAGGCAAGTCGAGGCTACGGAAAAAATAGATAACATCCAGAGGAGAAGAGGCGAAGTCGTTGGAGACATGCACGCCATATGGGGCATTGGCTTTTCTTCCATCAAAAGACGCGGGGTTCTTGCTTCCATAGGCCAAGTAATTGGATGAGGACAACCCAAAGTAGAGCGACTCGCCATGGTCGCCAACGCGGCATTCAAGCACTGCGTCATTAGTAATCTTTAAAACCCGATTCGTCATTTCGATGGCTGCCCGGCTGCGCGATCCAAAGCAATTGGTACGATCCACAAGCTGTTCAGAATCAAACCCCTCAAAATTGGCTTTGCGAATTGCGTTTAACTGCGCAATCGTCAGTTTTCCCTCTTTGAAGCAAAGGCGGTCAATTGCCAGAATGCCATTTACGCAATTTGATAAGCCCGTCGTTAAGAAGCCCACGTCATAATGGCACGCCCCACCACCTCCAATCGTCTTTTTCCTTTCTCTGCATGAGCGGATGAAAAGCGACTCGATTGGCTCTTCCTGCCAGGGGCCCGAGCGAAGCTTCGACAGTTTTTCCGAAATCGCATCTCTCAAGCAATCGAATACCCCGGAAAGACGATCTCCTCCTTTGCTTAGCATAAGTTCAACCGCCTCGTTCAGTGCTTCAGCAAAGTTCAGGTCATAAAGATTATTTCTACTTACCGCCTTTCCACACGCAAAGGGCTCCCAACAAGCCGAAACGGCGTAATTATGAGCGTCTTCCGCGGTATAACCTGCATCAATAAGGGCGGGAATGACGCGCTCGTCGTTCGCCATGATTGGGCTTCCCGACCCGCTTTCTATGAGTCTTGATGCAGAGGACAAAACGGAATCGGGCGTCTTTTGGGAATAACGTAGCATGAGCTTTGGATCTGGCAAATGCAGCTCGGTGAGCGCGGAAATAAACAATTCGGTTAATCCATTCGATTGGTCGTTTCCCCTTTCGTCGGTTCCCCCAAGAATAATGATCTGTCCAGTGTCGCCCAGCAATTCGTTGCTCTTGTTTTTGTAATAGCGATGAAGTGTCAGGAGGAATTCTTTGATAATCTCGAGGCAATTGGCCCGTCCGCCTTCCGCGAAATACTTCAAAAGCCATTGGTCGAGCCTTCCTAGCCCGACTAAGTGATGTCCGAATTGCCACTGAAGCGAATTGATGAAAAGAATTCGTTGAAGGGCATCGAACATATCCGTGGCCTTTCTGAGTTTGAGGCCTAGCAGGGATTCCACTTGCCGTGGATCCGCACAAACGGAAGCACATCGGTCAATATAGTGGAAAAGACTTAATCGTAAATCGACATAACGCTTATCGAAACGAGCAAAATCGCCGAGCAATTCTGAAAGAGACGAATCAAGAACAATGGAGTAATCCAAACACATATTGGAAGCGGATAAGCCTTCAGCATCGAAATTGAATTCTGGAGCAAGATAATAAAAGAATCGCCCCTCGCTTTTTGTTGGATGCAAGTCATCTAAAAGTCGACACGTGGATTTGAATTCATCTGCGTCAAAATAGGTTCTTACGGCAATGCCTTTGGTATTCATTTGCATCTCCTCGGGATTATTTGGAAACCGCTGTTCCTTCGGCATGATTATCGTTCAATCCATTGGCTGGAACTACCTACAAAGCAAAGAACAATGTGGATTTTTTCAAGATGGTTTTCCTATAATGATTTTGATGAAAATAGCGACAGTGCAATTTGAAGAAATCAATCCGTTCGTCCGCTTTTGCGCAAAGCAGACGTTCTTTATGGAAAGTTTTTGGGCCAAAGAAGAGGTCGTTAACCTCGATCATAGAATCTATTACTGTCAATCGGGGGAAGCGGACTTGCTAATCGATGGAAAAAGCCACCATCTCAAGCCAAAAACTCTAGTTTTGTGGCAGGCAGGACATCGGTATAAGTGCGTTCCAACGGGCGGAGAGAGATGCGCTTGCTTTACGTGCAATTTCGACTTCACCTCATCATTTCGAACATTGAAAACGCCAATCGCCCCAATACGGGTTGCAGATTTTAGGCAAGGCATGGTTTTGGAATGCGTCCGCTTCTCCGATTACGACCCCTTCAACCAGATTGTATATGTGGAGAATTTCAATGAAGGAGAAGACATATTTCCTCGTATGCGCGAAATTTATAACGCCGACCTAAAATATGCCCATTTCGAACTGAAAACAGCCTTTTGTCAATTGCTAATTGCGGTAAAGGACGCTACCTTATGGGGCGAGAGCAAAAATGCTAAATCCAGAGCGGGCATGCAAATCATAGATTTTATCAAGGCCCATTATCGCGAGAATCTTTCGAATGCGGATGTAGCAAAGGCTTTTTCGTATCATCCCAATTATGTGTCCGTGCTCATAGGGAAGGAGACTGGATGCTCCCTTCATAATTTTCTCATCAAGTATCGTCTAAGGAAGGCGATAGGCTATTTGAATACCTCAACGATGTCTATCCGCGAGATCTGTGAAGCTGTCAATATCCCTGACCCACGTTATTTTTCGCGATTATTCAAAAAATACTATGGGTACTGTCCGACTGAAGCCAGAGGCAAAGCCGGCGCTAATATACTCCAAGCCCTTGATACCGAGCAAAGCCCGACCGATTTTGGGAAATAAACGGGTTTCTAATATGCTTTGGCCGATATTTTTAGGAATGGCGACTCATCTAAAAGGCATTTCTTGACTCGAAAGACGCCGAAATTTCTCACAGGTTTGTTAATAGAGCGTCGGGCCGAGGTCATATCAAATTGCGTGTAAAGATCTTTGCGGCCCCAATAGATCAAGACCAATAAATGGCATCTACGCGGTGAAAAGACAAAAAGTGCGTTTCACCGCGCTGAATTATCTATTCCCAACATTATTTAGACGCTGTCGCATATTTTCATTGATTTAATTGTATTTCCATATGATAATTTACGCGGTGAAAGGCTAAAAAGTACGTTTCACCGCGTGAGGAAATAACTATGAAAGCGATTGGAAGAGAAAAAGAATCCATGTTTTTGCAGAAGCTTCTTCTGAGCGATAAATCGGAATTCCTCGCAGTGTATGGAAGAAGGCGGGTCGGTAAAACGTTTTTGGTCGACTCGGTCTTTTCAACAATGTACGCTTTCCGCCACAGTGCTCCATCGAATGACCGAAAGGATAACGCTTCTAAGCAACTTGAGACACAGCTAGCAACATTTCAGGATTCCCTAGGATTCTATGGCGATGATTCGAGCGAGACAATCGATACCTGGCTCAAGGCATTTGCAAGGCTCCGAGCGCTGATTCAAAAGAAAGAAAAGACGGAAGGCAAAATTATCATATTCCTTGATGAGCTACCATGGATGGACACATCAGGATCTGATTTCCTTTCCGCTTTCAGTCTATTTTGGAATAACTATTGCTTCCCTAGAGGAGACATACTACTCATTGTCTGTGGTTCCTCGATGAGTTACATGAGCAAGAAGATCCTTTCGGGGAAAGGCTCATTGTTTCACCGCGTAAGTAAAGAATTAAGGCTCACGCCATTCACGCTTCGCTCAACCGAAGAATTCCTGCAATCCAAAGGCATAATGTACAGCCGTTACGAGATTGCCTGCACTTATATGATCTTCGGCGGAATCCCTTATTACCTTGATTACTTAGAGAAAGGACTCACCTTAGCCCAAAACATCGATCGTCTTTTCTTTGCAGAAGACGCAGTATTTGCAAACGAATTCTCTGCTCTAATGAGTCAAAGCTTTTCCAATGCCTCACTTGCCGAAAAGACGGTTCTTGCTTTGAGTGGGAAATCCAAAGGTTTGGAACGGGATGATCTTTGCAAGGAGATTGGCGTAGCTGACGGCGGCGAGTTTTCCGATGCGATGAATGGGCTAACCGCAAGCGGGTTCGTCATGCGATACATCCCTTTCGGTGAGAACCAAAGGCACCCCCACTATAAGCTGATTGACCCATTTTGTCTCTTCTACCTCCATTTTGTAAAAGGCAACGCTAGCCTCGACAAGCATTTCTTTCAGCAGCACATCGACTCTTCATCGTTAACAACCTGGCGCGGCCTAACCTTCGAACTGGTCTGTATCCACCACGTTGAGCAAATCAAAAACGCGTTAGGCTTATCTGTCATTCGCACCGAAACCAGCTTATTGCCTCTAACGGCAGTCAGCCCAGAAAGAAAAGCTCAAATCGATCTTGTCATAAACCGAGCGGACAACGCGGCAAGCATCTGTGAAATCAAATTCGTCGCCGCGGATTACTCTGTGACGAAAGATTATTATCAAGATCTAATATCTCGACGCAAGGCAATCGCGTCACTTCTCAAGAAGAAGCAATCCATGCATCAGGTGCTTATCACAACATTTGGGCTAACCCCAAATAGCTATAGTTCTTTTTTTGAAAGCGTCCTCACTCTAGACGATCTATTTCGTTAAAAACTCAGGTCATTGCAAATCGAAAGTGCATACACGTACCCCATGGATTTAATTCGAGAATAATGCCATGCCTCCACGCAAAAGGGTCGCGCACGAGGCGCGACCCTTTTGGTAATTCGCGGAAGATCCGCATCAGTTGAACTGAGAGTTGTAGATCTCGCTATAGAGACCGCCGAGCTTCATGAGCGAGTCATGGGTGCCGGTCTCAACGATGTTGCCGTCCTTCATGACGAAGATGAGGTCGGCGTTCTTGATGGTGGAAAGCCTGTGGGCGATGACGAAGCTCGTCCTGCCGCTGGTGAGCGAATCCATGGCTTTCTGGATGAGGATCTCGGTCCTCGTATCGACGTTGGAGGTCGCTTCGTCGAGGATGAGCATCGGCGCGTTCTCGGTCATCGCGCGGGCGATGGTGACGAGCTGCTTCTGTCCAGCCGACAAGGCGCTTTCCTTTTGGATCTCGGTTTCAAGACCCTCGGGCAAGGTCGAGACATAATGGCTGAGGTTAGTCTCTTCAAGGATCTCTTGGAGTCTATTCTCGTCCACGTTCTTGAGGTTGTAGACGATGTTCTCGCGGAGGGTTCCGTTGATGACCCAAGTCTCCTGGAGGATCATGCCGAAGATGTCGCGAAGCTCTTGGCGCGACATGTCCTTGATGGACACGCCATCGACGAGGATGTCGCCGCTAGTGAGCTCGTAGAAACGCATCAATAGGTTGACGAGGGTGGTCTTGCCAGCGCCGGTCGGACCGATGATGGCTACCTTCATGCCAGGTTGAATCTTCCCGGAGAAGTTCTTGATGGTGAGCTTCTTGGGGTCGTAGCCGAAGCAGACGTCCTTGAATTCGACTTCGCCGCGGATGTGGCTATGATCGAGGAGCTGCTTCTTATCGCTTTCGTCGGAGAGCTCTTCCTGCTCGAGGAAGGTGAAGACCCTGTTGCAGGCAGCGGTTCCAAGCTGGATGGTGGAGCTCGCCTGACCGATCTGGGCAAGAGGCTCCTGGAAGAGGGAGACGTAGATGATGAAGCCGGTGATGATGCCCATATCGCCGATGCTACCCCTAGCGTATAGGACGCCGCCGACCATCAAGACCGCGGCATAGGTGAGGTAAGAGACGAAGGACATCGCGGGCTCGATGAGGGAGCCGAAGGCCTGCGACTTGTAGAGGACGGTGCCGAAGGAGTCGTTCTTCTCCTTGAAGGCGGCGACTTTCATGTCTTCGGCGTTGAACGCCTTGATGACGAGCTGGCCGGAGTAATTCTCTTCGACGGTCGCGTTGACATCGCCTAGGGCGTGCTGGCTCTGGTCGAATAGTGGCAAGGCCTTCTTGAAGGTCGCGAACATGATGATGAGCATGACCGGCAGCGAGCAAACGACGACGAGGGCCATCTGCCAGGCTGCGACGAACATCGCGATGAAGACGCCGATGAGCATGACGGCAGACTGGACGAGCATGCTGACGGAGTTCTGAAGCGAGGTGCTCAAGGTATCGACGTCGTTGGTAACAACCGAGAGGATGTCACCGGTCTGGGTGGTGTCGAAGTAATTGAGCGGGAGTTTGTTGATCTTTTCGGAGATCTGCCTCCTCACGTCTTTCGAGAACTTCTGGATGATGGTATTCAGGATGAAGCCCGAGATGAAGCTCGCGATGAAGGAGATGGCCGCGAAGGCGGCGAGGGTCAAGCCGAGGCGGGTGACGTTCTCGAGGTTGACGGTGAAGGTCGCGCCGTCTTTTCCGACGGGGTTGATTTCATTGGTGAGCTGGCGGATCGTGCCAGGGGTCAAGATCGTGAACACGACCGAGACGATCAGCAAGATGATGGAGATGAAGAACGGAACATAGTATTTCCTAAACGCCTTTACGAGGCTGCCGAGTTTGTTCTTCTCTTTCGGCGCGGGTTTGGCGATGGCGCTCATAGTCCTAACTCCTCCTTGCTAAGCTGCGACAAGGCGATTTCCTGATAGACGGGGCAATTGCGCACTAGGTCATAATGCTTGCCGATGCCTACCATCTTGCCTTGGTCGAGGACGACGATCTGATCGGCGTCCATGATGGTGCCGACGCGCTGGGCGATGATGACGCGAGTCGTGCCGGGAAGCTTCTCGGCGATGCGTCCGCGGACGGTTTTGTCAGTGCGGTAATCAAGCGCAGAGAATGAGTCGTCGAAGATGAGGATCTCAGGCTTGGTCGCGACGGCTCTGGCGATGCAGAGCCTCTGCTTCTGGCCGCCCGAGAAGTTCGAGCCGCCCTGGGCAACTTCGGATTCATATCCGTTGCGCTTGCTCATGATGAAGCCGTCGGCGTCAGCGATCTCGGCCGCCCAACGCACATCGGCCAAGGTCATGTTCGGATCTTTGAAGGCGATGTTTTCCTTGATGTTGCCTTTGAAGAGGAATCCGCGCTGCGGGGCATATCCGATGCGGTCGCGGAGGTCTTTCTGAAGGACGTCTTTGACGTTCACACCATCGACGAGGACTTCGCCCCTAGTGCAATCGGCCATGCGGGCGATCATGTTGATGATCGTGGTTTTGCCAGAGCCAGTCGCGCCGATGAAGGCGATGGTCTCGCCCTTCTTGACCTTGAAGGAGATATCGGAGACGGCTTCTTTTTCGGCGCCAGGATAAGAGAATCCGACGTCTTTGAATTCGATCGTGCCCTCTTCTTTGAACTCGACGGGGTTCTCGGTGTCGACGACGGAGACGTCGTGGGCGATGACCTCGGAGATACGCTTGGCGCTAACCGAAGCACGCGGCCAGATGACGATCAAGGTGACGAGCAAGATGAAGGACATGATGATCTGGTTGGCGAGCATGACGAAGGAGTTCGTCGCGCTGAACGCGGTGTTTGCCGCGGCCATATCCATTCCATTGAGGAGGTAGGCACTCACCCAAAGGATCGAGAGGGAGAGGCCCATCATGACGAGCATGACGATTGGGGTGAATACCGAGAGAACGCGTCCGGCGAAGATCTGGACCTTGGTGAATTCGGTGTTGACCTTGTCGAACTTGCCTTCCTGATAGGATTCGGCGTTGAAGGCGCGGACGACGCGGACGCCGGTGAGGTTTTCCCTCGAGGCGACGTTCAAGGCATCGGTTAGCTTCTGGACCGCTTTGAACTTCGGGGTGAGAAGCAATAGCAAGACGATGACTGCCGCGACGAGGACAACGAGCCAGATCGCGGTGACGATGGTGAGGCGGTCGCTTCCAACCAAGATCAGAGTCACCACCGACCAGATCATCGTGACGGGAGCCATGAAGGCGGTCTTGAGGAAGGTGAGCCATGCGAGATGGACGTTCTGCATGTCGTTGGTGGTCCTCGTGATCAAGGATTCGGTGGAGAAGGAGGCGAAGTCGGCGATGGCGAACTTGTTGACCCTCTCATACATTTTCTGCCTGATTTTTGTGATGACGCTGCTGGCAGAGGCGCTAGCGACGAAGCGGATGATGACCTCCATCACCGCCATGAGGATCGCGGAAACGATCATGTAGAGACCGTACCACCAGATGTTTGCTTCACCATCGACGCGACTCGCTTGGACTGCGCCGGTGAGCAAGCCAATGAAGGTGACGATCTGCATCATGAAGAACACCTGGCCCAAAGTCAGGATCAGGATGGCTATGAGAGCTATCCAGTTCTTCACGCTCATGTTTTTGAAGATTAGTTTAAACATGGCTGCTCCTTTCTTCTTCAAATCGCAAATTCGCCTTGCAGTAAGCGCAAAGCGATTCGATAGATGCATGTCCTCTTCTTTGCCCTGCGTCCATCTGGGCAAAGAAGAAAACGCGTAGAAAAAGCCTGACGTCTCGTCAGAATTTATCCGCGTGCATCCCTCGTTTGCATATGCGAAATTATAAAACTCGCGCACGGAGGTGACAACGCTTGACTTACGAATCGAGCAAACAATCCTTATAAAAGGCCACGAAAACATGTAAGAAATGCTCATCTATGCTATATTCTTTCGTGGCGAATCCATTGTCGAAGGAGGGGATGCTATGTCGAAATTCTATGAGCCAATGCTTTATGTGGCATCGAAAGTTCACCCCACCGTCATGGGAGTGCTCGTCGTGCTGAAAGAGAAAATCGACGGAAACATCCTAAGGCAAGTTGTCGAAGAACTCCGCGTCAGGTTCCCCTACTTCTACGTCAGGGAAACGTTATCTGAAGGCGAGCTCGAGATTCAGCCGAACCCGCTTCCGATGACGGTCAGAAACTCCTGGGACGCGATCGATTTGGGCACGGAGGCAAGCAATTTCCATCTGGGCGCTTGGAAATACCAAGGTAAGCGCCTCGCTTTCGAAGTAAACCATATATTGACGGACGGCTCGGGCATACTCCCCTACATCAAAAGCACGCTCTACCTGTATTTGACCCGCAAATTCGGAATCGCCCTCGACCCAACTGGCTATAGGCTTCCCGGAAGCGAGATCCCAGAATCCGAGACGGGGAACCCATTCGCCCATTTGGATATTGAACACGCGGAGCCTCCGCTATACCAAAAGCCGGCCATCGAGAATTTCATGCGCCTAAAAGACGCGGATCATCCTCCTAAGTTCACTTATATCAAACTAAGCGAGGAACAGGTCATGCGCAATTGCAAGACCTTCGATGGCAGCCCCAACGCTTTTTTGGCAGTCATGATCGCCCGAGCGATAAGGCAATTCGAACCTGACGATAAAGACCCCATCACCGTTGCCATCTCGGTCAACCATAAGGCAATACTTGGCAATACGAACAACTACCGCCTATTCTCAAACGTCGTCACAGTCGATTTCCCATTCGATAAGTCTCTAGACGATCTAACGAAAGCATGCACGGTCACTAGGGGCCAGATCATTCTTCAATCTCAGCCCGAGAATTCCCTTTGGGCATTAAAGAAGCAAAATGAGTCGCGCCAAAAGCTTGATTCCCTAAGTTTACAAATGCGGCTAGGCATCATGGAAAAGGCTCTTAGCGGAGACCGCTCCACCGCAACCATTTCCTACGTCAATAGCCGCTCCTTCGGTGTCCTGGACCCCTACATCGAGGACCAGTATGTCCTCTTTGGCCCAGACGTCAGCGCCTTTTGCATAGAGGTCGCCTGCATCAACCACGCCTTCTTCTTATCCATCGCCGATCGCTTCAAAGACGATGGCTTCCTGAACGCGTTCTTGCGCGAATTGTCCAAGGCAAACGTCGATTACGAAATCAAAGGCCAGGAGCCCTGCGCCCTATGCGGATTCGATAGGCCCTTTCTAGCGCAATAACCCGTTGGTGCTCAGCCTTATCTTGCTTCCGTCTCGCCTATTCCGATTCATCGCTCCCTAAATACGGGCTAAAGAAATCGTCAAGCGAGTACACGGTCGCTTCATCACTATCGCGCAGTTCCCCTTTTTCGCATCCGATAAAGGCGAGCTTATAGGGGCGGATCGCGAATTTTGGCATCGCTTTTACCTGGTTTTGTTCCTCTACGAGGTCTTTCCTTTCAAGCGCACGGAACTTGCATTCGTAAAACACATACCCCTTCGCGTCTTTGGTAACCAAATCGAATTGTCCGTTCGAGTTGCCGCCGAGGTTATAGAAATAAGTGCCTAAATCCTCGATGGGCGGATCGATAAGGCCCTTCATATTCATGCGAATCAAGAATTCCCTTGAGGCGTCTTCAAAGATGGAAGGAACGTAATCCGAGTCTATTTGGGTGGACCTTTTCGCGTATGCCGCTTTCCCGGACCCTAGAAGTATCGCGGTTTCAGACGGCTGCACATAGCGATAATAGAACAAGAAGGCGTTATCCGAAATCCGATAATAGGTGTTCTTGTCCGATGTCCTGGATCCGATTGGAACAATCCGCTTGACGATTTTCATGGATTCGAGTTTTGCGAGGCTGACGCGAACCCATTCGTCGCTGAAGCGGCTTTGGAATTTGTCGCACACGTCCCTAAGCGAAGGCCTTTTCTCCGTATTTGCCAAGAAATCGAAGATCATGTGCAAAGCGTCGCTTTTACCGATCTCCTCCTCGACGAGAAGAGGAACCAGCTTTCTTAGTTCGCCGGCTGGGTCAAAATAAAGCTTCTCGATGTTCTTCGTTACGCTTTTCATCGGGTCAATGGATTGCAAGACGTAGGGCAGCCCACCAAAAGCGGCATAGGCGGTCATTTTATCTTTCGGAGAGTAATTCGGATAGAAAAGAGACGCATCGTAATAATCCATCGGTTGGAGGTATATCTGGGTTTTGCATCTGCCTCCGAGCGGACCCGATTCCTTGCGAATCTCATCCATGACGGAAAGGTATGAACCGCTGAGGATCAGCTTCGCGCCAGCGGGCGCTAGAATTCGATCGATTCCCTTTTGCAAAATGCTGTCGAGTCCTTTTTCGCCTTTCTCGCTTCCCGCACGCCAATAAGGATATTCGTCCAAAACGATTGTAACCTGTTCCTTTTGACGCGAGACGATATAGCTCAAAAGCGCGTCGAGAGATGGGAATTCAACCAAAAGATCGTCCCCGCTCGCCTCCTGATAGGCGCGGTAAAGAGAGGCGATATTCTCTTTGTCGCCACTTTTCACGCACTGGCAATATATAACTAAGCCAGGCATATTTTTGACCGCTTCGCCGATCAATCTGCTTTTTCCGACATGCCTTCTGCCGTACACCATGATGCCGCGATAGCCTTGTCGCGAAAGAGCTTCTCTCATTTCTCGAAGTTCTTCAGTTCTGCCATAAAAATTCATATCGAAACTCCCGATACAATTAGTTTATATACCAATAAATTTGTTGGCAACTTTTTTGTTGGCAATTTTTTTGTTGGTGTTTTTATTTCGATGTACAGCCAACTTTCAAATCGTCGCTTGATATTAGGTGGCCCACAGCCTACTTTTCTTGCCTGTTCAGTTTGGCCTCAATCTCGTTCAAAGTCTTGAAAAATCCCCACGTGGCGACCGCTGGTCCAACTAAGACAAGCATGCCCGCGACGTTCCACCAGAACATATGCTTCCACGAGGTATGGGGCTTGATGCCTAACTCAATGGCTTTGTTCTTCACGTCCTCGCATAGCCTCGCCATCCATATAAGGGTGTACACGAACGCGTCGGGTATTCCTAGGATATAAGCTAGCCAATAGGGTTGGACCTTCTTGCCAAGGATTTCTTCTACCTCTGGGGTGACGCTTAAAGGCATATAGAGCAAGAAGAAGGTGCCGGCGGTAAGGAAGTCGATCGCCCCAAGCAAGAAGCCTGGGCGTTTGGTGTGCTTGAATCTCATAGGCCCTTATTGTAAACGTTTCCTTACGCAAATTGGCAACCAGGAATCCAATTCATCGGGTACGTGTATCAATTTTCAATTAAGCAATGCCTTTGGAGAGCATTTCGTTAGATGCGCGTAAAGCCTTTCAGCGATTTCCCGGTCCGCAGGGCACCACTTTTCGCTAAGCAAGGAGTCGATTTCAATGAATTCGGAGGCACCATGTATCCCTTTTTCGGGAGCAAGTTCTCCTTCTAGCAGCGTACAGAAGAACACATCCATGTCCAAATGGAAATTGGGGTAGTCGTATTGCTCATTCATGAAGAACTCGCCCACCTTGATTTCGGAATGGAGTTCTTCTTCTATTTCTCTTTTTAGCGCTTCTTCAGGCGTTTCGCCCTCTTCTATCTTCCCGCCGGGAAATTCCCAAAGGCCTTTTAGATCACCGTAATCCCTTTTCGCGGCAAATACCTTGTCCCCTGCTCTTATGATCGCGGCTACTACTCTTATTGTTTTCTTAGGCATGTCTTTTCTCTCGTCGCCAAATGGTAAATCAATTATGCTCGCGATGAAAGGCAAAGACAGGATGACCCATAAACTCGTCCTATGTTATGTGGCGCGTGCTTTCCTATCGAAAGGGCAAGATGCTTCCTAGAGGTGGGTCAATGAATGGTAGGCTGGGCACCATCAAATATGCAAAAGCCTGCGGACGTTAGGATAACTCCTAGGGTCACAGGCTTTACGCTTGCTGCAATAAGAGTTGGAATCGACAAGGTTCCAAGCTTGATTATGATAGATGCTTTAAGCACGATTCCAGTTCAAAAACGAATGCACATCGCTTCTAGCAAGAGAATCCTTGGAGGCGTAAACTCATAGCCATGGATATTGACGCGATAAAGAAAATCGTTGAGGAAGTAGGCGATAAGCAGATCGTCGTCGCCTCAAAATACCTTTCCGCAGAGCAAATCAAAACTCTTTCTGGGCTTGGCCTACATTATTATGGTGAGAACCGGGTCGACGCATTGCTTTCGAAGTTAGAAACATTAGAGGGCGACCCCAATATAGAATTCCATTTTATCGGCCACCTGCAGTCGAATAAGGCGAAGCTTGTCGCGAATCGGATTGCTTGTCTACATTCATTGGACTCGATTAAAACTGGAAGGATCCTTAACGATGCTCTCGAGAAGCCGTTGGACTGCTATATCGAGCTCCATCTTACCGATAATGATGCCAAATCTGGCGTAGCCGAGTCTCAATTGCCTGATTTCATTAATTCCTTGAAGGCCTTCCCGAACATCCGTGTCATCGGCTTAATGGCCATGAGCGACGCGGACATGGACGAATCGCAAAAGCGAGCGGTGTTCCGCAAAGCAAGGCAACTTGCGGATCAATATGGTTATACGAAGTTATCCATGGGGATGTCCGACGATTATCTTTTGGCAATTGAAGAGGGCGCGACATCGCTTAGACTTGGTCGCGTGATTGCCAAGCACTGCTGATCATTGTTCCCCAATCAATTATTCTCTTAGATCTTTATCTGCCGTATCGAGTACGACTAGCGCCATAGTGTAGCAAATGGTGGTTTTCGGTGGCTTCAATCCGACATGATAATATCGGAAAAGGACAAAGAGGCCGATTCGGCCTCTTTGCATTGATTTGGCACATCCGTGAGGGACGTGCATCGATTTATCAATATCCGACAATATGACTTATGCCGTTTTCCTGCCAAAAATGTAAGTTAAGTTCTTTATATGCAGCCACCCCAGCGGAAGGAACGTAGATGATGAATTCGCTTCTATCCCAAGTTCCTGCGAAAATATCGTCTTCCATTCCCGTGGGTGGAACGGGGGACAAGAATCTTGCATATTGCATGCTGTCGCAGCATGCAAAGGCGGCATCACATATATCGATGACAGATGCGGGAATATCAATGCATTCAAGGCTTGAGCACGAGTCAAAGGCTCCCTGCCCAATCGACGTCAGGCCCTCAGAGAAAGAAATTGTTCTCAATCTATGGCAACCTGAGAAAGCGTGCCTCCCAATTTCGCGAACGCATCCCGGAATCGTCAGATTTACAAGAGAATCCCATTGATTTGAAAAAGCTTCATCCCCGATCGCTGTTACGCTGAAACCATTAATGAGTTCAGGAACAACTAGGTCAGAGCTTTCATCAAAGGATGATACAATCATGCATTCATCAGCAGCCGTCTGTATGTACAAGTTTTTTCCGTCCTGCGACTGGGCTAACGAGTAAGGGGCGTTGATATTTATAGAGACGACGCCCGTAGCAGAATCGGCAACCATTTGATACACATTCTTACCAAAAGCGACATCGGACACCTGATCTACAGTCGTGCAAAGGGCAACCGATTGGCCTGAATAGCCGGCATAAGTGATTCGCAACGTATACTCTCCGGATGGGACGGAACTGAGGTCTAAGTGGAAATATGGCCAACCGTAATCGAATGGCGAAGTACTGAAAGTGATTGTGGTTCCGCTTGTTTTCTCAGTGAGCGCGACCGATTCCCACTGCAGTTTTATCGCTCTTTCAAAAGAACACGAACATTCGAATTTCGCGTAGAAAGATACGCCGAAACGTTCCTTGCTCAATCCCAGATTGCCTAGGCTGATCACAGGATCCGAACCAATCTCATCGATATGCAAAAGCACAGTCTCGCCACAATAACCGTTTGCGGAATCAAGGTGATAGGTCCTTCCGCCATAGTCACACACGTCATCGACTGCGCTTAAGGCAAAGTCCATTTCGTTGTTGGGCCAATTGAACCTGAAGTACCGACTGCCGGGGTCGAAATCCGAAACTTTCGCGGCGACGTTGATGTATCTCATCGCTCCAGAATATCCTCCGTCAAAGAAGGAGAGTTCCATAGGTTGTTCTTGCCATTGGACAAAGTCAATCCACCGCCCCTCTAATCCCGCTGCGACAACTTCATTGTATTCGGCGTTTTGGAACGAAAACATGAAATGCAAGTAGAGCCCGTCAGTCTCAGTGGCGAATTTGATATTCACTGGTTCGAAATGGATCTCCACCGAATTATCAATAATTGGGCAACCATCTGGATTCCAATCGAATTGCTCGCCCAGGAGGTTTCCGTTTCCCAAGAAAATCGTAAGCAGCGGACAATCAACAAAAGCATTGGAACCGATGCTATTTACGCTTGAAGGAATATGAATTTCGGTTAGACTCCGGCAATGGGCGAATGCCTCGGTTCCAATGGCAGACAAAAAATTGGGAAGGTACAAGGAACCGCCTATGTCCTTTCCGCTAAAAGCGCCTCCGTAGATTTCTTTGCACCGATCAGGGATCTGCGTAGAACGGCAGCCTACAATCAATCCATCTGAATTTCGGCTAAAGATTCCATTAAGTTCCATGTCGCCAACCGAAGAATAAAGATAGGGGTTATCCTGCGCGACATAGACCCATTCAAGGCTATTGCAACCGCTGAATGCGAATTCGCCAACAAAAGAAACAGAGGCGGGCAATGTGACATTGTAGAGCGATTTGCAATCCGCAAAAGCATAGTTGCAAATCACTTCTAACCCCTCATTGAAGATAAGCTTCTCTAGTCTGTCGCATCCCGAAAAGGCGTAATCCCCAACATCTCGAATGTTGGCGGAGAATGCGACGCTAAAGAAAGGGCGATTCGAAAAGCCGCCGTCAACAATTCCGACGACTGGCTTGCCATCAATATAATTCGGCAGGTCAATATCTTCGCTTTCCTCGACGTAATCGCAAAGCCAGATTTCACCGCCCCGATCCTCAAAGACGAAACCTTCGGTTGCGGAGGCATTATTCCAAGACACTGGATTGCCACTATCATCTTTTGGCTCCGAACGTCTTGTAAATGGATTGCTTGCTATTCCGCAAGAAGCAAGTAGCAATGTCAAACACCCAAAAAATGGAAATAGGCCTTTTCTCATGCGCATACCTCGTTTTAAGTGCGCTTATTATAAGCGCATGGAAGAAGGACGTGCAAATCTATGCAGTTCCATCTGCCGCGCAACGCCAAGCAAAAGAAGCGAAAGCCGATACACGCCCCCGCTATTTTTGATTCATTCAGAAACGGCTACAGTTAGCGAGGCACAGTTCCAATAGTCTTCTCGGCCGAATTCAAGGATGTACGTCCTTCCGTTGAAAATAATGCTTTGCGTGAACCCATCAAATTTCAAATCCGGGACGGCCGTGTCATCGTTAGCGACTCCAAAATGGCATATGAAGCCACCCTCAGGAAGTGAGTCGAGGTTTACTCTTATTTCCATATACCCATAACCGAAATCGAGGAATTCAAAGGCTGGCGCATATTTATTCCATCCAGCTGGGTATACGTTATTGTTGTTCTGGAAATCGAGTTTCCAATTCAAAGAGCTAATTTCGGCGAAAGAGCAATTCGCATAAGAAATTCCAAACGCCAGACAAGGCGTGTTTCCATCGACGAGTAAACTGACGGCATTGACGGCATACTCCATTGGTGGCACCGGCTTATTTTCGATGATTAGCCCAATATTTCTCCAATAGTTCTCTCCGTCGAAACTCCCGTTCGGATTGCAGACAAGTCCATAGTTCGCCCCATTCAAGTCCATGCCTACGTTTACTTCCTGAGGAAGGGTATTATCGACCGCGTAATTGACACGCCACCCAAAACGGATTACGTAATGCCCTGAATAAAGGCCGCTGATGTCATAGTCCAAAGTGTAGTTATTGCCCGTGACGGTGAGTATGCCTTCCTTTTCCATCAAGTAATGCATGCCTTCATTGAAAGAGCCTGCGTCAAGTTCGGGATTGACCTGGGCATCAAAACACTTGGGCAAATCCCTTAACTCTTCCTCAGACATGTTTTCAAATGTCCCGATAAACCTTATATAAGGAACCCCGTCGATCTCTACCAAAGTAGCGTCTTGAACATCAACTACTTTTGACGCTTCAACAGGATCATCGACGAGAATCCCAATCGTTGAATTATAGGATCCTTGCTGATTCTGAAGATCCTCGTTGGTTTCCAAAACATATGTTTTGTTCCCTATGATAACGGGCGTTTTATCAATGGATTCTTGATTAAAACTGAGGACAAAGCCGTTCGTTTGGAGCCAGAGATCGAAATGCCCCACCCTTAGAACATTGAGCGACATGCGAAAGATGATTGCGTTAGACGCGACTTCCGCAACGAAAGCCTGCGCATCATATCCTTCCAAGCCATTCTCATATTCATCAAGGGCGTCGTTATGGAAAGCGTAGCAATGCCACCCCAGAGATTCAATATCCGCAGCGCCCGAATTGTCAGAAGAAATTCGGACGGAGAAATATGGAACCCCATCAATATTTTCAATGAATGCGTTATCGATTGTTATATGGACATCTCCGGTGGCGGAAAGCACTTTTACTTTAACGTCCATCGAATAGCAAACCAGGAAGCTGGATTTGATTTCGACATGAAGCCAAACGCCTTCATGCTCCTCAAAATCGCGATTCGGCCAAAGCAACCCATCCGAACCTACACTCAGATATTGCCATCCTTCATCGATGATGGAATAACGAACATCAAACGTGTACCCATTGCCTTCCGCTGTTATCGGTAATTGCACGCCTTCCGATAAGCCGGATGCCAAAGGAACGAAACTGGAGGAAATGGAATTGTACGCAGCTTCGGCGGCCTCAGAGTATCCTTCCGGAACTTCCACGACCAGCTGTCCATAGTACATGGCGGCCGTGTCCGAGGAAATGTGTTTCAAGAAGCCGCGGAGCATGATGATATCGCCCGGATTGATTGTCACATCGTATAGATTCGAATACGAGCAGGTGAGGCTAATCGACGGATCGTTCAGATCGTATAGATAAATGCTCGTCCTGTAGGAATCACTTCCCAAGTAGTTCCGTTCCACCTTACCCTTGGCCTGATAGCAGGCAGAAGCAGAGCTATTGATCGGAAGTCCGTTTGCGACCTGAACCGCCTCGGCTACGCTGACCTCGACGGGATTCGCATACCAATCTCCCCCTTCTTCCAGGACGGTGATCTCCGGGGAGCCATTATCTTCGGCGACGCCTTTATAGTTTCTGACCTGCGTCTTGACCAAAACGTGCGCGCCCCTTGTCAATTTGGCGACATTCGCATCGCTGGGCTTATAGATTTGGAAAAGTTCGCTGCTAGGCACAGAATCTTCGAGATCCGGGCTTCCAGCAAGAACGTAGATGGAGTTCTCCCTTCTTATCGCATAAGCCTCAAACTCATAATAGTCGCGGCTTATCTCACTATGAGACAACGCCATTGCGGCCGCAACGGCTTCTTCAATCGTTACCTGATAAGTCTGCTGCGGAGCGCCCGCTCCCTTTTCCACGATGGAAACTTCCCCAAGGACTATACGCGGGCCGTTGTACCAGCTGAGGATTCCCTTTTCGACCGATACGATGTCCCCCACTTCGATTTTGCTGCCCGAGATAATGTTGCCGTTCTCATCGAGATCGGCCCAAGTGCGAAAAGCTTCCGCGTTCATATACCTTGAATCAATCCTTGCGGTGACCGAAGGCCCTGATTCCGAGCCTAAGGTAAAGGAGAAGGAGAAAGAACCTGTGGAACTACTTGGCGGAGTAATCGACGAGACCCATAGGCAATCCGAGGAGAACATGCGCCCGCCGACGTAACGGGCCTCTTCAAGGTAGGTATCGACACTCAAATAAAGGGGTTCAATTCCAAAAGCCTCCGGAATCACCTTAACTTCGCTCGGATCGATTTCGCGAAGCCCGCAATATTCAAGAACGGTTCCGCGAACAGCCACAGATTGGCCAGGGGAAACGCCCCAATCCAGCCTAGTGTATACTTCGCAGGCATAAGGGCCGCTTTGTATGAAGAAAGAAGGACCATAAAGTGCGGTCACCACACCGGTGGTATAGATTGAGGAGTTTAATTCAAGATCCCAAACTTCTTCTAGTGGGACGGGCGATTCAGCGAGGAGGTGAAGGGGGAGCGTGCCGCTAGCCATGACCATAGACCCTAGCATCACGTCAACCCCGATGCCATAATCGAAGAAATAATCTCCGTCTATGCCTTTTGGGACAATGGTCGATCCTTCCATACGCACATAGGGCAAGGCGGCGGGTTCAATCGTGTAAACGAAGTCGAATCGATATCCAGCGACTTCATCCCCATCGGGAAGGGCGAAATTCGAAGATATGCCTTCCGTAAGGATGTCCACGTAATCGCTATAAAGCTTTTGAAGTGCGTCTTCGGCAAAAGATGCATAGGGCGGTTCGCCGGGCTCCTCGGGAGAACTAGAAGCCTGGTCCAGCGGAGAATCGTGCGATTCGACCGCGGGATCGCTTTTAGAAACATTCGTGAAAGGATTGCTTGCAATCCCGCAAGAAGCAAGAAGCATCCCGAATATGCCAAATAATGGCAATAGGCGTTTTTTCATATGCGTGCCCCCTAAAGCTCTAGTGAAGTATATCACGCGCGTGGCTCAACTTGAGATACCAATTTCGGTTTGCCCAAAACTAGTTTTGGGGCGCGTTCCCAAAAAACTATGGGTGTTTGGCCAAACGGGCATTGCCCAGCGCACGGACATAGAAGCGAAACGCATCGCCCCCATTTCCCCTCAGCCATAGACAATGGTCTGCCCAATCTCTCTTTCCAATAGAGGCAGGCCATCGAAATGCCCAAAGAGGAAATCCGAGCGGGACATGTATCAATTTTTCGTCATTTGGGGCTCCTTTGTAAGAAGGCCAGACCGCTGCATCACCTTGATTCGAAGGATTAGAAAACCTCCCCTGCCGCAAAAACAAGGGAGGCGTGTATCTGAATTCGGCTTAATCAACTAATGGGAAGGTGAATTCAAGGTTAGGCAAATAGCAAATGACCATAAGCTCAATCGCGCTGGCATGGGCGGAGCCCACGTTGTAAGCAACGCGGCGGTTGGAACTATTGCCGATCGTCATCCTGCCATCGGCATCGTCGCTGCCGGCATACGCGTAGTTCGCTTTCGCATAGTCGGATGAGAAGGCGGCCCTTGCACCAAGGATGATATCGACTTCGTGGCCGGAATGCGCGCCGTTATATTCTTCGATCGCGGTTTCTAGAGCAGCCATCTTGCCGGTTGTGCCAAGCACCCAAACAGAATTCGTGATCTGGACATTTTCCTGTACCAGATAGGCGTCGAACGATGCTTTGAGCGCATTCTTCTGTTCCTGCGTGACTGAGTTCTCATAGCAATAGACCACGATTTCGGGAAGGATGACGGGCTCTGCAGCTTCGCTCCCCTGTTGCTCTTCCGATTGGACGGGTTCCTCGGATTGAACGGGTTCCTCGGATTGCACAGGCTCTTCGGATTGCACGGGTTCCTCGGACTGAACAGGCTGCTCTTCGGATTGCGCTGGGGTCTCCTCGGACTGAACCGGTGTGGGCTCCTCGGATTTTTCAGGCTCAGGTTCAACGGGATCAGGGATTTCGTAGTTGGCCACGCCTTTGACGAGGAGCTTAACCGCGTCGAGGTGGGCGCATTCCTTGGCGATGTAGATTCTTCTATCCGCCTGCGCTTCTTCGCCGACGTAGGTGGTCATGGTGACGAAGTCGTCGCCATCCTTCAACACGTCGAAGTGATCGCCGACGTAGGTGCCTGCTCCAAGGTTTCCCTTCGCGCCCAAAATGATGTCGATCGCGGGATGGGTGTCATCTTCATCATATGCCTGAACGGCTTTGTCGAAATCGGCGACTTTGCTAGAGGAATCGCTTGCCCAGACTTGGCCAGTGACCTTATAGCCGACGGTCGCGGCATAGGCGTCGAATGCATTTTTGACCTTGGTAACATCGGCGTCATCCATGAAGCGGCCATAGGTGAAGACGCTTAAGCCTTTGAGTTCGGCGAGGTCGGACACGCTTTGGGAAGGCGTGTTTTCGCTAGCTGGCGTGACTATGGATTGCGAGGCCGGGGTCGATGGGGTGACGCTGGAGACGGGCTCATCGCTAGTGGCAGCGCCGGGGGTGTGGTTCTCTTTCGTGCCTCCGCAGGCAGCGAGGCCGAGGGCCATCATCGCGGATAAGACGAGCAGGAATTTGTTCTTTTTCATGGTTTTTCTCCTTTTTTATGAATTCTGCTAATCAGTAGGAAGTGCCGTATTGGCTAAACGTAGACGTCGCGGCAGATATGAGCTTGGCTTTGTCATTCTCGCTTACATAGGTTTCGCCATAGCTATTCATGTGGCCTTGCTCCCCTTGGTAAGCGACCTTGCTTAGATTGACATTCGCAAGCGATCTGAGGTGGATGAGCCCCGAGAGGTAAGTGCCTAGGAAGGACGGGTGCTTGTTATCGACTGAGTAATATAGCGAGGTGTCGCTAGGATTATCGGTCAGGTATTTGCTGAATGCCCTGCCCACGTAATGAACTTTGAGGCTCAACGCTTTCCCGGCGTTACGGTAGGCTTCGAATAGCCGTTGCTCGCATTCTTGGATCGTGGAGCCATATTGATTGGTGACCATATTCTCGAATCCCCAAGTCTCGTAGAGGCGGATATCGGCCGCGGGCTGATGGACCCTAAGGTTCGCGACGAGGTCCGTCGCGCCTTTGAGGAAGGTGGAATAATTGCTCACAGGGTAGGTGGAATGCTCCTGAATGATGATGTGGGTATATTGGTTTGCCTCGATCTTCGCTTGAATCTGGTTGTAGCCATCATCTCCCGAGGTTGCGAACTCATAGAGATGATGGGCACCGATCGCGACGCGGTCGCAGGAGATGTCGAGGCCCAAGTCTTTGCCTAGTGCCTCCGTGACGGCGTCGAGGTCGTTATAGAAGGTGAAGCTATTGCCGATGAAGAGGACTTTCATCGGGAGGATCGGCTCTTCGCTAGAAACGATTTCCGGTTCGCTTGAAGAAGGGGTCGAACGAGATTTCGGATGCTCGTTGACCGGGGAAGAGCAGCCCATTAGAGGAAGGGTCAAGAAGCAAAGCAGAAACGGGAATTTCCTCATATCCGATTGACCCCTGTGCGGATTGCCTCTTCTTTGACCGCTTTCGCAACCGCTTCATGCGCCTTCTTATCGTAAGCCTTCGGAAGGATGTAATCCCTTGATAACTCTTCGGGGGAGACGCAGCTAGCGATGCCTAGCGAAGCGGCTTTCATCATCTCGTCGTTGATGGTGCTCGCCCTGACGTCTAAGGCTCCGCGGAATAGGCCAGGGAACACCAGGACGTTATTGATCTGATTCGGGAATTGGCTGGATCCGGTTCCGACGATGAAGGCGCCGGCTTCCAGTGCGTCTTCACGCGAGATCTCGGGAATCGGGTTCGCGCAGGTGAAGATGATGGGCTTATCGGCCATCGAGCGGACCATGTCCTTGGAGACGCAATTGGCGACGCTAACGCCCACGAATACGTCTGCTCCCTTCATCGCATCGGATAAGGTGCCTTTGACCATGTTGGGATTAGAGATGTTCGCTAGCTCTTGCTGGGCGGGGTTGAAGCGGGTATCGCCTTTGACGAGGATTCCAAGGCGATCGACGCTGATGAGCTCTTTGACGCCGAAGGAGAGCAGGTATTTGCTAATTGCGATTCCGGCTGCGCCAGCGCCATTGACCACCACTTTGATGTCCTCGATTCTTTTGCCAGCAAGCTTCAATGCGTTGAGCAATGCGGCAGCGATCACGATCGCGGTCCCGTGTTGGTCGTCATGGAAGACGGGGATGTCTAATTCTTCCTTGAGGCGCCTCTCGATCTCGAAGCAACGGGGCGCGCTGATGTCTTCGAGGTTCACTCCTCCGAAAGAGCCAGAGAGCAATTTGATGGTCTTGATGATGTCCTCTGTGTCTTTGCTTTTGATGCAAAGGGGATAGGCATCGACGTCGCCGAAGGCTTTGAAGAGGGCGCATTTGCCTTCCATGACTGGCATCCCAGCCTCGGGGCCGATATCACCTAGCCCTAGAATCGCCGTTCCATCGGTGATGACGGGGACGGTATTCCATCTCCTGGTGAGCTCATAGCTCTGGTTGACGTCATTGTGGATGGCGCGGCAAGCCTCGGCGACACCTGGGGTGTAAGCAAGGCTAAGCTCTTCGTTGGTGTAGACCTCGGCGCGTGGCTTCATTTCGATCTTGCCACGCCACTCGCGGTGCTTTTTCAAAGATTCCTGATAGATGTCCATATTGGATCGTCCTCCTTATTACATTGGAATGTAGGACACCGATGCGGTGAGCGACATCATGATGAAGATCATGCAGATCACGATCGGGCCTAGATAGGCTTTGTTGGTTAGTTTATAGAAGATGCGGTTCAGGATGGGAAGCACGAACATGAGGACCACGAGGGGGAACACCATGTTGATGAATAGCCACACCTCTTCCTGCGGGGCGCCCCAATAGCCATAGAAGACGCTTCCGTTAATGAAGAAGGAAGAATAGTTGATGAGGAGGATGAAGACGAGGGCGATGCTATTGCTGATCGCGCCGACGAGGTAGACTTTCCATTCCGACCACCCCTCCAGCCCGATCGAGCAATTGACCTTGATCGAGTTCGAGATGTAGAAGATGAAGAACAGCGGGAAATAGATGAGCCAAGTCACCATGTAGCGCGGGCTTAACGGAGACGCGGAGATCAGCATGAAGCGGAAGTCCTGATGGAACAAGGCGTAGGAGAGATGGACCATGCCATAGAAGCACCCGAAGAGGATGATCGCGATGAGGATCGTCTTCAATAGGTCGACTAGCCCGATCTTGAGGGGCTTCAGCTTCGACCAATCGTAGACTGGCTGCCTGTGGTGCTTCTTAGCGAGAATCATCTCTACGAGGTTCTCGACGAGGAGCACCCCAAAGAAGATGACAAGCCCGATAAGCCCATTCACGGCAGCCCAGAGGACGACCGCGTTCATCATGCGGGCGGGGAAGAAGAAGGTATAGACGTTATTGGCGGCGTCGGGGAACCAATCCATCGATAGGCGCGCCAAGGGGATGAAGTCGAAGCAAGCGATGAGGGCGCCTAAGACCGTCGTCGACCAGAAGATCGACTTGCCAGTGAAGCTGAAGCGAGAGGGGATGGCGCTCTGGCGGGTCTTCTCCTCGGCTGCAAGGTCAGTCGCAGAGAGGCGGCCGTCTTTATGGACGCCGACGTAATCGGAGCCAACCTGCACCAATTTGCGTCCCTTGACCTTCTGGAAGAAGGGAATCATGAGGATGAGCGGGAGCAAGGCGATGATGAAGACGAATCCGAGGGCGAGCGCGATGCCATTGGAGAGTTCCTTGCCTAGCCAAGTGAGCGAGCCGTCGTAGACGTTAGGGTCAGTATGAAGCGTCTCGCGGAAGAAGGAGATCGAATTCACGATGGAAGATGTGTCGTACATCTCGAAGCAATGGTTCGTGAACTCGCGATGAACGATGCGGTAAGTCCCTTTTTGCGCGGACCCGTATGCATAATCATAGGTCACGTGATCGAAGTCGTTATTTGTTCCGCTTACCTCGTTGATGAAGCGGAGGTTAATGACTTCGACGGATTCGCTATTGCTCTGATAGCGGAACGCGCCTTCATCGTAATAGGCATAGGACTGGGCGGCGTTGCAATGGAGGCTAGCATAGCGATTGGCGGCGCTGATCTTGATATAGCCGGAGATGTAGATCGATTTTAGGACGGAGTGCTCGAAGTCGCTGCCAGCGAATTCGGCTGCGGTCGTCACGACGTTTCCGCCGCCTGCGGAATGTCCGATCGCCCCGAATCTAGTGCGGTCGACATAGGGGAAATCGTCATGGTTCGCATAGACGTAATGGACAAGGTAATTCAAGCCATTCGCCTCGGTCGTGGCGCTGATTTGGCTGCCGTCTTCCTGGTAGCCGGCGTAGGTCGTCGCGCCTTGGGAGCCAGGGTCGATCACGAACACCACCGCTCCGCGTTTCGAGAATTCGATTGCGTACTGGCTCATGGTCGCCTTGGTGCGGGTAAAGCCAGGCATGACGAAGATGACGGGCGCCTTGTTTTCGGCTGTCGCCTCTTTTGGCTTATAGAGGGTGACGCCATAATGGAGAACGTCATTTTCGATGACGTGGGCGTTGCCGTTTAAAGGATCGGAGCAATAGACCTCGGTCATCTCTTTGTTCAAGGTGAAGTCAGCGACCTCAACCTGAAAGCCGCTCGTCTCGAAGGCGTGCCCCGAGAATCCGGCGGCGAGGATCAAGACGAAGCTCGCGATCGCAATATAGAAGGAGGGGCGCTTATAGATTTTGGGATTCTCTTCTTTCTTAGGGACATAATCCTTGTAGTCGGGATTATCGACGAGAATGAAACGGTCCTCCTTCTTTGAGAAGAGGAACAGAAGGTTGAATAATAGCGGCAATACGCCAATAGCAGAGAAGACCGTATTGACCTTCTGGCGCACAGCCTTGCTTCCTTCAAGTGGAAGCAAATTGATCTCGCAACTAGATTCTAGTCCAGAGAATAGCTCGATGAGGCCTAGGATCAAGAAGAGGATGTAGATGTAATTGCTCACGCCATAGAAGGCGGCGAAAAGCGCGAAGTAGATAAACGATGCGACGTAGCTTAAGACGCTAGCGGCACGGAGGAATTTGGCTTTCTTTCTCATGGGTCTATCCTCCTTCACTCGAAGATCGAGTAGAACGCCTCGGAGAGGCAATACTCGTAAAGCAATCTTGCTGCGGGTTTATCGTGAAGCAGATACACGTAGCGATTGGTGACGCTTCCGTAATCGCGTTCCGCTTTGGTGCGCTCCACATAGGGTACGCCACCCGTCGACTGGAGGTTTGCAGCCGCGCCAATGAAGACATCGACATAGCCGTCTTCGTTGATCTTGCTTCCAATCGTGCCAACATTGCCCTCGTATCCTTTGACGATGAAGTCGCTTAGATCTTCTTCTGTCGCGCCTTGCTCGGCCAGGTAGACCCTGAGGTTCGATTCAAGTTTGGCAGCAACGGCCTCATCGAGGCCCGAGGTAGCAGGTTTGTTGTACCAGCCAAGCGTCAAATAATGCTGTTCGGTCAAGGGCGTCTCGACGGTCACAAACTGCGTAAACAGCTCCACGCCCCCGTTATATGCGTATTCTTTGATGTCCTGGTAGCGGAGCAATTGCCCTTCTTTGTAAAGTGCGTCAAGCCCATCGTCGATCGTCCAATGCATATCGAGCGTGTAGCCGGCGAACTTCATTCCCGAGGCAATGCGGGAACTGTCCATTTTAGGGAGGATGATGTTGTTGAATTCGTTCACCACGCCAGAGTAGTAAAGCTCTCCTTGGCTCCGTATCGCGATCGTCAGGTTGTGTTCCAAACCTTTCATCATGGAACAAGATGCGAGCGCGATAGCGGAAAGCGAGACGAATAAAGTGTTGACTTTGTTCATAGGTCCCCTCTTCTTTCCTTTGTTTACTGCCATTATAAAAGCATGGCTTTCATATTCAAAATAACATAATATTATGCTATCCATATCAGGAGTGAATAGATATGAACCACGAGAAATATCGAGCGTTCTTGTACGTCGCAAAATACAAAAGCGCGACCAGGGCCGCCAAGGAGCTCTACACTTCGCAACCAGCCATAACACGCGCGATAAAACAGCTTGAGGATGAGCTTGGTTGCCTTCTTTTCGTGAGGTCGAAGAACGGGATGGAGCTCAGCGCCGAGGGCGAGGTCTATTACGAATACATCAATTCAGCATTCAACCTGATTGAAAAGGGCGAGCAGCTCGTTTCCAAGAAGACCTCGGTTGAGGGAGGTCTCATAACGATTGGATCCACCATCACCGCGTTGGACGAATTCCTCTTTGGCTTCCTGGACGAATTCCACAAAGCCCACCCCAAGGTCAAATATAAGCTATTCACCCAATCTTCGAACATGACGATCAGCAAGCTCAACTCTGGGCTCATCGATATCGCTTTCGTCACTACCCCCTATTCCAAAAACGATGAGCAAATCTCCATTGAGTTGAAGGAATTCGAGAACGTGGCAATCGCTGGCAAGGAATTTGATTATCTCAAGGGCCATGAGCTGAGTTTCGAAGAACTAAGCAAACTACCTTTCGTTTTGCTCAATAAGCATATGCAGCTAAGGGAATACGTGGACGAGCTATTTAAGAAGAACGGGCTCTATGTGGAACCGACCGTCGAAATCGACGCGGCCCACATGATCACGCCCATGGTTAAAAACAACTATGGAATAGGAATCACGCCAAAATCCTTGGTGAAGGATGCCATCGACAAAGGGGACGTGTTCCAGCTAAAGCTTAAGGATCCGCTTCCCAGCCGCGAAGTCGTGGCCGTCATTAACAAAAACCATCCCCAATCCGCCCTCATCAAGCGGTTCGTTGAAAACCTCAAGGAATAAAATGAACAAAGATCAGAACCTTTTGAAATGCAATCCGTTAGGGACATGCATTCATTTTCAGTTCACGCTCATATGCTTGAATTTACGAAATCGAACAAAGTGTTTTGTGGTCATAGTCACGAAGACGCTGGGTAGGACGCTTAACCCCCGCGTAGATTTCACATGGCAAACTTGAGTCCGGGAAATTGCGCACATCGCCTTCAGATTTCGATTTCGCCCTTCAGTCCATCGCCCGTCACAATTACGGAAACGCCATCTCGCTTCGCGCGGACCGCAAGCAAAGCAACCCCATAATGGGTTTTGCATTTTGAGGTGTAATAGGGTTCGGTTGGGATTTGCTCCGCGGAGCCAAATCCAAGCAGCTCTCCATCGGTTTGTGCTTCTAGGACGATATCGCGATTGCACTCGCGAATGCCGTCTTCGTCTTCGAGGTTCACTTCGATGAACGCGACTTCGCCACGCTTGATATCGACTCGATCGGAAATCAAGGAGACCTGAAGGTCGCCGGTAGACGAATGAAGTTCACTCCTAGATGTCTCTTTCTTCTTCTCATTGAGGGCAACCGCTTCAACGGTTCCCTCTTCATAAGCGCAGCGGAAGATCGCTTTTCCGTCCTTAACCGTCCTACGTCCTATCTTCCTATTATTTATATAGAGCTCGACGAAGGCAGATTCGCTATAAACCTCAACTTGGACTTCGTTGCCGGCGCAACCCCTCCAAGCCCAGCTTTCAATCGCGTTACTTCCGCGCCAGCTGCTCTTGTTTACCACTTTATAGTCTTCGTTTGCCGGCATTACGGTGATCGCGGGTTTATCGCGAAGGCCCCATGCCACCTGAGCGTAAACCATTTCGGCGGTATGCATGCCGACAATGTCAATCGCCCCTGAATCGGCGATGATCCACGGGTAAGGTTTCTCAAGCCCGTATCCGAGGTTCTTGCCATAATGCCATCCACCGATTCCGGCTTCCCCTAGATAATCGATCGCCGTCCACATGAAATCGCCGATGACGGCAGGGTATTGCTCAATCAATCGCCAATTCCTATAGATGTCTTGGGCAAAGGTTTCACTTCCGACGATTACGCGCTCTGGATGATGCTCGGCATCATAAACGTATTTTGAGTTCGCGTAGTTATATCCGCAGACATCCAATAGGTCGATGAAGGGCGAGCAAACGATATCGGTCGCTTCGTCTCCGACCATTTTGTTCATAGATGGCCCCAACTTCATCGCGATCATATTGAACTGGGTGCTGCTAACGGGTTTGGCTTCTCTATTCTTTCGCTCCGCCTCTTCCGCTTCCTTCTCATCATAGATTCCTTTGCCTTTGGCGGCATTGGCGATGATCATGAGGTTCGTTCCAGCCGTAACGGGCCTAGTCGGGTCAACCTTGTGGAGCAAATCGATCATCTTTTTGGCGAGCTGCACTCCTTTTTCGCTTCCAGGCTCACCGATCTCGTTTCCGATCGAATACATGATGACGGACGGGTGGTTCTTATCGCGAGTCGCCATCCAGATGAGATCGCTTTCGTAGTTATCCATGAAGTCGAGGGCGTAGTCGTATTTCCTCTTGCGGTTGAACCACATGTCGAATCCCTCGTCCATCACGTATACGCCATATTTGTCGCAGGCATCGAGAAGATGATCGCTGCAAGGGTTATGGGCGCAGCGGATCGCGTTGAAGCCCGCTTCTTTCAGCAAGCGGATCTTTCGGTATTCCGCTTCCTTGATCGCTGCGGAGCCAATGATTCCGTTGTCGTGATGCACGCATCCGCCCCGGAGCAAAGTCTTCTTGCCGTTGACGAAGAGTCCCGAAGTCGTGAATTTGAGTTCGCGGATGCCGAATGAAATCGATTCGGAATCGACTTCTTCCTCGCCTTTCATTAGCCTTGCCTTCAGTGTATATAGATTCGGCGATTCATCATCCCAGAGCTTCGCGTTTTCGAGGACGAATTCCTCTTCCTTTCCTTTGGCAACGAGGACATCCCCATCATAGATTTCATAAATCGGGGCGACCCCTGTCGGATATTTCGATTCGATTTTGATTCTCGCAGGATTAATTCCTAGCGTCTTGACCGTTATGGAACAAGACTCGAAATGCAAAGGGTTCCTGACGATGAGGTTCACGTCGCGATAGATCCCTCCGCCGGTGTACCAACGGCTATTGGGGCAAGCGCGGTTATCCGCGGTTACCTTGATCTCGTTGGCTTGGCCGATTCGAATCCCTTCTAAAGGCAGACGAAATCCAATATAGCCATATTCGTGTTTTCCGATTTCTTTGCCGTTGAGATATACCGTCGCTTTCCGATACACTCCGCCGAAATCGATCTCGACGGATTTCCCTTCCCATTCTTTTGGTGCGAGGAATTCCTTTTCATAGACATAGAGCCCGCCTTCGAAATAGGCGCATGAACTACCAGAAGGAGCTTCCGGAGATCTAGGCGATACGAGCATCGCGTCAAAAGGAAGCGTCACTTCACCATAAAAACGCTCATTGATGGAGAGCTTCCAGTTGTCATTGAATAGGATTCGCATATGGATTTGACTCCTCGTTTTCTAAAGACGCTTCATTATAGCCTCTGGCCATGCCTAAAGGCACATGGGATTATCGTGGATGCAGATAAGGCATACACTAGAGGAATATCTATCTCCAAATTAGGAGACCCATGTATCGATTTTTATGAAGTTAGGAACCGCGGCCACGCAAAGTATCATGACAACGATGCTGGTGATCTGCTTTTTTCATTCCATAACGGAAAAAGATTACCATAAATACGAATTTCCCGAGAGCAGCCGCAATTCTAGGTCTTTTGGCCATAATAAGGAAATGCCTCAAATCAATTCATCCTTACATCACTTTATTATAGTTTATTGCTGAATGACTAAATGAAGATAATCAGCGGTTTTTTAACTTTTTGTTGCGATTTCCGCTGATTTTCTTACGTTTTTGTGTATAAATTCAGCGGTTTTTTAACTTTTTAACTAAATTTCCGCTGATTTTCTTCTTTCAGTTCGTTCGATAGTTAGCTATGATATAGGCAAAGGAAGGGAACCCTATGGCTATAATCGGAAGAGAAGAAGAAATCTATCAGTTACGTCAGGCTTCTTCATCGGATAAGCCTGAGCTTATCGCGGTTTACGGAAGAAGAAGGGTGGGTAAAACTTTCCTTATAAATCAAACATTCAACGGGCAATTCGATTTTGCCCATAACGGCCTTTCGCCCGCAGAACTCGACGATTTAAAAAAAGAGAATGGAAGAAAGACTTTCTTGCAACTCCAGTTAACCCATTTCCACAAATCGCTCCGCGAGTATGGCTGGAAAGGCAAGGAGGTGCCTGAGGATTGGCTCGACGCCTTCCATATGCTGTCGATGCTTCTCAAAGAAAAGAAAGCCGATTCGAAACAAATCATCTTTATCGACGAGTTGCCTTGGCTTGATACCCCTAAGTCATATTTCGCCACGGCGTTCGAATCTTTCTGCAACGGATATGCAAGTCGTGAAAACCTTATGATCATCGTTGCAGGAAGCGCGACCTCTTGGATGATGAAGCACCTGGTCAATTCTCACGGTGGCCTTTATGGTAGAGTAACCAAGGAAATCGTCCTCAGCCCGTTTGGCCTGCGCGAAACAGAGATGATGCTTCAAAGCAAAAACATCTCGTATTCCCGTTATGACATCGCTAGAACCTACATGGTTTTTGGCGGAATTCCCTACTACTTGGATTATATTGATGGGCGGTATTCCCTTCCGGAGAACATCGATCGTTTGCTTTTCCGACATTCTGGCGTCCTGTCCAATGAATTTGAGCGCCTATTCTCAGCCTCATTTGATAACGCTAACCTCGCGCTTAAAATCACCCGTGCCTTATCGGAAAAAGGCATCGGCCTATCTCGGGACGATATTCTAAAGCAGATTCAGTGCACGGACGGTCAAACTTTCTCCGATTCGCTGAAAGCGCTTCTGCTAAGTGGGTACATCATCAAATATAGCCCGCTTCAGGAAGGCAAAAAGGAATCGCTTTACAAACTGATCGACCCATTCTGCCTTTTCTATCTCCGCTTTGTTGAGGGCAATGAGTCTTTAGACGAACATTTCTTCCTCGATAACGAATCAAGCGGAAAGCTCCAATCGTGGAAGGGATTCGCCTTTGAGACGCTTTGCTATAACCACCTGAATCAGATCAAAAGCGCATTAGGCGTGAGCGGAGTTGCCACCAGTAGATTCTCATTTGTTCAAAAAGGCGATGGGAATCAGCCTGGTGCGCAGGTCGATTTGGTCTTGGAGAGGAAAGACAACATCGTGAGCTTGTGCGAACTCAAATTCTATTCCGATGAATACCGTGCAAATGCCAGTGACGATTTAGACGTTAGGAACAAAAAGTCAGTTCTATCAAGATTGATAAAGAAAAGGCAGTCAATCCAAACCGTATTAATCACCACCTTCGGTTTGAAACCAGGCCAATACCAGTGGACTTACCAAAAGATTGTCACGCTGGACGACCTATTCAGTAGATAATTGCATCGCGCCAATTCGCGGCATTTCAAAACAAAAAACGTTGCCATAGGGTCCTTAAACGATATCAGCGATCGTCACTACGACTCGGATGCCCTCTAGTGTTTACCGCTTGGCACAACGGACGCATAAAAGCCGAAGCAATTATCCAAATCCGATTGACACGTATATCGAAATTTGCTGTTGAGTCGCCGAATAAAGATGGGTAATAGTCAATATGGATCTATTCTCGTTATAAAAAACGAATACCAAGGCTATATGAATGGATTTCGTGTCATAAGCGCTTTGTTTGCTGGCGAAAGGGAAGGCATGATTACGTAGCTTCATTGCGCTTTTCGACACGCAGCAAACGCTTTTTTCGCATTTTTTTCTATCAATGTTATGCAAAGCATACTAACATATGTGAAACATGTCTTATTCCCTCGCCAGCATGGTCGCCTTATTCGTGACCATCGTCATCAACTTCGATATTCTTTTCGGGAAGAATTACCGCGGAGAGGGGCGGAAAGCCTTCACCCCCTACCGCATTCTCATTTGGTCTGCCGCGGCGTTCTTCCTTTTCGATTTGCTTTGGGGGTTGCTAGACCCCGTTGAGCCGAAGATCTTTGCCACGATCGACACCGCGCTTTATTTCGTCTCGATGAGTTTCTTCCTATTTGCTTGGGCCAATTTCGTCGCTCACCAGCTGACGAACCGCAAATGGATTCGCCTTATCATCACCTTAATCGGGGTTGCGTTCTGCCTCACGGGAATCGTATTGGTGATTGTCAATTTCTTTGTCCCGACTTTATTCTCTTACGACACCGACGCTTACGTCCCATCCTCCGCAAGGGAATTCTACCTCGCGGTTCAGATCACGATCTTCGCCATAAGTGCGCTCTACTCATTCGTCTTAGCCGTTCTCAGGCGCAAGACCAAAGGTCTCCAATTCGCTGCAATCGGACTATCGGGCCTAGTCATGGCGGGTCTATTATCCGCCCAATACTTCGATCCCCGCACTCCCTTCTATCCAATGGGCTGCTTCGCTTTGCTGACTATTGTCCACGTCTTCGTCGCCATAAGCGAAAAAGAGGAATACAAATCCGCGGTGGAGGAAGGCTTAAAAAGAGAGGCTGCCCAAGCCGCTGAGCTAAGCCACGTCCAGGAGATTGCCTATACCGACTCCTTAACTGGCGCTAAGAGCAAGCACTCCTACGTCGAATTCGAAGCTGAGATCGACCGTAGGATCCGCGAAAAGCAAATCGAGGAATTCGCCTTATTCATCTTCGACCTCAATAACCTCAAGCACATCAATGACGAATATGGCCACGCGGTCGGTGACAAATACATCATCAAGAGCTGCGACATCATCAGGAAATTCCTCCCTGACGTCGATTTGTACCGATATGGCGGAGATGAATTTGTTGCCTTCATCGAGGGTGAGAAATACAAGGAACGCTTCAAGATCCTCGAGTCGTTCAACGCCTACATCGACCAAAACATCGGAACAAATGAGCCCATCATCGCCGCCGGCTTCAGCGTCTTCATTCCTGAGCACGACAACACCTTAAGCGTGGTCTTTGCGCGCGCAGATGAAAAGATGTATCGCAAGAAGAAAGCGCTTAAAGGCCTTTCGGGACAAGGATTCTCCGACAAGAGGATGGGCGAAAGTGTCACCACGAACCCGCGCTTGCTCCTCTATGAGACTTTCTATTACAGCGACAAATTCTCCTTGATCGACATGCTGAACAGCTCGAATTACGATGAGATCATCGAAGTCGATCTAAATGACGACACCTATCGCTTGCTTTACCATACCGAGGGTAAATACGTCCTGCCGGAGATTGAAGGAAGCTATCGCGAGCTTATCGAATTCGACTACAAGCACAACGTCCACCCAGAAGACTATGGCGCATACATGAACCTATTGCGCCCCGAAAACTTCTTCGAGCGCCTAAGAAACGCCGACATCCCCAACTTCGACTTCGCCCACTTCCGCTACAAGCTCCAAGGCGGCGAATACCGCTATATTGAACAATGCGTGATCGCCGGCAAAGAAAACGGCATTCCCGAAGGAAAGATCAGGATGTACGTCTTCGACATCAACAACATGAAGACGAGGCAACTAGGAAATATCGCCGACGACAGCGCCCTCATCTCGCTTGGGCGCGACCAGATGACGGGGCTATTGACCAATAGGGATTTCTTGAAAGCCGCGGAGAAATTGATTGAGGAAAGGTCAGGCGTCAATTGGGCGCTTGTCGCCATCGACATCGAACACTTCAAGTTCTTCAGCGAATGGTTCGGAAGGAAGAAAGGCGACATATTGCTGGGGACGCTAGGAAAAGCTTTAGGCGAATTCGAAGGGGAAGTCGATGGCCTTGCCGGGTATTTTGGGCAAGACGACTTCGTAATGCTTATGCCCCAAAGCCGCGCCGATGTCGAGAAACTATACGAAAAGACGAAAGCGGTCGTCCATTCCTTCGACCTCACTGGCGGATTGCTCCTTGCTTTCGGCGTCGCTGCAATTGAAGACGAGCTAAGCGTCGCCGACGCCTTCGATCGAGCTTCGATTGCAACCGCCAAGGCGAAACTCGATATCGCGACCCGCATCTGCTACTACACCCGCGACATGCAATTCTCCACCGAGCTCGAGTACCGCATCCTCACGAACTTCGCTAACGCCCTCCAGCAAGGCGAAATCACCTTCTACTTGCAACCCCAATGCCGCATCTCAACCGGAGCGATCGTCGGGGCTGAGGCTCTGGTCAGATGGATCAGGAAAGACGGCTCGATGGTATACCCAAGCGACTTTGTCCCGATCCTAGAGAAATATGGCTTCATCACCGACCTTGACAAGTATTTGTGGGACAAAGTCGCATCTTGGATTAGCCAAAGGATCGCCGATGGGAAGGAAATCGTCCCGATTTCGATCAACGTCTCGCGCGTCGATATCTTCAACCTCGATTTGGCAGAACACTTCCATAGCCTGTGCGAAAAATACAACCTCCCACATAAATACCTGAAAATCGAGATCACCGAATCTAGCTACGCCGAGACAACCGATCGGATCGATGAGCTCGTCACGAAACTCCACGACGATGGCTTCGTTGTCATGATGGACGATTTCGGAAGCGGCTATTCCTCGCTCAACATGCTCTCAAACCTCGAGCTAGACGCGATCAAGATGGACGCGAAATTCCTCGATTTTAAAGGAGATGATTACGAGAAAGGCGTCCGCATCCTGGAATCCGTCGTCAACATGGCCAAGATGATGGCCCTCCCGATCGTCGTCGAAGGCGTTGAGACCAAAGAGGAGACCGAATTCTTATCCGGCTTAGGCTGCCGCTACGCCCAGGGCTACTACTTCTATAAGCCAATCAGCGTCGCCGACTTCGAGAAGGAGATATCCGACAAGAAGAAGGTGGACCACCGCGGCTTCGTCGCCAAAGCCAATGAGCAATTCCGCATCAGGGAGTTCCTCGACAAGAACATCTATAGCGATTCGATGCTCAATAACATCTTAGGCCCGGTCGCGATCTATTCGCTGAAAGGCGAGCACGTCGACATCATCCGCTACAACGAGCAGTTCTATCAGGCCGTCAACGTCCCTGATTTCATGGACCGCCTCGTGGCCATCGACCAATTCGTCCCCGAAGAGGATCGCCCCGCATTGTTTAACGCCCTAGCCAAAGCCAAAGAGAATAAGCTACTAGGCTATACGGCCGCGGTGAGATTTGGAAGGATCGACGGAACCCTAGCCTACTTCGAGATTCACTTCTATTACCTTGGCAAGAAAGAAGGCGCGGACCAGTTCTATGGAAGCGCGCACAACATGACGAGCCTTCTCAACGTGACCGAGGAGAAGAAACTCATCTCCCAATATTCAACCGATAACATCATCTTTGTCACCAAGGTCTACGACAAATGGAGGTACGAAGTCTCCTCAAATGCGATCGCAGAGCTATTCGGCTGCGATGCCAGCAAAGTCGAGGAAGAGCTGAACAATGGGGAATTCGCCAAACGAATCGTCTCCCCTAGAGGCCTTAAGTCGCTCATGATGGAAGCCGAAAATCACGCCGCCAACGGTGAAGACTTCGAAAAGGAAGTCGAAGTCTATGACAAAGACCATAACAAAGTGAATCTATCCCTAAGCTTCTCTTACGTAAGGGATAAGACCAGCAACATCGATTACGTCCTCGTCGCTAAGCCCATATAACTTTAAGCGCCCGTCACCTCATAACGACAGGCGCTTTTCTTACTCTTATTTGGTGCCCAGCCTAGACAATAATCCCCCACGCCACGCACCCTTTTTCTTCAACTAATTCAGCATATCAGCGATCGCGGCGTCATAGTACTGCAGCAAACGTTCGATATCTTCGTCGGTTACGGGGTTAGGCAAATTGATTGCGCCAGAGAGGAGGTCATACATCGCGTCCCACCAACGACCAGGATAAGCGCCTTGATTGACCCAATATTGCTCTTGTTGCGCAAATAGGCCGCCGAGTGCAGGGTAGCTCATTTCCGCATCGCGCCTAACGCTATAAACCGTGGGGATAAATGAATTTCCAACACCATGCTCCTTGAGATAGAGCGCCTGCGCCGGTTCATTAGTGAGATTCCACGCGATTGCGTTCGCTAAGTCCTTGTGTCTCGATTGGCTATTGATTGCAAGGTAATCGCTGCTAATGAAAGTATTCATTTGAACGCCATTCAAGCAAGGCAATATCGTCCCGACCAAATCGTCGCCGAATTTCGAAGAGAGGACATTCATGTTCCACTCTCCCGTCACAAAGGCGATTGCATCATCGCCAGCCGTGCTGGCATCGTCGACATAATTCAGCGAAGACAATTGGCAAATATCGTGGAAATGCCGAAGAGCGTGCAGGCCATATTGTGCTACGTCATCATAATAGCCCGTAGCATGACCATATAAGTCAATTTGCCATTTAGACTCGCATCCGAATGCATTCAATAAAGGAAACCCATACCAAGCATTCGTGGCCTGCCAGTAAACCTTTTTGTCTAGGGACTCAGCTTTTTGAAGAAGCGATGCCCAATCAGTGACGTCGTCCTCGGTGAGATAGGCCTTGTTATAAAACAAAGCAAAGCTGCTATAGGCCGACAAAGGATAGGCGAAAATAGCCCCGTCATCATTCATGGCAAACTGCAACGCGGCTTTGAGTTGTTCGTTTATGGCGTCAAGCGAATACCTGTCGTCGATGTAATCGATGAGGCCATATTCGAAGTAACGCCTGACGGTATCATTTCTTGCGATAACAATGTCAGCATCGAAACTATCCCTCACGCCATATATATCGCCCTCATAAATCTTGTAGCCGAAGTCGCCATATTCCGAAGCGATAGCATCGTAGGCAGCCTCCATTCGCATCTCAGCCAGGTTCACGCACCAGAACGGAACCTCGATGTTGATAATATCGTTGTCCGCTCCTCCTTTGCTGCCGGGGCCGGTGCGACTTTCATTCGTTGATTCACTGCTAGGAGGGGTAAGCCAACTTTCCAGGGCCGTGTTGGAATTGCTGACTCCATTGCTGCTATGGCGCGTAAACGGATTACTGGCAATGCCGCACGAAGCCAAACTCCCCGAGATAACGGCAGCCATTGCGAATATTGGCTTATTGAATTTCATAAGCGACCCCCTGGATTATCGATATCATTCTACAACATAATGAACTAGGGCGAACGAAAATGGAACTGGATGCCACGACAAGATATCAGTAATTGGCATAGATCGACCATCGGTTGTCATCCTGTGCACGCTTTTCAAGATATTGTTTTTCTCAAAAACTGGCCTTTTCGACTAGTAATGTTAACTAGTTTCTTAAATGTAATTGAATTTCGTCGTGCTTTATCAAAATGAAAGCAATTGTTTATCCTTGTGTGATATGAAAATCGGAATAGTTATTTGTCGTAGGGAAGTCTGCGCACGACGATACGCCTTGCGCGATTGTCGGATTCAAAATCGTAAGTGGATATGATATCGGAATCCGAATCGAATGGTGTCTCAGAATAGCTCTTGTCCGATGATCTGGATTTGGCATATAGCCTTGCATAATTCACCGCGTTTTCCTCTTCTAGGAACTCCGATAGCACAATGTCACCTTCCATTACGACATATTGGGCTTTCTCGCGACTATGTCTTTCAACGTAATGAGGGGTCTTCACTTCGGGAAAAGGCCTCTGGACAATATCTTGAAAATCTGGAAACCAAAACAACTCAACCCTCTGATTATAGTGGTCATAATTATGATTGACCGCTGCCTTGAGTTTATCGAGCTTAAGGTGAGGCGAATATTTTTCTAGTCCCAAAACGATCTTCGCGGCGTAGCCCCCGTAAACTCTAGCGTCCCATTCCTCCCGGTTTGCTGGTTCGAATAAGTCCTTGTGCTTTAATTTCCCATGGTAATGAAGATACACGCATGCATCCTTATCGAGATGATTGCTAGTCAAGGATCTAGTAAAGGCAACATCGGTGACGCCTCGGAGCGAACAATAGAAGCCTGATGCCTCGTAATACCATTCTGGAAGATCGTTAGGAGACCCTTTGATTCTGCGACGCGTTTCTTCGTTATATAAGGAATTGTCGCGGCCAAACACGACAGGATAAGTAATGGGGCGAGACCCAATGAACAATGATTTGATCTCTAGAACCTCGTCATCGAAAAACCTGGCCTTGCTCTGGCGGGCCTCTCCTTCGCTTCGCCCAACGAAATATCGGCTTGGGCTCACTTCTTGTTTCAAGCGGGCGAAAGCTTGCCCGTTGATCTTACGCGGAGAAAGCAAGTAATCGATTTTTCGATCTTGCCCTTCCACGTGTTTCAAGGCGCATTCGATCATGCCGAGGTCCTTCTCTTCGCCCGACAGTCCGCCAAGCGTGAGGAAACTAAGACCATTTACGGTCACGAGTTCACCGTGAATGATTTGGAACACATTCCGATACAGGCGGCGGCATTTCGCCCCGAATTTGGTCACGACAGGGAAGCGATTGACCAATTGGCTTTCTTCGAGGAAAAACACGGTCGGACCAAGCAAACAATAGTCCCAGATGCGGCAATTCTCCTCACTTTCGACAATGCCCGCCCCGCCCAGAACGAAAAGATAATCCTTGTCCGTTGTATAGCGATTTTTGAAGTACTTCTTCAGCCTTTTGAGGACGACATCCCCTGGCCCATCTCCGGTAATGTATATCATGCTTTACCCCATCTCAATCAATAATCGTAAGGAGGGATTCCCCTTCCTCCAAGTCCGTGAAATAGGCGCGAAGTAACGGAAAAACGCGGCCTCCATAATATTCATTGGAGTATCCATCTGGATCGGCCTCATCGACTATGGATTTAATAAGCGGCACAAGGCTCTCCTTACATAAGATTCCGTCATCCAAATCATCCCAATAATAATTGTCGAAGCCGCTGATGTATTCCATGCGAAGAACAATTGCCTCTCTGCTGCTTATATAGGAATAATCAGATTTGACTTCGCTTGCATAGACTTCGCCCATCGGGGTTCCATCATCGTCCAAAAATTCATACCCATAATCGACCTCATGCCCGAGATACAAAAGCCTCCAGCATCTGGATTTTTTACCAAAGCGATCGAGGCAAACCTTATCCCAGTCAATCGCGGTTTCTTTGATGGTGACTTTTTTCCCGTATGGCTCAGCTCCGCAAGGAACATAATCTATTCCAAACTCTCGATAACCGTCCGGCAAATGTTCCGTATCGTAATTGATGACTTTCGGAATTTCGTCCCCTACTTTTTTCAATTTGTATATATAAAGATCCCTGCTCATATATTTATCCTCTCGGTCGAATAGCAATTCTCAAATCGCGTAGCCATGGCACCCGGCTTATGAAACATGCAGAACATCGTTATTTCCTCTTCCATCTCATCTGGCTCAATTCGATAGTATCTAGAAAACAAATCGCGGATTCGCTTTGGCTCAAGGCGTTGGGACTCTTTGTGGAAATGCGTCGCTTCCTGAAACGCATCGAGTATTTCTCCTTCTAGATGTGCAATGAAGCTTTCGCCGTCTTCGCTAATCTCGATTTGAAACGCATCCGCTTCCTTTTCTAATTCGCGATAATCTGAATCGAATTCGCTTCTCTCCTTCCGAATCACTTGACTCTTCAAAATCGCGCGATTCGTTGTGATCATCCAGGGGATCAATTGGCTGTGCACCTTTTCCCAAAGGTCGGTTGTTGGTTTGGAAAGCAGCTTTTCAATAAAGATTTCGGTCCAGGATATCCCAGCGTAATATGAAACTGTTCCGAGCCCAAAATCCTTGGATTTAAACGCCGCCCAAGTACGCCCTTTGACCGCGCCCATAAAATCAGAGACGATATCTTGAAAAAGAAAGAAGTTATGTTCGCCTTGAATAAATAAGTCCATATCTACTCCTGAAATGACGATGGGCATATAAGCCTCTCACTAATAATAGAGGCGAACCTAAGACTATGTGAGGACGCGAAAAGTCCGAAAAAACTTGCTAAAAAATGAAAAAAGCCCTCAAATCCTTCATATGAGGGCAAACTACTGAAGATATTCCTATCTTGATTTCGCGTGGAAGGCTACGCCTGCGGCATTGGGTCCACAATGGCTGCCGGCCGTGGGGTTGACGGAGCGGGTGACGATCTGAAGTTCTTTGCCATACCGCTTATGGAGTTCTGCCACTAGTCTTGAGGCAAGCATCGGGGCGTTTGTATGTCCCACCACCACAACGTGGTCTTGGATATGGTCTTCCGTCTTCTCGACGTAATCCAAGATCTTGTTGATCGCGGCCATCCTGCCGATTGCCTTGTCGCAGGATTCCATCTTCCCTTCTTGGGAGATATGGATGATGGGCCTTAATCCGATCATGTTGCCCATGAATCCCGCCATGCCGGAGACGCGTCCGCTTCGCGCGAAGAACTTAAGGTCATCGGCGAAGAAATAGACGGCGAAGTGGTCGACTTCTTGATCGGCCCACGCCTTCATGTCGTCGATTGACTTTCCTTCGTCATATAGCTTTGCCATCTCGATGAGGATGGCGCAGGGCAAGATCGTGATGCCTTTGGTGTCGATTGCCTCGATCCGGCGGCTTGGGTATTTCTTCTTCAGCTCATCTACTGCGATCTTCATGGCCGAGAAAGTTCCGGTCATGGCCGCGGAGAAATGGACGTAAAGGATATCCTTCCCTTCTTTGAGGACGGGCTCGAAATAGGAGGTGTAGGTCGCTGGCGACAAGCCGCAGGTCGTGGGAAGCACGCCTTTGCGCAGCATATCGTAGAAGGCTTGGTCGTCAAAGGTTTTGAAGTCGACGTAAGGGTATACCTCTTTTCCGTCGACGATATAGGGCATCGAGATCAGCCTCATGCCATGGCTATCGCAGAACTCGGGATCGACATCGCAGTCTGAATCCACGAACATCACATAATCTTTTTCCATCATTGGCTCCAACGGGCTGAAAGCCCAAAGTTAAGCGCATAGGACATTCTTGCGTACCCCCAGCGCAAACGCAACATTATGCCTTAACGCGCACAGAAAGAAAAGATGTATCTCGTTTTTCAAACAAGGTGCATGAATAACCCAAAAAAAGCGCGCAGTCGAGGCAATTCGGTGCGCGCTACCCTATTTTGCGAATTCTATAAATGTTTTTTATCGATCGTGGCCAAAAGAGGCGAATCTGCTGTCAGGGACCGCATTGCCACATTTGGGGCAGCGGGAGACGGTGCCATCGTAATACTGGGCGCCGCAATGGGCGCAGGTCTTTAGCGTTGTGCCTTCGGGGGCTTTGACCGCGTTCTTCATGTATTTGGCGCGGCTGCCCTGAATGACGTTATAGATTAATGCGCCGCTAGAGATAGCCGCCCAGGCAATCACGAAGATGAGGACGGGAGTCGGAACGTAGAAGGAACTATCCATGATGCCGGGAAGGATCCCTTTGAATGCCTCGTCGACCGCTCTAGAGACGGTGTAGGCGGAATCGGACAACCCTTTGTACATGGCTTCGTTGAAGCGGTCGGTGACGCGAGTCGTGAGGATATTGTCGGTGTTATTGCCCTGCATCCCCTCAAACCGCCAATTGACCCTAGGCAAGCCTGCGTCTCCGCTATAGGCGATCAGCCAATGGGACTCATCGTTTCCAAACTCGCCCACGTAATAGCGATAGGCATAGTCCTGTAGGCTTGCGTAGCTCGCCTTCCAAGCATCATTTTCCATCGTGACGAGGTAAGGGGCGATGCCAGTGACGTTATAGAACTCTTGGAACGTAGCTTGCACGGTCGCTTCTTCTTCCGCGGTCAACGTATCGATGCGATCTTCGATCTTTATGTTCGCGACATAATCGGTTGCGAGCTTCTTCGGGTTATGGAAGCCCGTGAAGATCACGACGGCTAGGGGCGCGATTGCGAAGATCCCCAAAAAGATATAGGACGCAATGCGCGAGCGCGGGGACGCCTTGGTCGGGTCTTCGCTGCAATAGCACATGTGCGGATGCAAGTGCCGGTCGTAATAAACATAGGGCGTCCCGCCGGCGAAGGGACGTGAGGAACAACGAGGACCGCGGGGGCCATCGGAACCGGAATGATATCCGCCACCGCCACCGCTAGATCCGCCACCAGAAGAATGAGGCATATGGTTCTCCTTTCGTACTGTACCGATATTTTATCCGCATTGTGCGCACGGGTGTTAATGAATAATATGAGGACATCGTTTGTCTTGCCCTCCCGTAATCAAGGGAACCAGAATAGTTCGATGGGGACCTGAAACTAAGAAAAAAGGCGGACATGTAGTGTCCTTTCGACCTTATTTAAGGGAACTTGACCCATGTTTTGCATGGGCACATAATTCGATCGCTTCCACCGATGGCTGCATGGTGGAAGCATCAACAACTGCAGCCTGAAACAAGCCTATGATTCGCAGACAATCCAGCTCTCCTGCAATCATAGGCTTACCTCTGAGACAAAACATAGCAACAATCCGCTCTCGTCAGCGCGCATTCAATGAGCGCAACTAAGTGAATTGAAGATACGGCTAGCCACCTGATATCTACGCTGAAACTTCTCTCAGAGGGTTTTTCTTCTTAAGTATCCGGACATCAAATGTCCTGCTTGCCCAGTGGTTTAACGAAACAAATGCCCACTCGATCGCGCGAACTGATCAATTACATCCCGAAGACGGAGGACAAATGATGTCCGCCAGCATGTCTTGAATGTCATAAAAGTCTGGGCCAAAATATGTGCATACGTAGGGGATACAAGGCCAAACGGCCAAATGATGAGTGCTACCAATATCCCTCACAGAATCAGGACGAAGGCGTTATCGCCTTCGTCTTTTGCTATTAGGGCGCAGCATATCGCTTGCTATTTAGCCGTCAATCCCCGGCGAAGTCCAATCGCAAGGGGCGCGATATCAAGCCCATCCGCTGCCTTTCTATGCAATGTCGACTACGTGAGGCGCGGACGAGAAATGTCCGACCACGAAGACGGCCCAAACAAAGGAAAAGGCCCATCCGATCGCTCGAATGGACCTCTCTCCCGCGGCGGCGAGAAAGCGTGCGGCCGCCACGAGAGAGCTGGGC